>PKYA01000072.1:0-15037 GCA_003133545.1 Acidimicrobiaceae bacterium | reverse complement strand
TCAGGTTGCGGGTTCGACTCCTGCCGGGGGCGCGTTGTCGCTGGTGTCCGAACTGGCGTCGTGACCAGCGCCTCGACGCGGGAGCGCCCTCAGGCTGAGGAAAGCTGGCGCATTCCCGTCGCGGCGAGCGCGTGGGGGGACGGTGCCACCCACACGACGTCGGATTCCTCGAGGCCGAGCTCGTCGGCCGCGCCCCGGCTCAATTGCACCCAAGTCCTCTCGCCGTTGTTGAGGTGGACGTCGACGCGCACTTCAAACCCGAGATGGGTGACGCGCTCGACCACCCCCGGTTGCCCCGTGCCCCGGCCGACACGGTGGACGGTCAGGTCGTGGGGACGAACCCAGGACCCGCCGAACTGCGTGGCCGGACCGAGGAATTTGAGGACGAACTCATTGGCGGGACGATCGTAGATCTGGGACGGAGAGCCCACTTGTTCGAGGTGCCCTTCGTTGATGATGGCCAGCCGGTCGGCCACCTCCATGGCCTCTTCCTGGTCGTGGGTGACCAGCACGGTGGTCACGGCGATCTTCTCGTGCAGATCCCGGAGCCAGCGCCGCAGTTGCTGGCGTACCTGGGCGTCCAGGGCGCCGAAGGGCTCATCGAGCAGGAGGACCCTCGGTTCGATGGCCAGGGCGCGGGCCAGGGCCATGCGCTGTCGCTGGCCACCGGAGAGCTGGGAAGGGTAGCGGTCAGCCAGGTGCGCGAGCTTCACCAGGTCCAAAAGTTCGTCGACCTTCTCGCGGATCTCGTTCTTCGGGCGCCGCCGGACTTCGAGGCCGAACGCCACGTTCCGCCGTACGGTGAGGTGCCGGAACGGTGCGTAGTGCTGGAAGCAGAAGCCGACACCGCGCTTGCGCACCGGCACGTCCGTGACGTCGACGCCGTCGATCTCGACCGTGCCGCGATCGGGCGTCTCGAGCCCGGCGATGATGCGCAGCAAGGTCGATTTCCCCCCACCGCTCGGTCCGAGGAGCGCGGTCAGAGAGCCGGCGGGGATCTCGAGGGTCACGTCGTCGCAGGCAACAGCACTTCCATATCGCTTGGTGACTCCGCTGACGGTGATTGCCATCGTCGTTCCCTTCGTTGGTGACGGTCGCCCCCCAGAATGAGGAGAACGCCGAGGGAGAGCAGTGCCAAGATAACCGCTCCCGCGTAGGCGCCGACAGGATCGAGGTTATTGAAGCTGTCGTCGATGAACAGGGTCATCGTCTGGGTCTTGTCCACAATGGCGCCAGAGACAATGGCCACGGCGCCGAACTCGCCGAGCACACGTGCCGTCGTGAGGGTGACGCCATAGGCCAGCGATCGGCGTATGGAGGGCAAGGTGATGCGAAGGAAGATGGCTACCGGTCCGGCACCGAGTGTCCGGGCCGCCTGCTCCTGCTCCGTGCCGATTTCCAGCAGTACCGGGAGCACCGACCGCGCCACATAGGGGAGTGCCACCGTGGCAGAGGCCATCACGATGCCCGGGACGGAGAAGATGATCGCGATGCCTCGTGCGGCCAGCCAGTTTCCGAACCAGCCGCTCTTGCCGTAGACGAGCACGAGGCCCAGCCCGACGACCACCGGGGAGAGGGCGAGCGGGATGTCGATGAAGGCGTCGAGGATCCACGCTCCCCGGAAGCGGTGCCGGGCCAGGAGGAGCGCCACCCCGACGCCGAAGATCGTGTCGAGGGGGACGGCGATCGCCACGACGAAGATGGTGAGCCAGAAGGCGTGCGTCGCTTCGGGGGTGGTCACGGCGTCCCACGCGGCACCGAATCCGTGCTGGAAGGCGCGGAAGAACACCGAACCGACCGGGACGACGATAAGGAGGGCCAGGTAGCCGAGCGCAGCGAACCGCGCCGGCAGGCGCCAACGGCGGCTCACTGGATACCCCCGACATCGAAGCGCCGACGCAGCCACCCCATGCCGAGGAGGAGAGCCAGGGCCAACACCACCAGAACGGTCGAGACGGCAGCTGCATAGGGCAGGAAGTCATCCCCGTAGAGGCTGTAGATCCAGGCGGAGGCCACCTGGGTCTTGTACGGCAGGCTGCCCGAGATCAGCACCACCGACCCGAACTCACCCACGGCCCGGGCGAACGCGAGGCCGGCCCCGGCCAGCATCGCCGGGGCGATACTCGGGAGCACGATACGTTTCGCCACTGCCGCAGGTGAGGCCCCCAGCGAGGCCGCCGCCTCTTCTGTCTCGCGGTCCAGCTCGGCGATGACCGGCTGGACCGTCCTCACCGAAAAGGGCAAGGTCACGAAGGCCAGGGCAAGGACGATGGCCACCCGGGTTCCGGCCACGTTGACACCGAAGGGGCTGCTCGGCCCATACAGGCTGAGCAGCGTGAGGCCGGCCACCACCGTTGGAAGGGCGAAGGGCAGGTCGATGACTGCGTTGACAACGCGCTTTCCCGCGAATTCGTCGCGCACCATCACCCAGGCGATGAGCAGCCCGGCGAGGGCGTTGAACACCGCGACGATGAGTGAGCAGACGACCGTCAGCTCGAGGGCGGCCAGGGATTCGGGCGAGGTCGCTTCACGCCAAAAGGCTGCGGGTCCGCCGGTGAACGCCTGGCTGAGGATGGCGGCGAGGGGCAACAGCACGAGCAGGCTCAGATAGGTGACGGCGAGGGCCGGGCCGCTCGCCGCGGCGGCGCCCCTCGAAAGGGCGCGCGTGCGGGTCGACTTCGCCGAGAGCGCGCTCGGTGGCGCGCGATGCGTCTCGAGTCCTACGTCAACCACTGGCCGTGGAGACGCCGAGACCAGCCTCGATCTTCGCCACGATCCCGGTGGTCGGGTCGAAGAACGTCGTATTGACCTTGGTCCAACCGCCCAAAGTGCCGATTGTGAACAACTTGGCGGGCTCGGGGAACGTGAACTTCTTAGCCACGCTGGCCACGACCGGCTGATACCCCTGCTGGGCCCAGATCTTCTGTCCTGCCGCGGAGAGCAGGAATGCCTCGAAGGCCTTTGCCGCCGGGTTCTTGGCGCCCGTCGTCGTGAGGGCGATCGGGTTCTGGATGAGGATGGACTGCGCGGGCGTGACCACTGTGATCGGTTCACCCTGGTGCACGGCGTAGTCGGCATCGTCCTGGTAGTCCAAGAGCACGTCCCCCTGGCCCGCGAGGAAGGCCTGCAGCGCGGTGCTGGCGCTGGTGGGCTGCGAGACGGTGTGGCTGAGCAACTTGCTCAGGTAGGCCTGCGCCTTCGCTGCACTCTGACCGGTAGTCAGCTGGGCGCCGTAGGCGGCCAGGAGGTTCCACTTGGCCGATCCCGAGCTGAAGGGATTCGGCGTCACCACCTGGACCCCGGACTTGATCAGATCGGCCCATGTCTTGATGTGCTTCGGGTTGCCCTTGCGCACAATGAACGACACGATCGAGTCGGTCACCATCCCCGCCGTGCTGTTCTGGTCCCAGTTCTTCGCCACCAGCCCGGCCTTCACCAACTTGTCCATGTCAAGGGTGGTGGAGAAGTTGACGACGTCGGCCGGCAGCCCACTCACCACGTCGTCGGCCTGCGTGCCCGAGGCCGCGAACGACTGCGAGAACGTGACGCCCTGCCCCGCTTTGGTCGCCTCGAATGCGGTCACCTCTGCTCCGAAGGCCGCCTTGGGGGTCGAATAGGCCACCAGGTTGACCGTTCCGCCGCTGGCGCCGGCTGGAGCGACCAGGCCGACGACGGCCCCGGCGGCCACCATGGCCCCCGCCGCCATCGTGGCCACGGCGAGCCGGGTGGCGGCACGGCCGGAAAAGCCCAGGTCAAGGATGCGTCGACGGACGCGCGGCGGTGCGGGGGTGGATTTCATGGACATGATTCTCGACTAAAACAGTCATCTTTGTCAATATCATGGATAACCCGGGAAACAGGGATATACAAAAGAAGATAGAGGAACAAGCAAATAGAAGGAAATAGGTAAGCAAATTCACACAGGGCGACCGCCTTCTTCCCCGGCCGAAGCCGCCTAGGAAAGGGCGAGATCCAGGGCGCCGAGGAGTTCCCCCGGGTCGTCCGCCACCACAATGGCGTCGGCCAGCGGCCGGCGGATGAAACCGGCGTCGACGGCCTGGGCTACGAAGCGCAAGAGGTGATCGAAGAACCCGTCGACGTTGAGGATCCCCGACGGCTTGTGGTGGATCCCGAGGTGTACCCACGTGACGGACTCCATGAATTCCTCGTACGTGCCGAACCCTCCGGGCAGCATGATGACCGCGTCGGAGAGCTCCGCCATCCGGGCCTTGCGGTCATGCATGGTGGTGACCATGTCGAGGCGGCTGAGGCCGCGGTGCGCGATCTCGAGGTCGGCCAGCGACTCGGTGATGACCCCCGTGACCAGACCCCCGGCGGCCAGGGCCGCATCCGCCACGGCACCCATGAGCCCGATCGCGGCGCCACCGTAGACGAGCCCGATGCCGCGCTCGGCCAGTGCAGTGCCGAGGGCGCCGGCGGCGGCGGCGAACGAGGGGCTGTCACCCAGGTGCGAACCGCAGAACACGGAGACGTGGCGGAGGTGCGGCACGGCGGCAGTCTCTCCGTCGCGCCGGGTGCCGGCAAGGACCGTGCCGGCCAGCGGTCAGGCCACGGACCCAGAGACAGGTACCGGCTGGTCGGTGGCCGGCACCGGAGGGTGGCCCCGGCGCACCATGGTCTCTGCCGCGTCACTGTCGTGGATGCGAAGGGAGAACCAGGTGGCAGCCAGTGCAAAGAGGGCCGCGGTGGCGAAGGCCCAGTGGTAGGCCCGCAGATTCGGATGGGCGATGCCTCCTGCCGCCTCGGTCGAGCCGATGCCGATGAGCACGGTGGACAGGATGGCGACACCCACCGCGCTGCCCACCTGCCGACCGGTGTTGAAGATGGTGGAGGCCCGTCCCGTCGCGGCGGGGGAGATCATGGCGAAGGACGCCGCCTGGGTGGGTACGAAGATCTGGGCGACCATGAGCCCCAACCCGAACATGCCGCACCGGATCAACCACAGGTTCGTGGTCAGGCCGACCTTGGTGAAGAGGAACATGATGGCAGCGAGGCCGACGAGGCCTGCCGTGATGTGCCGGCGGGGGCCGAGCCGGGGGTAGATCAGCCGGCTGGCGAACTGGGCGCCGAGCATCACGCCGAACGCCTCGGGGAAGGTGGACAGGCCCGACTGCAGCGCGGTCAGGCCGCGGGCGTCCTGGAAGTAGAGGGGGATCAGGTACAGCGTCCCGAGGAAACCCGCTGAAGTCAGGAAGATGATGGCGCTCGAGGATCGGAACAGGCGGCCGGCCAGGACCCGCAGATCGATCATGGGGTGCGATGAGCGGAGCTCGACCACGATCAGAACGGAGAGCAGGAGGACGCCGCCGGCGCAGGTGGTCAGCACAGTGGGTGAGGACCAGTCCTTGAGCGGTCCCTCCGACACCCCGTACATGAGCAGGCCGAGGCCCGATCCACCCAGCACGAACCCGGGGAGGTCGAACACCCCCGCCTCCTGCGGTGCGGAACGCTCGAGGCACAGCGCACCGAAGGTGACGGCCGCGATCCCGATGGGGAGGTTGACGAAGAACACCCAGCGCCACGTGAGGTCGGTCACCAACAGCCCGCCGAGGACCGGCCCGATGGCCGGCGCGAGTGTCGTGCCCACGGTGAGGATGCTGGCCGCCCGGATGCGCTCGGCCGGAGGGAAGACCCGGTACAGCATCGCCATGCCGACCGGCGCCAACATCCCGCCACCGGCGCCCTGGACGATGCGGAACAGCACGAGCTCGGACAGGTTCTGCGCCAGGCCGCAGAGGACCGATCCCGTGGTGAACACGACGATGGCGCTAATGAGGACCCTCTTCGCGCCGAAGCGATCGCCCAGCCAGCCCGACGCCGGAATGAAGACGGCCAGGCTGACGAGGTAGGCGATCACGATCCCGTCCACCGCCGTGGGAGCGATGTGGAAATTGCGGCCGATGGTCGGGAGCGCCACGTTCACGATGGTGATGTCCATGATGTTCATGAACATGGCGGAGACGAACACCGCGCCGACGGCGATCTTCTGGTTGAGGGGGATGGCGGGCACGGTTTTTACGACATTACGCGCCCGCCGCCATTCCCCGGCATCCCTCCGAGGGTCCAGCGCCTATCCTGCGGCTCGGATCCGAAGGGGGGAGCATCGGGGTGCAGCGGGTGAAGCGATCGGGGCGCCGCGCGGGTAGCAGCCGCGCCCGCGCCCAGGCGCGCGTGGCCCCGGCTCTGGCGCTGGGGCTGGGCGGGCTGGCCCTGATTGCAACCCTCGGTGCGCCCGCCGCGTCCGCGGCGCCGGTTGCCATGGCGGCGGCGCGTGCCGGCGCGCCTTCGACCACGGTATGGCTCTGCCGCCCCGGCCAGGGCGATGATCCCTGCACGTCCAATCTGGCGACGACCGCGGTGACGGCCACGGGTGCGACCACGAGCGTGCCGGCCGTGCCGGACACCTCGTCGAAGTTCGACTGTTTCTACGTGTACCCGACCGTCTCGGGCCAGACCACCGCGAACGCCAACCTCGAGGTCCAAGAGACCGAGATCGCGACGGCGGTCGACCAGGCCTCACGCTTCTCGCAGGTCTGCCGGGTGTGGGCGCCGATGTACCGCCAGCGCACAGTGTCCTCGCTCTTCAAGGACGAGCCCGGGGCCGACCAGGTCGCCTACGCCAGCCTGCTGTCGGGTTGGCAGGACTATCTGGCCCACGACAACGACGGCCGTCCCGTCATCTTCATCGGGCACTCCCAGGGCGCCGCCATGTTGATCCGGTTGCTCCACCAGCAGATCGATCCCAGTCCCAGGCTGCGCAAATTGCTGGTGTCGGCCATCATCCTCGGTGGCAACCTCCAGGTGCCGCTGGGCAAGGACGTCGGCGGCAGCTTCACGCACATCCCGACGTGCGCCTCGGCGCGCCAGACGGGGTGCGTCATCGCCTACTCAAGTTTCGGGGCACCGCCGCCGGCCTTGTCGCTCTTTGGGCGTCCCGGCACCGGGGTCAGCACCTTGTCGGGCCAGACGGCGAAGGCGGGAATGCAAGTGGCGTGCGTCAACCCGGTCAACTTCACCACCGGCCGCGGCGCGTTACAACCGTATTTCCTGAGTGCCACCTCGCACCCATCCGGAGTGCGCGTGCCTACTCCGTGGGTGACGTATCCGGGCCTGTACACGGCGCAGTGCGAGACACTGGACGGTGCCACGACGCTCCAGGTGATCCCCACCGGCGTCCCGGGTGATCGCCGGCCGACGGTCACGGCTTCCCTCGGTCCCCTCTGGGGGTACCACCTCGTCGATGTGAATCTGGCCCTGGGCAACCTGGTCGACGACGTGGCGCACGAAGAGGCCGCGTATCACTAGGCGGCCTCGTCGGGCCGATCACCCACCGAGTCCCGAGGGACGTAGGCGGGAAGTGCGGCCGCCTCCTCGAGGGGGAGGACGTTGCCCAGTTGCACCAAGAGCTCACGGGTGAGATGACGGGCTTCCTGGTAGCGGTTGAGGCGGATCACGGAGAGCGCGGGACGATATGCGGTCGCCCATTCCGAGTCCCCGAACGTAAGGAAGGAGATCTGCCCGGGGATGTCCCATCCCATCGTCGCCAGCATGGCGAGGACCTGCGGGGCGAGTCGATGTGACGCACAGATGATTGCGCGTGGGCCGCCCGGCCCTCCCAGAGCGTCCGCCAACCGCCCGGACGCCGCGGCACCTGACAGCTCCGTCGGGAGCGTGCACTGATCGGCGCGCATTCCCAGCTCTGCGGATGCATCCGCCAAAGCTCTGCGTCGGACCTCAGTGAGCGTGGCGGGCGGCTCTGCGTTTGCTGACGGCGCGCGGCGGGAGATGAACAACACGGATCGGTGCCGGTGCCGCGAGAGATCCGAGACGGCATCGGTGATTGCCTCGCGCTCGCCCTCCAGCGAGCCCGGAGCGGCATCGGGCGAGTGGACAAGCAGCGAGTTCCCCCGTGCGATTGTGGAGAGAGCCGAGGGGTCCTGCATCATCCCCGCGACGATCACCGCTGCCACCCGTTGGCTCTGGAACAGCGCAAGTTGGCGTCGTTCCACTTCGGCGTCGCGCTGCGCGTCCGCGATCACCACTGCGTAGCCGCACTGTTGGGCCACGTGCTGCACCCCGCGGATGAACGCCAGAGTCACCGGATTGCGCAGGTCCGGCACGAGGATGGCCAGGGTCGTGCTCCGGCGGGTGCGCAGGCCACGCGCCACCGAGTCGGGTTGGTAGCCGAGACGATCGGCCACCTCCGTCACGCGGGCGCGGGTCGCGGGGCTGGCGTAACCCGACTGGCTGAGCACGCGGGAGACGGTGGCCGTGCTCACTCCCGCTGCCTCGGCCACTTCCTTCATGTCCACCCGCTTGGGCGGGCGCTGCACCGCTTCGTCGGACACGTCACTCCACTTGAATGTGCAATCGATTACATATAGCCTAGCGTCGCCACGGGCTCGGGGGCGACGGCCGGCACAAGGAGGGCAAAATGCGGCGAGACGGTGCGGGGCGTGACGGTGCGAGGGCTGCGCGCTGGCCGCCGGGGGCACGGTGCGGCCGGGGTGCTTCGTTGGTCGCCAGTGTGCTGGCATTGCTGGCCGGCATCGTCGTGATGGCCGGCATCGCCGTGGCGTCGCCGCCCGCGGCGTCGGCAACCGGTGCCGCCGCGCCGACAGGCACGGTGTGGCTCTGCCGCCCCGGCATGGCCAATGACCCGTGCGCCTTCAGCTTGTCCTCGACGACCGTGACGGCAAGCGGTGCGACGACCGTCTCGTCCCAGGCGCCCGCCGCTTCGTCACGGTTCGACTGTTTCTATGTGTACCCCACCGTCTCGACACAGAAGGCCGACAACGCCAACCTCAAGGTGCAACCGGCGGAAACAGCCGCTGCCGTCTCTCAAGCGTCACGGTTCTCGCAGGTCTGCCGGGTCTGGGCGCCGATGTACCACCAGCGCACGGCGGCCTCACTGGCCAAAGGGCTCGGAGGCGATCCGGCGGCCGACCAGGTGGCCTACGCCAGCCTCTTGTCGGGCTGGCAGGACTATCTCGCCCACGACAACGACGGCCGTCCCGTCATCTTCATCGGGCACTCCCAGGGTGCCGCCATGTTGATCCGCCTACTGCACCAGCAGATCGACCCCAGTGCGCGGCTGCGCAAACTGATGGTGTCTGCCATCATCCTCGGTGGCAACGTGCAGGTGCCGCAGGGCAAGGATGTCGGCGGCAGCTTCACCCACATCCCGACATGCGCCTCGGCGCGCCAGACGGGGTGCGTCATCGCCTACTCCAGTTTCGGCTCCACCCCGCCGTCGACATCGAACTTCGGGCGTCCCGGCCAGGGCGTCAGTCTGCAGTCGGACCAGGACCGCAGCACCGGGCAGCAGGTGGCGTGTGTCAATCCGGTCAATTTCTCGGATGGCACCGGAGCGCTCGTTCCGTACTTCCTCAGTGCCACGGCGGCGGTTCCGGGGGTCAAGGTGAGCACCCCGTGGGTTTCGTTTCCAGGGAAGTACACGGCGCAGTGCGTCTCGAGGGACGGTGCCACCTGGCTGCAGGTGACCTCCACCGGCGTCCCGGGTGATCCCCGGCCGACGGTCACGGCGAACCTCGGTCCCGACTGGGGGTACCACCTCGATGACGTCAATCTGGCCCTCGGAGACCTGGTCCACGACGTGGGGCAACAGGAGGCCGCCTATCGCGGTTGAGCGTTGCGCACCGCGGTTGTGGACATGTCGTCCCCGGGCGCGGCTCCACGCGGCGCGGTGGTCACCAAGGACGGTCCGGGGGGACAGCCATAGACTCGCCGCCGTGGTCAAAGTGATAGCGGTCGCCAACCAGAAGGGCGGCGTGGCCAAGACGACGACGGTGCAGTCACTCGGCGTCGCCCTGGCCCAACAGGGCAAGCGGGTGTTGGTGGTCGACCTGGACCCCCAAGCCTGCCTGACGTTCTCACTGGGGCTCGATCCCGACGACCTCGGGCTGTCCTTGCACGACGTGTTGGTGCGCCGTGTCCAAATGGCCGACGTCCGCCGGGCGGTCCCCGGGGTGCCGGGGCTGACCGTCATTCCGGCCACCATCGACCTGGCCGGCATCATCGGCATCATCGTGTCGGTGGGGATCACCGTCGACTCCTACATCGTCTATTTCGAACGATTAAAAGACGAGACGCGGTCCGGCCGCTCCATCCGCACCTCGGTCGACCGCGGCTTCAAGAGCGCCTNNCGGCCACCATCGACCTGGCCGGTGCCGAGGTACATCTGCTCAACCGCACCGGGCGCGAGCACGTGCTGGCCCGCGCCTTGCAGCCCATCATGGATGAGTACGACGTCGTGCTCATCGATTGCCCGCCCTCTTTGGGTGTGCTGACCATCAACGGCCTGACGGCGGCCGAGGTCGTGCTGGTCCCCCTCCAGTGTGAGGCACTCAGTCACCGCGGCGTGGGGCAGCTGCTCGAGACCATCGAGGACGTCCGCCAGTTTGCCAACGAGAAGCTCCGCGTGCTCGGGGTGATCGCCACCATGTATGACGGTCGCACGACGCACGCTCGGAAGGTGCTGGGAGAGGTGGGGGAGCGCTACGGGCTCAGGGTGTTCGACCCTCCGGTGCCGAAGTCCGTGCGTTTCGCCGAGGCTCCCGGATTCGGCCAGTCCGTGTTGGAGTACGCGTCCGCGTCGCCGGGTGCTGCCGCGTACCGCACGTTGGCCACGCAGGTCTTCGACTCGGTCAGAGCACTCTGAATGGGAGACGACCGGCGCGCCAAGCCCCCCGACCCTCTCGGTAAGCGGGCGTTGTTCTGGGTGCCTTCCACCGCGGGGGCCGGTGGCCACGAGTCACATCCGACGGCCTCGACCGTCGCGCTGCCCGTCGGGAAGCGTGCGCTGTACTCGGGCNNCGCCCGACCCGACTCCGACAGCGTGCGCACGACCTCGGACAATCCGCTGGCTGAGCGGGGGGCGGTCACGGTGGACTGCCAGCGCTGCCGTCAGGTGTCCCACATCGGTCTGCTTGATCTCTTGATTTTTCAATTCCCGATCGGCGCCTGGCTTCCCCGCGGGCAATTCGATCGGCGCATGACTTGTCCCTCGTGCCGCAAGCGCGCCTGGTGCAGCGTGACATTGCGCCGCCGGCCCGGGTAAGCGCTGCTACTCGACCAGGAAGAAGCGCGCCGGGACGGTCGACTCCCGGGCCACCCGCCCCCGACGTTCCAGCAGGACCAAGTGGGCCAAGGTCTCGCCGTTGGCGGCGCGCTGCATGTAGTCGTGCAGGTCGTCCCACGGGCGGGACCATGAGAGGCGCAGCGTGATGTCCCAGCACGAGATGCCCGGGCTCTGCTGCAGGATTCCCTCAATCTCTGCCAAGCGCTGGGCGTGGTGCTCCTCGAGTGCGGCCACGCGCTCGTCGAGGCCCGAGAAGCGGTATTCGTGCGCGGGCAGGACTTCGTCGGGATGCAGCGCCCTGACCTTGGCCAGCGACTCGAGGTAGTCGCCGAGCGGATTGGCGAACTGCTGGGAGTGGAACGCGATGTTCGGCGTGATGCGGGGCAACACGTGGTCACCCGAGAGCAGCAGTTTGTGCTGATCGGAGAAGAGACAGATATGTCCAGGCGAATGGCCCGGTGTCCACACGGCCCTCAGGTCCCAGCCCGGGAGGTCGAGCAGCTCCGCGTCCTCAATGAGGCGATCGGGCTGGGCGACGTTGAGGGTGGACTTGACCTCCATGGAGGCGAAGGCGAGATCGGGCAACTTGTCCTGGGGCACGCCGGACATGGCCAAGAGCTCCCGCATCCGCTCCACGAGCCCATCGGTGTCGTGATAGCGCGCCTCGATCAGCGAGGCGTCGGCTGGGTGCAGGCCGACCCAGGCACCCGAAGCTTCGCGGACCCTTCCGGCCAGCCCGTAGTGGTCGGGATGCAGGTGGGTCACGACCACGGCACGGACGTCGCTCATCGACCCGCCCGCCTCCTCCAGCCCGGCATTCAGCGCATCCCAGGCATCGTCGGTCGGCCATCCCGCGTCGACCAGGGCAACCCCGCTGTCCAGCTCGAGCAGATATACCGAGACGTACCGCAGCGGATTGTTCGGTATGGGAACCGGGATCGACCACAGGCCGGGGCGTACCCGCTCCACCGGAGGGAGCACGTCACGGTCCCACGCGTCTTTTTGCGCGGTACCGGTGATGGTGAACACGCCGGGCAGGGTAATCGAGCGCCTCGCGAGATGGCCAAAGCCGCCGTGGCGACGATCAGCAGAGATCCCCGTGACCGAGGGCGTTGAGCTCGTCGGTTAACAGGACTATTTCATTCTTGTTGGCGGCCAGGCTCTTCGCCGTCGCGGCGATGGCATCGGCCGGACCGTCCAGAGTGGAGAACCCGGGGCCAGGACCTGGGCCCGGCGGTGGACCGTCTCCTGTGATGGCGTTGATCGAGTCCTTCAACGCATGGATATAGGCGGACGAGACGACACCGTGGTAGCAGTTGAGCGACGACCGGTCCGTCTTCACGTTCTCGAGGACATAGTGGTAGACGCCGTGGGGGTAGCCGGGGACCGCCGAAAAGATGCCGTTGCACGAGTCGAGAGACGAGATGCCGATCTTCTTCCCGTCCATCGCGACGTTGTCGTAGATGCCGTAGCCGTCAAACGCGAAACCGAGGAGTACGGGCTTGCGTGCAGCGGAGTTCGTTTCGGCTGCTGGCGCCGTTGTGGCTCCGGCGAATGACGACACAGAAGTCGTCTGTTCGTTCCTGCCTGTGGTCGCGTACTGGACCAGGCAATCGGGAAGCCCGTGGTAGTGATACTGCCCTCCCGGCCCGGGGTGGCCGTCGCATGAGTCGAGGAACGATGCTGTCGTGCCGTTCTGAGTCGTGGAGAAGTTGTCATGGGTCGCCACCGTCTCCTTGTTCGCCTCGTACGGGTTGTACAGCACCGCCCCATCCAACATGACTCCGATGGCTCCGAGGTTTGTGACGGTTGTCGATGAATAGTGCGGTGTTGTCGGGAGAGTGAAGGAGTAGTCCTGGTCCCGCAGTACCTGTGCCGTGGCGATGACACTGGCCCCGGCGGCGCTCACGTCGAGTGGGTTGGCGGGCACCGCGTAGTGAGCGGCAGTGAAGCGCGACGATGGAACGCCGTCGGACGTGAAGGTCCATGAGCCATTGCCCACGCGCACTTCGACATTCGAAGTCCACGCCGCCCGCTTGATCGCAGTCGATTCGCTTTGGGCTGTCGAGGCGGTGACGTGGGCCGTCGATTTGGTCGAAAGGTCTACCCGCGTGCTCGCCCCACTCGACCCCCCGGCCAAGATGGTGCCGACCAGCACGCAGACAACGCCGAATGGCAGTGTGGATTTTGTTCTCCTCGGCGGGGCTTCATTCTGACGGCAGTTGTTTGCGGGTCGGAGTGGCACCCGAAAAGTAAAACCGACCGCCGTTTCGAAACGGGGGATGGCCGTTGTCGCGCTCCGGAATCAGCCTTCACGCGTTGGGTCCGCGCCGCGACAGCACCTCGATGCCGCGCACGGCAAAGGAGTCAAAGGGTCGGCGAGGTGGAGGGGTGCCCCGCGTCGCAGTTCGGAGAGCGGGGTTGAGCCGCTCCTCCCGGAAGTGGTTGTCGTCCTCTTCTGACTCCCAGACGTCGATGATCCTCCACCCGACCTCGGATGGACCCGAGACGTGCACGACGAGACCGGCAACAGGGGCGTCACCTACCTCCTTCTCCACCTTGGTCGCCATTTCCTCGGTACGCCAGTCATCTCTCGGCAGTAGGCGTACACGGTTCCACCTTTCGAATAGAGTTATAAGTTATCCAATAAGGTAGTACTATATTGGAATGATCGATCCTGTCAAGAGACGTTCCTATGACAACTCCCGCCGGGAAGCGGGAGCTCGTGACGCCCGGCTGCGGATCGTGACCGCTGCCCGGGATCTCTTCGTCGATCTCGGCTACCCCGCGACGACGTTCGTTGCCATCGCCGATGGAGCGAGCGTGAGCGTCCAGACCGTCTACGCGCACTTCCCAGCCAAACGCGACGTGTTGAAAGCAGTGATCGATCAGACAGTCGCCGGTGATGACGAACCGGTGCCTATCGCCGATCGTGCTGATTTGGCGGCGATCATGGCCGAGCCAAGCGCGGAGGGAAAGCTGCGCCTCCATGCCGCCCATGCGGTCGCCATCTCGCAGCGGGCTACCGCGGTCGATCAGATGCTCCGCAGCGCGGCCGCCATCGATCCCGAAGCTGCGGAGCTGTGGTCACGCGGCTCGAGAGAAAGGCACGCGGGCATGGAACAGTTCGCTGCGCACCTCTCCGAGTGTGGAGACCTCCGAGAAGGGCTCTCCATTCAGCAGGCGGCTTCCCGCCTTGCTGTGCTCATCGACCCCGAATTGTACCGATTGACTGTCGGGGTGAAGGGCTGGACGCCAGAGCAACACGAGACATGGCTGACAGAACTATTGGTTGCTTCGCTACTCGAGCCCCGGAAGGAACACTGAGTCGGGCTGCCGGGATTTGAACCCGGGACCTCCTGCTCCCAAAGCAGGCGCGCTGCCAAGCTGCGCTACAGCCCGTTGTCGACGGATTCCCATCGAACATGCATCCCCTGGTGGCGACCGATTTTCGAGGATGCTCCCCAATCGTAGTGGGTCGACCAATGCGGCCCTGGCGCAATCCCCCTGCGTTAACATCCTTGGAATCCAAGGTCCGGTCGGCGGGTGCCGCGGTGGGGGCACGGGAGGATGTCGGCAGGCCTGGTGCGCGTCCTCTCCGCCAATCGCTCCGGGACCACTGCGTCGCGGCCGCACGAAGGGGAGGAGTCGCTGATGGAACCCAGGACGGGAGACCGGTGAGGAGCAGCCTCCTGCGCTCCGTCGCCATCTCCGTCGTGGGTGTGCTCTCGTTCGGAGCCGCAGTCTCCATGGCCGCGACCAGCCCGGCCGTCGCGTCGCCCGTTCCCACTCTGTCCTCACATCCGCTGATTCGGGTCGGGGTCGCCCCCAACCAGAGCACGAGCGTGGCGGCGCCCGCCCCGGCGGCCCGTCCGGCGGCGGCCGCGCCCGGAGGCCAGGGTTACTGGCTGGTGG
>PKYA01000231.1 GCA_003133545.1 Acidimicrobiaceae bacterium | reverse complement strand
GAGGGTGAGGGTGAGGGTGAGGATGACGGCGGTGGGCCTGCGGGCGACAGGGGGCCTTCGGGTGGCGGCGGGCCCGAGCGCCGCGTGGCAGTCCCCTTCCGCTGGACCCCGGGGGCCGAGGGCTGGGTCGGCGTGCTCGACCGTGAGGGCGACGGCTCTGATGTGCAGTGGGTCCGTGTCGACCCGTGCCTCGTCACGCACGTGCTCCACGCCCATGACGACGGCGACGCCGTGGTGCTCTACGTCTGCCGCTATGAGACGCCCGAAGCGGGGCGACCCGTCGACCTCGCGCGTTCCGTGGTCGGCCCGTCGGGCATAGGCGAAAGCCTCATCGGCGATGGCCTGCCCAACGTGGAACGGTGGCGTATCGAGGGCGGACACTTGGAGCGGAGGCAGATCGACGAGCGCTTCGTGGAGTACGCGACCTCGGACCCGACCTGTGAGGGCGCCCCCTTCCGCTACGGCTATGGCGTGGAGGTGGCGCCCAACCACGACCGGAGCGTTGACGCCGCCGTCGACCACCTCGGCCTCCTCCGCTTCGACATGGCGCGCGACGAGGTGGCGGCGTGGAATCCCGGCCCCTACCGCACGGCCAGCGAGCCGCTCTTCGCGCGGGCGGCCGATGGGCGGTCCGACGACGAAGGTTGGCTGCTCACCATGGTCTACGACGCACCCCGGGGCGCCAGCGACCTCTACGTGCTCGATGCGTCGTCCTTCGGCCGTCGGCCCCAGGCGGTCATCCATCTGCCCGCGGGAGCGGCTCTCCCGTTCCGGAGCCACGGGACGTGGATCTCGGCCGACCGCTACCGCTGAGGGCTCGCCTCCCGACTCGCTAACTTTGCCTGCGCCATCTCGCTACGTCCCAGCCTCACGAGGGTCGGGAAGATTCGCGATTCGAATACAACGCCACCGCCGAGGGTGAAGTGGACGCCGTCATATCGTGCATCGACACCGTCGAGGTACGTCTCGTAGTGGCCTCCGGGACAGGCCATCGCGTTGAAATTGATCAACGACGTGTTCTTCGATGTTGCCGCAACCTGGCGCACGAGTTTGTTGTACACAGCCAGCCTGGCCGGGGAGTCCTCCGGCCAGGGTTGGCCGTCGGGTTGTTCACCGGTGTCGTAGCACGGAGCGGTGAGAAGCACCACCTTCGCGCCGCTCGATCCTGCGACGTGAACCGCAAGGCGAAGCTGACGCTTGACGTAGGCGGCATATGTCGGGTTCAAGATGTTGGTCCAGTGACCCTCATAGGTCCGATTGACCACCTCCCATCTGCCCGCCAAGATCATCACGACATTGGGGCGAAACGAGTTCATGAGCCCTTTCCATACCTGGGGCCACTGCTCGGTCGTCGCACTGCCCGTGCAGGCACTGTCCATAGGGGCGTCCACGCCTTGCAACTGAAACTCGAGGCCTTCGGCTACTCCGCACCCCAAAATCCCTCCGTCTTTCCATTTGACGTCGTAGGACTTCTGATACGCCCCTAGCCCGATGCCCACGGTGAAGGCGGTGGAGTCTCCGACCAGGAGGACCCTGACAGGCGGGCCCGCGTAGATCCCCGTATCCATCTTCTTGGGTGGCGTGAACGATGCCGACACGGGCGCCGCCGGCACCACCGTTGCGGCCAAGACAGCGACGACCGTGGCCGTGATGGCGGCCGGAGTCGCCAACCACGCCTTCCAGCCTCGTAAAAAGGTGCCGCGGCGGATCGGAAGCTCCACCAAGTAGAAGGACACCGATGCGATGGCGATCGTCAGTGCCGTGCGCAGAGCGAACAGTGGATAGGGAGAGAGGTCGGTCCGCGCGTGATCGACATATTGGAACAGTGGAAAGTGCCAGAGGTACATGCCGTACGACACGCGCCCCAGATACCGCAGCGGTGGCAGCGAGAAGAACCTCGCGATGGGAGTACCCGGAGCACGCACCACACTCATCAAGACACAACAGGTGGCCACTGCGGCGAGCAGGAATCCACCCCGGAACGCAAAGGCCATGTTGAAGGTGACCGTGGTCCAGAGCACAGCGCTGCCGACCAGGCCCAGCACGCCGACGGCGAGAAGGGCCCGGTGTCCAGGGGGCGAGGTCGCCACCCGGCCGACACGCCGACTGCGTTCCGCCCACAACGCAAGTACGACGGCAAGGGCAGCGCCGATCAGGAGGGATTGCGCCCGGGTGTCGGTGCCGTAGTAGACGCGGTTGCGGTTGGCGGGTGAATACAGCACCGCCATCTCGCACGCAGAGGCGACCGCACCAACCACACAGAAGACGAGGAGGGCGCGCAGCGTGCGAAAGATCTTCAACATCGCCAGGACGATGAGTGGCCATACGAGGTAGAACTGCTCTTCGACCGCCAGGGACCATGTATGCAACAGGGGCGACGTCGCACCCGTCTGGTTGAAATAGTTGGACCCGGCCACGATGAAGTGCCAGTTGGCGTAGTAGAACAGCGCCGACAGCGCATCGCTCCGGAGGTGCGGATAGGTACCGGCCGGTACCAAGAGCGCGTTGTAGACGGCCACTCCGAGCAAGAGCACCAACAACGCGGGCAGTAGGCGACGAGCCCGACGACTCCAAAAGGTGCGCAACCGCAGCGTCCCCGTGGTGCGCCACTCGGCGACAAGGAGCGAGGTGATGAGGAAGCCGGACAACGCGAAGAAGGTGTCGAGGGAGTAAAAGCCGCCGTTGGTCAAGAAGACACCGCCGTGATATCCCATGATCACGAGAACCGCTATCCCTCTTACGCCGTCGAGGGCGGGGAAGTACGCCGCGCGCTCTGTCTCAGTGGGCTCGTCAAGAGCCGTGGCGCTCACCCGGAAGTCCCGCGATTCCTGATCGATGTCCTAGCCCGGTCCAGACAGTGGCCTAATGCGGAGTGGACGATCCCGATCCGCATGACCAGAAAGATAGCCCCGTGAGGTACCCATTTGATGGCGCGTCACGATCTCTCTGTCACACCCTTTTGCGATACTGCACACATGGTCAACGCCGCCATTCAGGACGGTCCCAGGCCGGACACGGTCTCGCGCCGGACCGACGCGCTCATCGCCAGCGTGAGCCAGCACCACCGTGCCGTCTCGGCGCACCAGCGTCGCCTCTTCGCCGCAGTGGCCGAGCTCAACCGCCGCAAGGCCTGGCGTGTCGACGGAGCCACGACCATGGTGTCGTGGCTGGTCCAGCGCTGTGGCGTGACCGCGGCAACGGCGCGCGAGTGGGTCACCGCGGCCGAGAAGCTGGAAACGCTTCCCAAGATCTCGGAGGCCCTCTCCCAGGGGAAGCTCTCCTTCGACCAGGTCAAACCGCTGGTCCAGGTGGCCAAGCCAGAGACGGACGCCCAACTGGCTGAACAGGCCACCCACTGGTCGGCCAAACAGGTACGTGAACTCGCCCTCGCCTCCAATCGCCAATCCGACGCTGAAGCCGCCGGCACCTACACGCGACGATTCCTCCGCTTCGACGACCGGCGTCGGTCCCTCTCGGGCTCACTGCCCGCGGATCACTACGCCATCGTCAAGGGAGCCCTCACCGCACGCGCCAGCCGCCACGTGCGGGACCACACCCCGTTCGACCAGCGGCTGTCGGATGCACTCGTCGAGATATGCGGCGGCGTGCAGCGTGACGGCGGTGGCGGGCGTGGCGGCGGGCGTGGTGGTGGTGGCGGGCGTGGTGGTGGCGGCGGCAATCGAGGATCGGCCGCTGCGCCGGGAGCGTCTTCGCCCGGAGCGCGCGACGGTGATCTGGCGTCGAGTCGGCCAACGGTCGTCGTCCATGCCGATCTCACCTATCTGGCGGGGGGCGGCGGCGGCGCAGAACTCGACGTCCTGGGCCCCCTCTCGCCCGAGGTGGCCCGCCGCCTGGCGTGTGACGCCAAGATCATCCTGTCGGCCGACGACCCACAGGGGCGCAGCATCCAACAAGGGATCGCCCGGCGCAACCCGAGCGCGGCGCAACGCATCGAGATCCGACGCCGCGACAAGGGCTGCCGCTTTCCCGGTTGCACCTATACCGACTTCACCGACGTGCATCACGTCGTGCACTGGAGCAACGGCGGGGTTACTTCCGTGCCGAACCTCGTGACCTTGTGCGACCAGCATCATCGGGCCGTGCACGAACTTGGTTGGAAGATGTCCGGCGACGCCAACGTCGTGCTCACCTTCCACAGCCCGACTGGGCGCGTCATGACGTCGAATCCGTCGCCGACCTATGGACTAGGGCAACCCTCCGGATAGACCTAGACGTCCGATGGCGTCTGGTTGATCACGTGCGCTTTCATCTCCTCGAACTCTGCCTCGGTGATGTGCCCGCTGTTCTTGAGCTCGACGAGCTTGGCGATTTCGTCGGCCTTGGAATGCCCTCTGAACTGTCCCACGAAATCCTGTTGCGTCTGGATTTGGTGAGCCCGCATCTTGTCCCCTCGGAAGATGAAGTACGCCAGGATGCCCACGATGGGAAGGATGAGCACGAGGAGAATCCAGGCCGCTTTTTCCCACCCCTTGAGGTCGTGGCTGCGGAAGACGTCGATGAAGATCGAAATCGACAGCCACACCTCGACAAAGAAGAGGAAGAACCAAAGGATCGAATACGCCACCTGTCCGTCGCCGAACGTTGCTGCCAACATGACTCCTCCTCTTTTCGGGCTAAATCGACGTTACCCCGAGGAGAACGGCTCGGTTGAGGGCATTGTGGATCGCCACGTTCTCGGCCCTTCCCGGGAGCCGCACCCGGACGAGGGAAGGGCCGGCGGCAAACGCACTCTCCAGCTCGGCGACAGTGGTCACCTCGTGCACGTCGAGGCCGAATCCTCGGGCCACGGCTCCCACGTCGGATGTGGGCGGCGTCCCGAAGAGCAACTCGAATTCGTCGCTCCCGAGGGCATCGGCTTGAGGGAGGAAGGAGAAGATCCCCCCTCCCCCGTTGTCCAACACGACGAAGGTGCAGGGAACAGCGGGCAGGTTGACCAGCCCCGATACGTCGTGCAGGAAGGCCAGATCGCCGAGCAGCGCGAAGGTGCGCCGGCCGGTCGCCGCAATGCCCAGGGCTGTAGAGACCACCCCGTCGATCCCGTTCGCTCCCCTATTGGCCAGCACGCGTGGGGGGGCGGCCAGTGCGGGGGCGTACCACTCGAGGTCGCGCAGTGGCATGGAAGCCGACGCCAAGATCGTCCCGCCCACCGAGGCGGCGTGGCCGGCTAAGGCACGAGCCACGAGCGGCTCGCTCAGCCCGTCTGCCAAAACCTGTTCGATGGCCGCCTGTGCCACCTTCTCGTAGGAGTGCCACAACTCCAACCAGCCCGATTCGCACGGTGCGCGCTGCTCGAGGGACGAAGCGACCCAGGCCTCGGGGGTGGCGGAGTGGAACTCGCCCACCACCCCGGATGGATCCATCCATTGCCACCACGGATCGACGCCGATGATGCGCGCACCCTGCACCGCCGCCGCCGAGACGTACTCGCCGAGCGCCTTCGAGAGCCAGGGCGTGCCGAGCAGGACAACGGTGTCCGGCAGCGGTGGGCGCGTCCGGACGATCGCATCGGCGGCCGCGATGGTGCCCTCGAGCCGGCAACCCGATCGTGGATCGGCCAGGACGGGCCAGCCGAGCTGCGTTCCGAGTTGGAGCACCCGCGCGGCGTCAGGCACACCCGGCCCGCCGACGATGAGCACCCCGCGCCCTTCGAGCGGGTTCTCGAGGGCGGGAGTTCGACCAGGCGACACGACGAGGGAGGGCCCGTTGCGAGCGGGCAAGGGGCCGGGTTCGCCGACGAGAGGATCCCGAAAGGCCAGGTTCAGGTGGACAGGGCCGGGACCGAGCGGCCCTCTCGCGGCTTCCGCCAACGCCCGCACCGCCAGCGGTCGCCATGTCGCGGCCTGCGACTCGTCGGGTACACCGGGATCACACGACCACCGGGTCGATGTGGTGAACAACCCGACCTGGTCGATGGTCTGCGGCGCGCCCACATGATGGAGTTCGGGAGGGCGGTCCGCCGTGCACACGATGAGCGGCACCCGGCCCTGGTGGGCTTCCACGACCGAAGGGTGGAGCTCGGCAGCCGCGGTGCCGCTGGTCACGCAGATGACCGTCGGCACCCCGCTGGCCATGGACAGGCCCAGGGCGAAGAAGCCGGCGCTGCGCTCGTCGAGGCGGACGTGAACCCGGAGGCGGGCGGCCAGCGCCCGCGCCAGGGGGGTCGAACGGGACCCGGGACACACCACGGCATCGGTGACGCCGCCGAGGACCCACTCGTCGACAAGGGTGGCGGCAAACGTCGCCTGTACGCTCACCGGGCGTGCCACTCCATGTCGAACAGCGCGGCGCCGGTCCGCCTCTGGTGCTGTTGCACGGATTCACGCAGACGGCGCGCTTGTGGGGCCCGTTCGGCGATCTGCTGGCGCACGACCACACATTGATCGGCGTCGACCTGCCGGGGCATGCAGGCTCCGATGCGGTCCGGGCCGATCTGCCGACGACGGCCGCGCTCGTACGCGAGGCGGTGACGTCTGCCGTCGGCCCGGTGTCGTGCGACCTGCTTGGCTACTCCCTCGGGGCGCGGGTGGCCCTGCATGTGGCGACCGGCACGGATCTCGGCATCCGCCGCCTGGTGGTGATCGGCGCCACCGGGGGCATCGAGGATCCCGAGGCGCGCCGCCGGCGACGGGAGGCAGACGAGGCCACGGCCGACGCTCTCGAAGCCTCGGGGGACGTCGAGGCATTCGTCACGCGCTGGGTCAGTGGTCCCATGTTCGCCCGGCTGGCCGGTGCGGCCCAGAGCGACGAGCGGGAGCGCAACACCGCGGTGGGACTGGCATCGAGCCTGCGCCTGGCTGGTACCGGGACCCAGGAGCCCTTGTGGGACCACATCCCCACGCTGGCGATGCCACTCCTCGCATTGGCCGGGACCGACGACAACCGGTTCTCGGCGCACGCTGAGCGGCTGGCCCTGACGGCACCCAATGGCATCGTCTCGTTGATCCCGGGAGGGGGGCACGCGGCACACCTCGCCCAGCCGGCCGTCGTGGCTCGCCTTGTGGGGCACTGGCTCGCTACGGCCTGACGAGGAGGAGGCCGGCCGTCAACAAGATGCCGACGGCGAGTTGGAGGCGCGCCGTGGTGGCCAGCATGGGAAGGAGCTGCCTCCCGTTGCCATCGCCCAGAGCCAGGCGCACCGGCACGGCGGCGAGCGGGAAGGCCGCCAGGGCGATGAGCGACCACCCGCGGTAGTGCTGCAGCACGATGATGGACACCGCGGCGGCGGCGAGCGTGGCGACGTAGAGGTAACCACCGCCCACGCGGCCCAGACGTACCGCCAGCGTCTTCTTGCCTGTCTCCTTGTCGGTCTCCACATCGCGCAGGTTGTTGGCCTGCAGGAGTGCCGCCGCAAGAAGGCCGACCGGCACCCCGGCCCACAGGACGAAGGCCCACGGGTACGAGGAGGTGCCCACAAAGGGCAGATGCTGTACATAGGCCGAACCGGCGGTCGCCACCAGCCCGAAGAAGATGAACACGAGGATCTCCCCGAGTCCGAGATAGCCATAGGGGTGCTTCCCTCCGGTATAGGCCCAGCCGGCCAGGCCGCACAGCAGGCCGATCGGGATGAACCAGTAGGAGACCCGAATGGCGAGGATCAGACCGGCGACACCCGACACCCCGAATGCGACGAGTGCCGCCGTCTTGACCTCCCGTACGGTGGCCAACTTCCCGGCCACGAGGCGCACGGGCCCGACGCGCACCTCATCGGTCCCGCGCACGCCGTCGGCGTAGTCGTTGACGTAGTTGGTGCCGATCTGCAGGCCGAGCGCGACGATCAGGGCCAGGATCGCGTTGACGGGCGAGAACGAGTGCGTCACCGGCGTGCTGCTCCGACTCACCACATGGCCGTTATTGATGCTCGTGATGAGAAAGGATTGACCGGTCGCGACATAGCCCGCCGCGCTCCCCACCACCACGGGGACCACGGCGGCGGGCAGGGTGCGTGGGCGCGCGCCGGCCACCCACATCCGCCACGGGGTTGTCACGGGCGCCGGGGGAATTTTGAGAAGTCGGGTTTGCGGTGCTCGAGGAAGGCGTCGCGGCCCTCCTGCCCCTCCTCGGTCATATAGAAGAGCATGGTGGCGTCCCCGGCCAATTGTTGGACGCCGGCGAGGCCGTCGTCGGCTGCGTTCATGCCGGCCTTGATCATGCGCAGGGCGATCGGCGACAGGCTGAGTATCTGGCGGCACCAGGCCACCGTCTCCTTCTCGAGGTCGTCCAATGGGACCACCGTGTTCACCAGCCCCCACTCGAGCGCCTGCGCGGCGTCGTACTGACGGCACAGGAACCACACCTCCTTGGCCCGCTTCAGCCCGATGGTGCGGGCCAGGAGTGAAGAGCCGTAGCCCCCGTCGAAGCTCCCGACCTTGGGACCGGTTTGCCCGAAGCGGGCGTTGTCGGCCGCGATGGAGAGGTCGCACACCAGGTGCAGGATGTGGCCGCCACCAATGGCATAGCCCGCGATCATGGCCACGATCGGCTTGGGGATGCGGCGCATGAGGATTTGCAGGTCGAGCACGTTGAGCCGACCGATGCCACGCTCGGCCACGCTGTCATCACCGAGGTAGCCGTCCTTGCCACGGATCGTCTGGTCGCCACCCGAGCAGAAGGCATCAGGACCTTCGCCGCACAGGACGATGACGCCCACATCGGGGTCATCCCGCGCCATCGTGAAGGCTTCGGTCAGCTCGAAGAGAGTCTGGGGGCGGAAGGCATTGCGGCGCTCGGGCCGGCAGATCGTCAGCTTTGCTATCCCGTCGCCCACCTCGTAGCGGATGTCGGAGAACGTCCCCACCTGCTCCCACTTGGGCGCCTCGAGCAGGCGGAGATCGTCAAGGGGATCATGGGGACTTCCGGTGACCACGGTGTGCACGACGCCCTACGCTACCGGCCAGTGCCTGAACTCGTCGCACTGGACCTCCCGGGGGGAGCGGGCTTCGTCGATGCGTTGCGGGCCGTGTGGGACACCGGCGATGCCGTGGCGCCGCTCGACCCCCGATTGCCCAAAGCCGCGCGCGAGGTCCTCTTGTCCACCATCCGGCCCTCCCGCGTCGTGGCCTCCGACGGCGAGCATCACGTGCTGACCGACGGGTTGCCCGTGCAGGACGGCGACGCGCTCGTCATGGCGACGAGTGGCTCATCGGGCCAACCCAAAGGGGTGGTCCTCACGCACGACGCCCTCCTGGCGTCGGCCCGCGCCACCACGGCGCGGCTCGGTGTCGACCCGTCGCGCCACTCCTGGCTCGCCTGCCTGCCTCTGGCGCACGTGGGCGGTCTCTCCGTCGTGACCCGAGCCCTGTTGACGGGGACCCCCCTCACCGTTGTGCACGGATTCGACGCCGCGGCCGTGGAGGCATTCGGTCATTCGGGGCGGGCCACGCATGTCTCCCTTGTCGCGACAGCACTCCGGCGCATCGACCCGGCCGCGTTTACGGCGATCCTCCTCGGAGGCAGCCGGCCACCGGGGGCACTCCCGGCCAACGTCGTGGTCACCTACGGGATGACGGAGACGGGCTCGGGTGTCGTCTACGACGGTGTGCCCCTCGACGATGTCGAGGTCGCCATCTCCCATTTCGACGATGACGGCGACAGCGATAGCGACAGCGGCGAGATCCTCCTGCGGGCTCCCATGCTGATGCGCTGCTACCGCGACGAGTCGACGGGAAGGGTCCTGGGTCCGGACGGCACACGCACCTGGTTCGCCACCGGCGACGCCGGGTGCCTCACCGAAGACGGCACTCTCTCCGTCGTCGGCCGGATCGCCGATGTCATCACCACGGGTGGGGAGAAGGTCTGGCCCGACGAAGTCGAACGCGTCCTGTCCGGCCACGCCGGTGTGGCAGAAGTGGCGGTGTGGAAGCGGCCCGACGCCGAATGGGGCGAGCGGGTCGTGGCCTGGGTGGTGCCCACCGGGGAGGTGCCCAGCGTGGCGGAGCTCACCGCCCTCGTTGCCGAGAGCCTTGCCCCATGGGCCGCCCCGAAGGAGATCGTGCTCACCGCCGAGCTGCCCCGTACGCCGTCGGGGAAGGTGCGACGGGCGGATCTCCGCTGAGCGGACTGGACTGCACAGAACGGACACGTCTGCACCGAACGGACTGACCGCCACCGCCCGGACTGATCTGCGCCAGGACGCCGCAGTCCTCGCTCAGGCTGCCGTCCCCTCAGCGAGATCCTCGAGGATCGTGCGCAGGGCGCGCCCCATTTCGCGTGGATTCCCCGAGACCTCGGCCAGCAACTCGCCCTCGGTGTCGAGGGCGTCTCCTGGCTGAAAGAACGAAACGCGCAGGCCCCGGCCGGCCGGGGAGGCCAAAACGACCCAAGGTTCCCCGATCCGCCCCGAATCGCGGGTGGCCATCACCGCGAGTGGTGCCGTCACGCTCAGGTCCCAGGCGTGCGTCTCGGCGGCCTTCGCTACCCGAGCCAGCTCGGCGGGTGAGCTCATCTCTGCTCGCGGGTCACCCCATCACCGTAGGCGGAGGTGGCTCCGTCCGGGTGCCCCGCTCCCAACTGGGTGCTCAGGTGGACGAGCTTGTCGGGGTTCGTGACGGCCCGCACGCTCAGGACCTTGCCCTCCCGGAGGTCGAGCACCAGCGCCGCCACCACCTGCGCGCCCTCCATGAGCACCATGGCCGGCTGCCCGTTCAACGTGGTCTCGCGAGGGGTCCCCGCGAGATTCTTGGCCACGTGGAGAAGGAATCGTGACGAGCGGTGCGGGCCCACAATTGGGCGCAGGGCGGCACGGACCTTGCCGCCCCCATCGGTCCATACCACCACGTCGTCGGCCAACAGTGCCAGGAGGCCGTCGAGATCGCCGGTTCCGCACGCCACCATGAATTGGCGGGTCAGCTCCCGGCCCTGACGAAGGTCGGCATCGAAGCGTTGGCGCCGGTCCGCGATGTGCTTTCGGGCCCGCGCCGCCATTTGGCGGCAGCCGGCCGGAGTACGGCCGAGAGACCGGGCGACATCTTCGAAGCGGTATCCGAAGACGTCGTGCAGAAGATAGGCCGCCCGCTCGGGTGGCGTGAGCTCCTCGAGCAGGACCAAGAAGGCCAAGCTCAAGGAGTCCGCTTGCTCTGCGGCCGAGGGCGCCTCCGCCACGATCGGCTCCGGGAGCCACGGGCCCGTGTACGTGAGTCGCTTCGCCCGGGCCGAGCCCAGTTGGTCGATGCACAGGCGCGTCACGATGGTGACCAGATAGGCCCGGACCGACTCCACGTCCCGATCCTTGCGTTGGGCCCACCGCAGGTAGGTCTCTTGGACCATGTCCTCGGCATCGGTGGCGCTACCCAGCATGCGGTAGGCGATGCCGAAGAGCAGGTCGCGCCACTCCTCGAACGAGGAGACGTCGTCAGGCGGCAACACCGTCACGGGCCGGTGGCACCGCGCACGTCGCCGCGAATCCCTGGCTGCGCAGCCCGAGACCAGCGTTGAAACGGGACCGGAGGTTCTCGAGCGCGACCCAGGCCGCCAGCTCGACGATCTCGGCATCGCTGAAGTGCGCGTGCAGTCGGGTCGCGCAGTCCTCCGTGACTGCAGCGGGAGTCAGGGTTGCCAATTCCGCGTACTCGAGCACGGCGCGCTCGCGCGCGTCGAAGACCGCGCTGTCACGCCAGTGCGGCACCGCCTGGACCTTGGCGGGATCGATGCCGTCGTGCATGCCTTCGTAGTACCCGTAGTCGATGCACCACGAACAACCGATGTGCGCCGCGACCTCCTGGATGGCCAACCAGCGAAGGGTCGGATCGAGCTTCTTCCATCCGATCTGGGCTGCGGTCTCGAGGGCCCCTGTCGCCACCAGTACTCCTGAATGGTGCGAGGCGGCCGCAACGGGCTCGACGGACCGTCCGAACCGCCTGGCTCCGTACCGACGGGCCAACCGGGGGATCACGCCTTTTCTCCTGCCGTCCAAGGGGACATGTGCCATGGTCACCACCTTTCGTCACCCCCTCAGACGAATCAGCCCGCAAAAGTGTGACGGCTCAGCCCGCGCCACCCCCCGGCACGATGGTCGAGCCGCCGTCCACCACCAAGGTCTGCCCCGTAATCCACGACGCCTCGTCGGAGGCGAGGAACAGGGCCGCCGAGGCGATGTCGTCGGTCAGGCCGAGACGATGCAGCGGGATGCGGGCTGCAATGCGCTCCTCTCCCGGCCCCTCCCAGAGGGCCCGGGAGAGCTTGGTCTTGACCAGTCCGGGGGCAAGGGCGTTGACCCGTACGTCAGGAGCCAGCTCGTAAGCCAGCTGGCGCGTGATGTGCAGGACGGCTGCCTTGGTGACGTTGTACCACCCGATGCCCCGCTCGACGCCGAGCCCCCCGATGGAGGAGACGTTGATGACAGACCCACGTAGACCGGCCTTGACGGCGTAGGAGGTCCACATCACCACCGACAGTTGATTGACCTCGAAAGTCTTTTGCGCCCGGGCGACGTCGATGTCGATCAACGGGCCGAAATAGGGATTGGTGCCGGCATTGTTGACCAGGATGTCCAGCCCGCTGAAGCGCGCCACCGTCTCGGCTACGCACGCCTGGGCCTGACCGGCATCGGCCACGTGGGCCGCCTGGTAGGCCACCTTGGCCTCATCGACGCCGCCCGCCACGAGGTCCGCCACGGCGCCTGCCAGGTCCGCCTCGGTCCGCGAGGAGAGCATCACGTTGGCGCCCGCAGCGAGGAAGCGCTTGGCCATGGCCAGGCCGATGCCCCGACTGGCCCCAGTGATGAGTGCTGTCTTACCGTCGAGCACTCCCGGCTGGTGCTGATCCACCCGAGGAGCATTCCACGCGAGGGGCGACCGCGTTGAGCCATAGCATCGGGATCCGTGAACCATCTGGCGGACGAGACGAGCCCCTACCTCCGCCAGCACGCGGACAATCCGGTCGAATGGTTCCCCTGGGGCGACGAGGCGATGGAGCGGGCGGCCAAGGAGGACAAGCCGATCTTCCTCTCCATCGGCTACGCCTCGTGCCACTGGTGCCATGTCATGGCGCACGAGAGCTTCGAGGACGAGGCGACGGCCACCGACCTCGCACGATGGTTCGTCTCGGTCAAGGTGGACCGCGAGGAGCGGCCCGACCTCGACGCGCTCTACATGGCGGCCACCCAGGCGCTCACGGGCCACGGGGGCTGGCCCATGTCGGTGTTCTGCACGCCTGAGGGTCGGCCCTTCTATGCCGGCACGTACTTCCCACCAGAAGAGCGTCACGGCATGCCGTCGTTCCGCCGGGTCATCGAGGCACTGGGCACGGCGTGGGAACAGGACCGGGCCAACGTGCTGGCCCAGGCCGACGCCCTGGTCGACGCCGTGCGCCGCGAGGTCCGCCTGGCCGAGTCCCTGTCCGAGACGATCGGCCCTGACGCCCAGGAGGACAGGCTCGATCCCGACGCGCTGACCGACGAGGTCGTCACCGGCCTCCACGCCGGGTTCGATCCGCAATGGGGAGGCTTCGGGCCGGCCCCGAAGTTCCCGCGCCCGTCGCTGATAGAGCTCTGCCTGCGGCACCATCGGCGCACCGGCTCCGAACGTTCCCGGCAGATGGCGCTGACCACGCTGGACGCAATGGCCGCCGGCGGCATGTACGACCACCTGGTCGGGGGCTTCTGCCGCTACTCGACCGACAACCGGTGGCTGGTCCCCCATTTCGAGAAGATGCTGACCGACCAGGCGCTGCTGGCCCGGGCTTATCTCCATGCCTGGCAGGAGACCGGGCACACCCAGTACCTCGCCGTCACCACCGAGACGCTCGACTTCGTGCTGCGCGACTTGTCCACCCCCGAGGGTGCGCTCTACTCGTCCTTCGACGCCGACGCCGGCGGTGTCGAGGGCAGCCACGCGACGTGGACCCTCTCCGAGCTTCGCGACGCCCTCCCCGCCCACCTCGTCCAGCCGGCGGCTGACTGGTACGGCATCACCGAGGGGGGGAACTGGGAGGGCCGCTCCATCCCGTTCCGGCCGGTCGGCGCGCCGTTGGAGCGCCCGCCCGAGGTCGAGGAGGCCCGAATGCTCCTGGCCACCGTGCGGGCGGATCGCATCCAACCGGCCCGCGACGAGAAGGTCCTGACCGAGTGGAACGCCATGGCCGTCGCCACGCTGGCCGAGGTGGCGGCCGCCACCGGCTCGGCCCATTTCGCCCAGCGGGCCGAGGAGATCGGCGAGTTCCTCATGACGGCGATGTACGACGAGGGGCGCCTCATGCGGAGTTGGCAGGGAGGGCGGGCACGCCACTTGGCCGTGGCAGCCGATCACGCCTGGCTCGTCGAGGCGTGCGTCCGGCTGTCCGAGCTCACCGGCCGCCAACTCTGGCGCACCCGGGCGGGCACGGTCGCCCGGGAGTTGTTGGACCATTTCTGGGACACCGAGTCCGGCGGGTTCTTCACCACCGGCGACGATGCCGAGACGCTCATCGTGCGCCCGAAGGAGTACGTCGACGCGGCCCTTCCCGCCACCAACTCGATCGCCGTCCACGCCCTGCTGCGGGCGAGCGCCCTCGACGACGACCCGCGTCTGTACCAGGCCGCCGAGCGCACGGTGGGACAGGCCCGGGCCCTGCTGGCCCGCCACCCCGGCGCGCTCGCCGACATGGTGGCTGCCCTTCCGATGCTCGACGGGCGCCAGGAGATCGTGGTCACCGGGCACCGGCCCGACCTGTTGTCCGAGGTGCGCCGCCACTGGCTTCCGGCTGCCGTGACCGCATGGGGTGAGCCCGATGGCTCGCCGCTCTACGCCGATCGACCGGCGGACTTCGCCTTCGTCTGCCACGGCTTCACCTGCCAGGCGCCGGCCGGGGACGTCACGACCCTGGCCGCACAGATCGAAGGGCTGCGTCGGTGACCGGGGAAACGGCCGATCCGATCGCTCGTCGCTCTCCCCATACCGCCACCGATCCGGCACGGCTTCTCCGGCGCTCGTCGCGGCGGCGGGAGAAGATCCCCACCGCCGGCGGGTCGACGCTGCACCTGTTGGTCCTTTCGTCCACGACGGAGGACACGACCGTGGTCGACCTGGCCACCCGCACGGTGCTGCGGGTGCGGGTGCCATGGCCGCCCGACTACGAGCCCGACATCACCACGTTCGACGTGGTGGAAGTCACCGTGGCCGACGACCCCGAACGCGACGACCTGGCGCAGCCCGAGGCCACGACCGCCGCCGATCTCCCCCGCCACGTCGGCACGCTGAAGGGTCGGCAGCTGCGCAAGCTCCTCCGGAGGATGGTCGCCGGACCGGACGGCCCTCTCCTCGGCTTCCCGGGACCCTCGGCTCCGTACTGGGAGTTCCGCGGCTTCCGGCCCTCGGTGGCGCTCATCGAGCCCACCCGCAGCCCTCAGCTCATCCGCCGGCAGGCCGACGGGTCCACCTGGGTGCGCTTCGGCTGGGACCGCGACGACGTGTGGCTACCGGTGGAGGACCGCCATGCCGCCCGCGCCCTCGACGCGGCCCGGCGCGAGCGTCTCAGTGGCAAGAGCTTGTCCGCCGCGCTCGGCTTCGCGCCGCAGTATCTGCTGGTGACGGTCAGCCCGCCCCGCGACGGCCATTGCTACAAGGTGTGCGCGGCGATCCTGCCCCGCGGCTGAGGTCCCTCCCGCTCCCCTACCTGCCGGGAGCGAACCCTCCGGTCTCAACGACCGAGCTTGCCCCCGGCCAGATCCTCGGCCATCGCCCAGCCAAAAGTGACCAGGCGGTCACCGCGGTTGACGTCGAAGTCACCGAAGTGACAGTCGACCCCCTCGGGGAGCTTCACCTTGGCTGCCACGAAGTCCAATCCCCCGGCCACCGAGCCGTCCCCCTTGAGCACGAAGGTGCGATCGTCCAGCCTGCTCTCGCACCCGAAGCGCTTGGAAAGGCGCCGGGCCCAGGCTCGCTCCTCGCCCGAGGACTTGTGGCCCGGGAAGGGCACCACGTCCTGGAGGCCCGAGAAGGCGCGGAACCCCTCGGGCGACAGGAGGCGGGTCCCCAAGAGCACGTCCTCGTCGGGGAAGGCCAGGAGGGCGCGCCGGTACTGGTCGGCCATGATGCCCTTCAGGGCAGCCTCGGCGCGCGCCGTCCGGTCCACCAGGGCCAGGCCTACGAGGAGCGATGGGGTCCCACCGATCCTCTCGAGGGTGCAGAACGAGTAGCCCCGCAGCTTGTTCCCCTCCCGAGCCAATGTGATCAGGACCCACGATTCCCTCTCCTTGGAGAGGAACCCGATGTCGAAACCGGGTGGGCGCTCTGCACACAGGTCTGCCATTTCCACCAGCTCAGCATCGCTGAGCGCAGTGCAATCTTTGGTGCTCACTACGATCGGCATGCGTCCAGTCTACCGGCAACGCCGAAGGCATTCCCAACCGGACCCGGCCGGACCTGCGGCCGCCGACACCCCGGTGGTGACTCCCGACCCTGGTGAACGCCCCTTAGGACAGCACGGCGCCCGGCCCAAGGAGCCGTTTGAGCTCGCCGACCAGACCGTTTCGGCAATCCACGTTGAATTCGGAGGCGAGGCGCAGCACTTTCGCCCCCACGTGCAACAGGACGGAGGACGTCCCCGGGTGCCCACGCAATATCTCCTTGAGGCCGGCCAGCGTCGAGTCCGTCAAGACGCCGAGCGGCAATGCGACGTGGAGATCCTCCTCGCCGCGCTCGAGGACCGGCCGGCTCACCTCCATGCAGACGATCTTGGGCTCTTCTTCGCGCGTGTCGAGCCGTCCCCGCACGACCAGGATGGCATCGTTCTCGATGAGCGCCCCGCAATCGGCCATCGTCTTGGGGAACACGAAGACCTCCATGGCAGCCTGCAGATCCTCGAGGATGAAGCGGGCCATGAGGTCGCCCTTCTTCGTGTAGCTCCGGCGCAGATCGGTCACCACCCCGCCGACTGCCCGCACGGGAGAGCGATCCCCAGTGGGGTCCTCCTCGCGCATGTCCGAGAGGCTGCAGTCGGTGAGGCGAGCCAGGGCCTGCTCGTAGCCCATGAGCGGATGGTCGCTCACATAGAGCCCGAGCATCTCCTTCTCGAAGGCAAGCCGTTGCGCCTTGTCGAACTCGGAGTCGGGGATGGCGATCTTCGCCGAGCCCCAACCCGGGTCGGTCTCCTCCTCCTCGAATGCGGCGAACAGCGAGGTGATCCCCAGGTCCCGTTCGCGGCGGCGCTCGAGCGTCCGGTCAACGATGCCCTCCATCACCAGGCACAGGCCCTGGCGGG
>PKYA01000181.1 GCA_003133545.1 Acidimicrobiaceae bacterium | reverse complement strand
GAACGCGGAAGGGCGACCAGCTTATAAAGGTAGGGACTGGTCCCCGTCCCGTTACTCGGCTCGGTGACGGCAAACGTGACGCCGGTGACGTTGGCCGCGGATAACCAGCCCGTCTGGGCGCCGCAGTTGCTCAACGCCCAACTCGTATCTACGACGGGCGAGCCCACGGCCAAGGCTGCCGAAGGCGTCTGCGATTGGACGTTAAGCGTGGTCGCTCCGGCGCCGGCGGCAGTGGCCGTGAATGTCTGCCCCCCCGTGCCGACGGTGATCTGATCACCGCTGGCCACTGCAGCGGGCAGGGCACTCACCGACAGGGACGTATACGCCGTGTTAGTGGCTAGCGCGGTGGTGAGCGTCGCATCGCACGTGACGGCTGCCGTCTGCGTGCTGGCCACGTCGTATGAGACGGTGGAGCTCGAGGCAGGCGTGGATGTGTTGCCGCCCTGGCAGACGTTCCGGACGAGGGCGTCGCCTGAGGACTGCGCCACAATGACGTAAGAGATCTCCGTCGGATAGACACCGCCTTGTGGGGTACCGGACTCCAGGCTCAGGACTTCGGTACCGCTTCCGCAGGTGGGCGGACTCTGACCCGTGGGCGCGCCCCCCACAGGAGGAGCGACGATCTGCGATGCGCTCTGGACGTCCGTCTCGAAGTTGCTCGATACAACCTGGGCATCGGCCGAACCAGAGATGCGACTCGTCGTGCTGGTCTGAAGGGAGAACACCGAAATGAGCGCCATCGTGATGGCACCGATAATGAGCGGAAGCACGAGCGAGACAATGATCAGTTCTATGAGCGTGAACCCTCCATCAGTTGGATCCCGCCGACCAGGTGTAAAGCTCCGCCACGGCGTTGGATCGCCGCCGCGCCGATGCGCCTTCATCCCACCTTCACCTGGCTGTAAATGCCGTACATGGCGGAGATGAGAGCGACAGCAACAAAACCGACCACCACACCCATCATGATGATCACCGCTGGTTCGAAAAGGCTCGTGAAGTGCTTCACCCTCACTTCGAGTTCGCGGTGATAGTACACGGCGGCTGTTTCGAGCTGCGCGTCGAGCGTGCCGGTCTCTTCGCCTACTCGGAACATCTGCTGTGCAGCACCCGGAAAGAGCCCCGTGCGCGCCAAGGGCTCAGCCAAACCTTGGCCCTGCATCATCTCATCGCGAATGTTCTCAATACCTTTGCGATAGACGGCGTTGTTCGAAGCATCTGCGGTGACAGCCATCGACTGAGGGAGATCGACCCCTGCCCGTATCATGGATGACAGAACCCTGCATACGCGCTCGAGGACTGCCGCCTGCACAAGCAAGCCGAGTACCGGTATCTTCAAAATGAGCGAGTCGAGGCGTGCCCTACCTTCTTGCGATCGCCGCATCGCGATGAAGCCGCCGACCAAAATCACGATCATGCCCACGAAGACAAACCACCAGTGCGTGAAGATACTGGTCGCCCCCAGCAGCATGCGGGTCGGGAGCGGGAGTTTGGCGTGCAAGGAATTGAAGAAGACCACGAAGCGGGGCATCACGAATGCCGCCAGGACGACAACGACGACGACAGACATGCAGGCCACCACGGCCGGATAGATCATGGCTGAAGTCAGCGTTGATCGAGCCTCCACATCGCGTTCGATGTAGTCGGCCAATTGATTGAGGACGGTGTCGAGGTTGCCGGTCAGTTCGGCCGACTCAAGGATCCCGACGTAGTAATTGGGGAATGCCTCTGGATGTGAGGCTGCCGCTGCCGCAAAGGTGTCGCCGGCCCGGAGATCGATGATCATGTCCTGGAGGACCTTTTTCATTAGTTTCTCAGTCGTCTCCTGTTCGATCACCTCAAGCGCTTCCATGATCGGGATGCCCGCCTTCATGAAGACACCCATCTGGCGGGAGAAATGCATGATCTCCTTGCGTGGGACCTTCTTCTTGGTGATCTCGAGCTTCAGTAGACTTCGCTTCTCTGTCAACTCCAAGGGTTGAAAGCCGCGCTCCAACAGAGCCAGGTGTGCCGCGCCCGATGACATTGCCATCTCTATGCCTGAGACTTTGGCCCCTGTGTTGTCGAGCGCGTCGAAACGAAATCTCGACAGATCCTTTGACGCGCTCTTTTCACTCTTTGCTGTCTTCATAGCGTATACATGCTCCTAATCACTTCGGCCACCGTGGTCACGTCGTCGGCGACGAGGTTGATGGCTTCGGTGCGCAGAGTGCGCATTCCTTGTTTTTGGGCCAGGCTGCGCAGTTCTTCTTGGGTGGCCCAGCCGACAATGAGGCGCCGGATCTCGGGGGTCATCTCCAAGAGCTCGTAGACTCCGATGCGGTCCTGGTAGCCGGTGTCTGAGCAGAAGTTGCAGCCGGTGCCGACGTAGAAGGTGTCCTTGGGCGGCCCCCCGCTCTCCTCATAGAAGGCGAGCTCTTCGGCGCTCGGGTTGTACCGCGCCTTGCACGACGGGCAGATGCGCCGCACCAGGCGCTGGCCGACGACGGCGAGCACAGACGAGGCGATGAGGAAGGACTCGATACCCATGTCCAAGAAGCGGTGCAGGGCCGAGACCGCGTCGGTCGCGTGCAAGGACGAGACCACGAAGTGGCCGGTCAGGGCGGACTGGACGGCCACCCGGGCCGTTTCGACGTCACGGATCTCGCCGACCAAGATCACGTCGGGGTCCTGGCGCAAGATGGACTTGAGCCCGGTGGCGAAGGTGAGGCCAGCCTGGTCGTTGGTCTGGATCTGGTTGATGGAGGGAAAGACGTACTCGACCGGGTCCTCGATAGTCATGACGTTGAGCGTCGGGTTGTTGACCTCGCTCAAGGTGGCGTAGAGGGTGGTGGTCTTGCCGCTCCCGGTCGGACCGGCGCAGAGCATCATGCCGAAGGGGGCCCGGACGATCTTGGAGTACCGGGCGTGGGTGTCGGCCGGCATACCCAAGTCGTCGAGGCGCAGCACCGAGCGGGTCTTGTCCAATATCCGCATGACGCACTTCTCGCCCCAGATGGTGGCCGTCGTGGCCACCCGGACGTCGATCTCCTTGCTGTCGACCGTGGTCGTCAGCTGTCCGTCTTGGGGACGGCGCCGCTCGACGATGTTCATGCCGGCCATGATCTTGATGCGGCTCACCAGACCGAGGCCCATGGCGGCGGGGAGGACGAGGATCTCCTTTAGGGCACCGTCGATGCGGAAGCGCACCCGGACCACCTCGTCGGCGGGTTCGATGTGCACGTCAGAAGCGCGGTCGCGCATGGCCTGGGTCAAGATGCGGTCGACCACTTGGACCACCGGGGCGTCGTCGGCGACGACGACCGGCTGCGCCGGCTCGACGTTGCGCTTCCTTGATCCCTCGACCACCTCGAAGGCCTGGACCAGTTGGGCGACGCCACCGATGGCGCGGTAGTTGTTGTCGATGGCCCACTGCACGTCGGTCATGGGCGCGAGCAACAGGCGCACCGGCCGACCGCTCTTCTCGGCCAACAAGAAGCGCAACGCGTCGCTCGGCTCGGCCACCGCCACATGGAGCCCGTCGTCGTGCAGGCTGATCGGCATCGCCATGTTCTGGCGCGCCACGTCCTCGCTCACCAAGGCCAGCGCCTCGGGGTCTGGCTTATAGCGCCGCAGGTCCGCCACCGGCATGCCGAAGAACTCGGCGAGC
>PKYA01000065.1 GCA_003133545.1 Acidimicrobiaceae bacterium | reverse complement strand
GCCACTTCATCCAGACGAACGCCAAAGACGTCCGATTCCTCGACATCTGAGCGAGAGGACCGGGAGAGCATAAATGCCACGACAGACGACGCGCGGAAGCGGCGGCCGCGGGGGCGACGGGAGCGGGACCCCACCGGGGGCCGGTGATGAGCCGGTCGGCGGCGCCATTGAGCCGATCGAGATCCAAGAGGAGATGGNNACGTGCGCGACGGCCTCAAGCCGGTGCACCGCCGCATCCTCTACTCCATGTTCGACCGGGGCCTGCGTCCCGACCGGCCCCACAACAAGTGCGCCAAGGTGGTGGGCGACGTCATGGGGACGTACCACCCGCACGGCGACTCGGCCATCTACGAGGCCCTGGCGCGCATGGTGCAGGACTTCTCGCTGCGCCACCCGCTGATCGACGGCCACGGCAGCTTCGGTGGTCGCAGCCCCGACGACGGTCCGGCGGCCATGCGTTACACCGAGTGCCGCCTGGCGCCGCTCGCCCTCGAGCTCATGGCCGACATCGACGAGGAAACCGTCGACATGGTGGCCAACTACGACGGCTCCGACGAAGAGCCGGTCGTGCTCCCGGGCCGCTTCCCCAACCTGCTCATCAACGGATCGCAGGGCATCGCGGTGGGCATGGCGACGAACATCCCGCCCCACAACATGGGCGAGGTGATTGACGCCGCCATCCATGTGCTCCACCACCCCGAGGCCACCCCCGACGAGCTCATGCAGTTCGTGAAGGGCCCCGATTTCCCGACCGGCGCGCTCATCCTGGGTCGCCAGGGCATCCTCGACGCCTATCGCACCGGGCGCGGCTCCATCAAGATGCGCGCCGTGGCCGAGATCGAGGAGGCCACCGGCGGCGACCGCATCGTGGTCACCGAGTTCCCCTACCAGACCTCGGTCGAGGTCATAGAGCAGAAGATCTCCGATCTGGTCAAGGCCGGCGAGCTCGACGGGATCAAAGAGGTGCTCAATTCCTCGGCCAATCAGCAGCCCCGCCTGGTGATCGACCTCAAGCGCGACGCCAACGCCAACGTGGTGCTCAACAACCTCTTCAAGCAGACGCCGCTGCAGACCAGCTTCGGGGTCAACATGTTGGCGCTGGTCGACACCGTTCCCCGCACGCTCAACCTGGCCCAGGCCCTGTCGCACTACATCGATCACCAGATCGAGGTCATCACCCGCCGTTCGCAGTTCCGCCTGCGCAAGCGCCAAGAGCGCGCCCACATCGTCGAGGGTCTGCTGCGGGCCATCGACATGCTCGACGCCGTCATCGCCACCATCCGGGCCTCGGACGACAAGCCGGCGGCCCGCACGGCCCTGATGGCCGACCCCTTCACCTTCACCGAGACCCAGGCCGAGCACATCCTCGACATGACCCTGGCCCGCCTCACCCGGTTGGGGCGCACGCAGCTCGAAGAGGAGCTCGCCAAGCTCCTCGAGGAGATCGCCGAGCTGCAGGCCATCCTGGGCGACGACACCAAGCTGCGCGGCGTCATCGCCACCGAGATGACCGAGATCCGGGACAAGTTCGCCAACCCGCGCCGCAGCGTCATCACCCACGACCCCGGCGAGATGGGCGTCGAGGACCTGATCGACGACGAGGAGATCGTGGTCACCATGACCAAGGGTGGCTACATCAAGTCGGTGGCCGCCGCCGCCTTCCGCACCCAGGGCCGTGGCGGCCGTGGCGTCCAGGGGGCGCGCCTCAAAGAGGAGGATCTGGTCAGCCAGGTGGTCCACACCTCCGCGCACGCCTACCTGCTGCTCTTCTCCAACCACGGCAAGGTGTACCGCCTGCGTGGCCATGAGATACCGGTGAAGGAGCGCACGGCCAAGGGAACGGCGGCCGTGAACCTCGTCCCGCTGGCGCCCAACGAGTCGATACAGGCCATCATCGCCACGCGGGAGTTCTCACCCGATCAGTACCTGGTCTTCGCCACCTCGCAGGGCCAGGTGAAGAAGACGGCCATGAGCGAGTACGACAAGTCGCGGCGTGAGGGTTTCATCGCCATCAACCTGCGCGACGGCGACGAGCTGGTGCGGGTCGTGGCGACGTCGGGCGACGACGACATCTTCGAAGTCACCCGGAACGGCATGACGATCCGCTTCAACGAATCGGACGTGCGGGCCATGGGACGCGATGCGGCCGGCGTACGCGGCATCCGCCTCAAGGCCGGCGACGCCGTGGTCTCCTGCGACGTGGCGGCCGACGACACGGACATCCTGCTCGTGACCGATGCCGGCTACGGCAAGCGCACGAAGCTGGAGCGCTTCAACCGCCAGGCGCGCGGCGGGCAGGGCGTACGGGGCATCCGCCTCACCGGCAAGCGTGGCTCGGTGGTGGCCGCCTTCATGATCGGGCTGGACGAGGAGATCCTGCTCGTCTCCTCGGGCGGCGTCGTCATCCGCACCGCGGCCCGCGAGATCGCGTCACAGGGCCGCGATGCCACCGGGGTCCGCGTCATGAACCTCGACGAGGGCCAGTCCGTCGCCGCCGTGGCGCGGGTGACCGCCGAGAACGACAGCGACGAGTAGGCGCCGGCTCAGCTGACGGCGTCGAGCTGCATCTGGAAGGGCACCTTGGTAGGGAAGTAGTACCCGATCAACTTGGTGCCCTGGTAGAAGAAGGCGCGGCCAGCCGAGCTTCCTGTCTCCAAGGTCATCGACCCGGTGACGGTGAAGTCCCGTGTCTGGCCCGCCAGCAGGTCCCCGGCGAATGTCGGCGTGGGCTGGCCCGCCGTGGTCGCCTGGATCCAGCAGGCCCCGTTGACCGCGACGACCTTGACGGTGAACGAGGAGGCGGCGACCTTGACCGTGAGCCCCTGGCCGTTGGGTGGCGTCGTGTAGGTGATCAGGTGATGTCCCGTGGACGTGTGCGGGCGGCCGGACGTGCGCGGCGACGTGCTCCCTGTGGTCGCATGGCCGGCGGGCTTGGCCGGGCGCGTAGAGAAGCCGAGGGCCGACTTGACGTCCTTGACCCAGTGGGACGTCGTGACCCGGGTGTCGTGCGCCCACCCGTCGATGTGCGCGTGCTCGGCCAGGGCGGCACCGCCGAGCGCCACCAGGATGGCCGACAGGGTCACCAGCACCTTGAGGAACCTCGGCGCGGAGTTGCGCACGGCGGGGACTTGTCCGGTGTCGACGATGCGCAGACGGCCGGTGTCGAGCGCCGATCCGGGGGGCAGAGGCGCGATCACCCCGGTGATGGCGGCGTCGGCCACGCCGTTGGCGTCCCCGGGCCAGACGGAGCCGGGACCGGCGGGGGAGTGGCCTCCTGCGGGTGCCGAGGAGATGGAGACCACCGGCACCACCGCGGTGTCGCCACTGTGCGTCAGAGGGTGTTCGGCCGAGGGCCAGTGCTCAATGGCGACCAGGACGTAGTCATCGCCGGGTAGGCCGAGCGAATTGGCATAGGTCCGCAAGATCCGGAGCATCCCGATGCGGTCATGCTGGTTTCCCCAATTGCCGGTTTCGAGTGCCTCGAGCGAGGAGCTCGTCAGGCCGGTCCGGCCCCCTGCTTCCGGCAGGGACAGGTCGGCGAGCTCGCGCGCCATCCGCAACGAGCGCCCGATGTCCGGCACCGAGGCCGGCAACAGGTTCGCGTCACCTTTGACAGGGCTCCCGCCCCTGCTGCGCACAATGGATCCCTTCTGTCCACGAACAGATACCTAAATGGTACTGATTGCACGTTTCCGCCAGGCCGCGGGGGTAAAACGGCCGCGTGGCGACGCCTGACGCCGCCCTTCTCACGTGGTGTTCTGAAGACTCAGAGGACGTTCAGAAGATATGAAAGGCGCTGACGGGCCAGACCCGCAGGTCCACCTTGCCCACGATGAGCGAGCGCGGAATCGGGCCCCAGTACCGGCTGTCGCACGAATCCGTCCGGTTGTCGCCCATGACGAAATAGTCGTTGGCCGGGACCACGTACGGCTTCGCCAGGTTGTAGGGCTGCCCGGCCGGGCCCGGGAACGTCATCCCCTGGACCGAGGAGGGCAACCAGGATTCGTCCAGGCGCTTGCCGTTGATCAGCACGAAGCCCTTGGGGCCCTTGGTGAGCGAGATGGTCTCGCCGGGGAGCCCGATCACCCGCTTGACCAGATCGGCCACCGGCGGGCCGCCGCAGTTCTCGTCGGCGGGGCGGCGGAACACGACGATGTCGCCCCGACCGATCCCGTGCAGGTGGTAGCTCAACTTGTTGACGAGAATGCGGTCGCCGATCTGCAGGGTGGGCTCCATGGAGCCCGAAGGGATGTAGAAAGTCTGCACGACGAAGGTGCGCAGGAGCAGAGCGGCCACCAGGGCGATGACGACCACCAGCAGCGTCTCGCGCAGCCAGTGCGTGGACTTGGTCGCCTGCGCGCCGACCGTCGGTTCAGGGATCTCGGTCAGCACTCAAGAGGGCAGGCTAGTCGCAGCAGGCACGGCTTCCCCATCGCCAGGCCCCGAGTATCCGCGGTGTGCGGGCGGTGGAGCCGGCCCAATGGCGACCGCCGGCAGGGCCGCTAGGGCGACGCGGGCAGCACGGAGGCCGTGTCGTGGCCAGACCGGAGCAAGGTGCCGGGCACGGCACCGGTGGCCCGCCCGTCGCGCACCGTCTCGGTGCCGTTGACGAGCACCCGCACGACACCGGTGGAACCGGCAATGAGGCGCGGCGCGTCGCCGGGCAGGTCGTACACCAGGCAGGCCGGCTCGGACCCGACGGTGGCCGGGTCGAAGACCATGACGTCGGCGGCGTAGCCGGGCGCCAGCACACCCCGACCCCGCAGACCGAAGAGCTGAGCCGGCTGCGCCGTCAGCATGTGCACGGCCCGGGTGACCGGCACCAGCCGGCGGCCGCGCAGGCAGTCCGCCAGGAACGCGGTCGGGTAGTTCGAACCGCACATGCGGTCGAGGTGGGCCCCGGCGTCCGAGCCCCCGATCATCGCCCGGGGATCGTCCCAGATCTCCGCCCGCATGGCCCAGGTCTTCTCATCCCCGTCGTCGGTGTTGGGCCACAGCACGGTGCGCAGCTCGTCGGCCAGGACGATGTCGAGCAGGGTGTCGAACTCGGCGGTGCCCCGGGCGGCCGCGATGTCCTCCACGGTGCGGCCACGACAGCCCTCGTTGGCCTCGGCGTAGGTGTCGCCGATGACATAGGTCCCCCAGTGGGCCAGACCGCGGAAGACGCCGGCCTCCTTGGCGTGGGCCCGTTGATCAAGGGTCACCCGTACCTCGGGATCGGCCAGTTGGGCCATCCGCTCTTCGGCCGGAAGGCCCATCACGTCACCCCAGCCGGGGATGAGGAACAGGGCGCAATGGGTGCGGAAGCTCATGTTCATCGGCACAAGCGTCGGCATGGTCAAGGCCACGATTCGCCCACCGGCCGCCGCGGCCCTCGACGACGCGCCGAGCTGGTGCCCGATGCGATCCGCCGACCGGGCGTCGACCGTGAGGACGTTCCAGTTCAGGGGCCGTTGTGCGGTGACGCTCATGGCCGTCATCAGCTCCACCTCCTCGTCGCTGAAGGCGTCGAGGCAGCCGTTGGTGATGTACTCGAGTGTCGTCCCCTCGTGCGCCGCCACCTCCTCGCAGAAGGCCAGCATCTCCCGGCGGTCGGCGTGCCGGGACGTGATGGGTCTGCCCTCCCCGTCGGAGTGCGTCCGCGACTGCGACGACGAGAAGCCGAGGCCGCCGGCGGCCAGCGACTCGGCGAGCAGGGAGCGCATGGCGACGATCTCCTCGTCCGACGCCACCTCCTCGGCGCGGGCCGCTCCCATGACGTGGCGCCGGAGGGCGCAGTGGCCCACCAGGAACCCGGCATTGACGCCGAGGTTGCCCTCGAGCGCGCCGAGGTACTCACCGAAGGTCGACCAGCTCCAGGGCACCCCGTTTTCGAGCGCGGCCAGGGGCATGCCCTCGACCTTGGCCATCATCCGGCGGATGTAGTCGGCGTCCTCGGCCTTGAGCGGCGCCAGAGTGAAACCGCAGTTGCCGCCGATCACGGTCGTGACCCCGTGGATATTGGAGGGAGAGGCCGTGGGGTCCCAGAACAATTGGGCGTCGTAATGGGTGTGGGGATCCACCACGCCGGGGCTGACCATCAGGCCGGTGGCGTCGATCTCGGTCCGTCCCTCCACCGTCACGTCCCCGATCTCGGTGATGCGGCCGCCCTCGATCCCGATGTCGGCGGTCTGCTCCGGTCCGCCGGTGCCATCGATGACCGTCCCGGAGCGGATGACGTAGTCGAGCATGGGGCCTCCGTTGCGTGGGTGGCGCTGCGGCGCGGCGCATCTGACGCGGCGCCAGTTTAGGGCGGCGTCTCCGGCCCATCCCACGGGGACCGCGCCCGGAATTCTGCGGCTATCGGGCGCCCCTGTGGATAACAATTATGTGCCTGCGCAACCGCCATGTCATCCACGTTTGTCCCCAGTTCATCCACAAGGTCCCAGGTGGGCATCCCCATGCCGGCCGGCTTTCGTGAAACCGCCCGGCGTGCTTTGCTCGTAACGTGACCGAACATGCTCCCGCTGGGTCGACGCCGCGCATGGTCCTGAGCCTCCCTCCCGCCGCCGAAGGCGTCCTGCCCGGCCACCTCCTCGAGCGCGCCATCCGGGCCGGCTACATCGACGCCGGGCGGTTCAACATCCCCCAGAGCAACGTCCAGCCCGCGAGCCTGGACCTGCGCCTGGGGGAGCGGGCCCTGCGCATCCGCTGCAGCTTCCTGCCCGGAGAGGACGTGGTCGAGCGCAAGCTCAAGGATTACGTCCTCGACGAGATCGACCTGCGGGGAGCCGGCGCCATGCTCGAGGCGCGCTGCCCGTACCTGATTGAGCTCAAGGAGCGGCTCGACCTGCCGGCTGCGCTGCGGGGCAAGGCCAATCCGAAGAGCTCGACTGGCCGCATCGATGTCTTCACCCGCGTCATCACCGACCACAGCGACCGGTTCGACGAGATCGCCGCCGGGTACCAGGGGCCGCTGTACCTCGAGGTCGTCCCCCTCTCGTTCGCCGTCCGGGTCCGCGAGGACCTCGCGTTGAACCAGCTCCGCCTGTCGATCGGCCGACCGTGGCTCAGCGACGACGAGGTGCGCGCGGCCCATCGTGACGAACCGATCCTGTTCCGCGACGGCGAACCGGTGGCCCCCGAGGACCTGGTCCTCTCCGACGGCCTGTTCCTGGGCTTGGACCTGCACGGTGACGCGCAGGGGCGGGTCGGCCACAGCACCCGGGACAGCGCGCCGCTCCTTGACTTGACCTCGGACCATGAGGTGGACCCCGGACCCTTCTGGGACCCGGTGTACCGCGAGGACGGTGACCGGCTTGTGCTCTCGCCCAAGCGCTTCTATCTCCTCATGTCCCATGAGGCAGTGAGCATTCCGCCCTACCTGGCGGCCGAGATGACGGCCTACGACCCGACGAGCGGCGAGCTGCGCACGCACTATGCGGGCTTCTTCGATCCTGGCTTCGGCTACGACCCCAACCGGCGCTTCCGTGGCTCGCGGGCCGCGCTCGAGGTCAGGGCGCACGACGTGCCGTTCATGGTCGAGAACGGGCAGCCCGTGTGCAAATTGACGTTCGAGCGCATGCTCGAGGAGCCGATGTCCCTCTACGGCTCGGACATCGGTTCGTCTTACCAGCAGCAAGAGGAGACGCTGAGCCGCTACTTCACACGGGCACCCCGCTAGACGTCGCGATCCGGCGCGCCCGCTGCGCGCGGCGGGTCGGTCACAGCTGGTAAGCCGTGGGCACGCGCCACCGGGGCGGGTGAGACAGCGAGGTCAACGATGCGCTACGTCAACTTGGGAACGTCGGGCCTGCGGGTTTCGCGGATCTGCCTGGGCATGATGGGGTTCGGCAACGACAGCGACCGGCCGTGGGTCATCGACGAGGACGCGGCGGAGCCCATCGTCAAGGCGGCGGTCGAGGGCGGGGTGACCTTCTTCGACACGGCGGACGCCTATTCGGGCGGGGCCAGCGAGGTGGCCACCGGGAAGTTGGTCGGCAAGTTCTTGAGCCGCGACGAGGCGGTCATCGCCACCAAGGTGTTCATGCCGGTGACGCCGGGGGAGAACGGCGGCGGCCTCTCCCGCAAGCACATCCTCTCGGGCATCGACGCCTCGTTGCGCCGGCTCGGCCTGGACTACGTCGACCTGTACCAGATCCACCGCTGGGACCCCCGGACGCCCATCGAGGAGACGATGGGTGCGCTCCACGAGGTCGTCCAGGCCGGCAAGGCCCGCTATCTGGGGGCCAGCAGCATGTTCTCGTGGCAGTTCGCCAAGGCCCAGTACACCGCCGAGAAGAACGGGTGGACCCCGTTCGTCTCGATGCAGAACCACTACAACCTGATCTACCGCGAGGAGGAGCGCGAGATGATCCCCCTCTGCCTGGACCAGGGCGTGGGTGTGATCCCCTGGAGCCCGCTCGCCCGCGGCGTGCTGGCGGGCAACCGGTCCCGCTCGGGCGCGCGCGACACCACCAGATCGAGCACCGACTCGTTCACCGATTACCTCTACGACCAACCGACCGATTTCGACGTGGTCGAAGCGGCCCAGCAGGTGGCCACCGGGCGCGGCGTCGCGACCGCACAGGTGGCACTGGCCTGGCTGCTGGCCAAGCCGGGTGTGACGGCGCCCATCATGGGGTCCACCAAGCTGTCCCACCTCGAGGACGCCTTGGCCGCCGAGGAGCTCACGTTGAGCACCGACGAGGTGGCCAGCCTGGAGAAGCCTTATGTCCCCCACCCGGTGCTGGGGCACTTCTAGTGGTTGATCCCCACTAAGAGCGGCGTCCACGTGGTCCACTAGGGTCGACCGGCCGGGGGAAGGCCGACGACAGGGAGGGGTGAGGACGCATGCAGGTCCCGTTGACGGTGGCGGACTTTCTCAATCGCGCGGCCCTCGTATACGGCGCGCGCGTGGCCGTGGTCGACGAACCGGCCGTGGCCGGGTCGCTCGGGAGCATCACCTACGCCGAGATGGAGGCCCGGGCGCGGGGCATGGCGCGGGCCCTCGACGCGTTGTCGGTGGGCCACGGTGAGCGGGTGGCGATCGTCAGCCCCAACTCGGGCCGTTTCTTGACGTCGTACTTCGGCGTCAGCGCCTTCGGTCGCATCCTGGTGCCCATCAACTTCCGCCTGACCGCCGAGGAGATCGCCTACATCGTCGAGCATTCCGGGGCGTCCGTCCTCCTGTACGACCCCGAGCTCACCGACGTGGTGGCCTCCATCAAGGTCCGGCACCGCTTCGCGCTCGACGGCGTCGACGATGCGGAGCTCTTCACGGCGGCCGCTCCGGGCGCGGCCGCGCGGGAGTGGGCGGGGGACGAGGACGGCGCCTGCTCGGTCAACTACACCTCGGGGACGACGGCGCGGCCCAAAGGGGTGCAGCTGACGCACCGCAACTGCTGGCTCAATGCCGTCACGTTCGGCTGGCACACCGGGGTCACCGATCGCGACGTGTTGTTGCACACCCTGCCCATGTTCCACTGCAACGGCTGGGGGATGCCCTACGCCGTGACCGCCATGGGCGGGCGCCACGTGGTGCTGCGCAAGGTCGACGGGGAGGAGATCCTGTCGCGCATCGAGCAGCACGGCGTGACCCTCATGTGCGGGGCACCGGCCGTGATCGCCGCCATCCTCGATGCGGCTGCGGCCCGCGGGCGTGAGGGACGGGTCGTGCCTGGCGCGGGCACGGTGCGCATCGTGGTGGCCGGAGCGCCGCCCCCCTCCAAGACGATCGAGCGGGTCGAGGGCGAGCTCGGTTGGGAGTTCATACAGATCTACGGCTTGACCGAGACGTCACCGCTGCTCACGATCAACCGGGCCCCCTCGGAGTGGGACGGGGAGGCAGCCGGCGAGCGGGCGCAGCGGTTGAGCCGGGCCGGCGTGCCGGCCGTCGGCGTGCAGATCGCCGTCGACGCCGAAGGCGAGGTCCTGGCCCGCTCCAACCACGTCTTCGCCGGGTACTGGGAGCAGCCCGAGGAGACGGCCGCGGCGCTTGCCGGCGGATGGTTCCACACCGGCGACGGGGGCTACCTCGACGGGAGCTACCTCGTCATCTCGGATCGCAAGAAGGACGTCATCATCACCGGAGGGGAGAACGTGTCCTCCATAGAGGTCGAGGACTGCCTCTACCNNCCGACTGCGCCGTGATCGGCGTGCCCGACGACAAGTGGGGGGAGAAGGTGCTGGCGCTGGTCGTGCTGCGTCCCGGAGCGGCCGCCTCCGAACAGGACCTCATCGAGCACTGCCGAGATCGGATCGCGCACTTCAAGGCGCCCCGCACGGTGGAGATCCGCCAGGTGCTGGCTCGCACCGCCACCGGCAAGCTCCAGAAGTACAAGCTGCGCCAGCCCTATTGGGCCGAGCGGGACCGGGCCGTCAACTAACCGTCAACTCGCGCCGGGGCCGGGGCCGGGCGCGGGGCCGGGGCCGGGGCCGGGGCCGGGCGGGATCCCGCCGTTGGCGTGCTCCGCGGCCGGCGGGGCCTGGCGCGGTTCGAGCACGAGCGTGCCGTCGGGGCGGAAGGCCGCGGCAACGTCCCCCGCCAGCAGGCTCCGGATGGAGTCGCCGGCGATGGCACTGCGCCACCCCGTATCGAGGCGGCTGGGCTCGCCGCACACGAGGTTCGTGATGTCGGCCCGGGTGGCCAGGAGGCCCTGATCGAAGTGGAGGTCGTCCGCGATCTGGCGCACGAGACCCGTGCACACGGCCACCGCGGCGGCCGGCGCCTGGGCCTCCCTCCCCTCGGGCGGGAGCCGCACGTCCTCTGGTGCCAGCGCGAACCCCCTCTCGACGGCCGCCAGTATCTCGGCCGCCCCTCCGTGCGCGAGGTGACGTCCGTCGACGCCCCGCATCTTTTCGAGGTCCCCTCTGCTGCGGGGAGGCCGCTGCGCGATGGCCAGCAGGGCCAGGTCGGACAGGATGGTGCGCCGGGGCCGGTCGAGCGCCACCGCCCGGCGCTCCCGCCAGGCTGCCACCTCCTGGGCCACGCCGCGCGAGCGCGCCGGGAGCCTGCGGATGTCGCCCATCTTCCACCAGAGCTCCTCGGGCACCACACCGCGCCGGCGGACCGACAGCACCTGGGCGCATTCCTCGAGGGCCCAGGTGAGGCGGCCGCCTGCCTCGAGCTGGGTGGCGATGGCGGTCCGGAGCTCCAGCAGATGGGCGACGTCATCGGCCGCATAGGCGAGCTGGCGCGCCGGGATGGGTCGGTGGATCCAGTCGGAGAGCTGGTCCGCCTTGGGCAGCGAGAACCCCAGGACCTGATCAACCAGGCGCGCCAGCGACGGGGTGGAGTAGCCCAGGAAGCCGGCCGCGATCTGGGTGTCGAACACCGTGGAGGCCACCACCCCGCAGGCGGTCTCGAGCACGTCGATGTCCTGCTCGGCGGCGTGGGCCACCATGGTGCCGGGTCCGCCGAGGAGCCGCGACAGCGGACCAGGGTCGACCGCGAGCGGGTCGACCAGCGCCACCTTGTCCCGCCAGCCGAGCTGGATCAGCGCCAGCTTGGGGAAGTACGTGCGTTCGGTGTGGAACTCGGTGTCGAGGGCGTAGTACTCCTCGTCCGCCATCTCCGTGCACAGGTACTCGAGCTCGTCAGGGCTGACGACCATGGAAGCCTCACCGCGGGCGAGCGGGTGGGGGACGGACATGCACGCACGGTACCCCGGGGTCACGAGATCCTCAGGGCAGGTGCCGGCCCGCGGCGGCGCGCGCAGTCTTCACGGCCGCGTGCGCCGGGCGGACCAGGCGGTTGGGAGGACTGAAGTACTGCTCCACCGCCGTGGCCAGCCCGCCGGCGATCACCCGCTGGCCGTGGGCGCTGTTGGCCAGGCTGCCTTCGTAGGGATCGGTGATGAAGAGCGGCTCTATCAGGGCGCCGGGCATCTTGCTGGGCGTGGAGAAGTAACCGGGGTCCGCCGGACCGAGCAGAACCAGGTGCCCGTAGTCCGCCGCGGCGTTCGAGAGCGGCGGGCCACCGAGCGAGTCGTCCGGCACCACGCCGTCGTTGGGGATGTTCCAACCCTGGGCATTCATGGCGGCGAGCACATCGGTCTGGACCAACTCGGCCAGGCGCAGGTTGTAGATGGCGAAGGGCCGATCCGCGTCGTAGCCGGCGATGCTGCCCGCATTCACCGGCGAGGAGCCGGCGTCGAAATATATCCCGATCAAGATATTGGCCTTGGCCATGTTGGCGCACACGTCCCTGCTGGCCACATCCCAGAGATCTCCTTGCAGCGTGTAGAGCTGGTCGGCGACGTCCCCGGGCCGGGGTCGGCCGACGGGTGAAGCGCTTGTGCGCGAGACGATGACCGTGAACCCCTTGGCCCGGAGCAGCGTCAGGGTGTCGAGCTCCACCGCCAGGGTCTCGGTGGCCTCGTAAATGGTCTGCCCCGCGATCGTCACCCCTATGCTCCCGGGGTCGATGCTGCCGTGCCCCGCATCGAGAAAGACCGACCGGTGACGGTCTCCCGCGGTCGGCGCGAACGACTCGCACGCCCCGGGCGCAAAGAGCGCGCCGTCCACGGCGCGGCCGCCGGACGGGTCGGGCGTCACTGCGCCCACCAGCGGTGAAGCGACCAACGACGACAGGACGAGGAGGGCGGCGACGGCGGCCTTGGGTGGCAATGGCACGCTCCTCACTGGGCGCACTGTAGGACTGCGTCCGGCGGTACGGGGTTCAATCGTCGCCGGCTCGTAGTGTCGTGCCATGCCAGCGGCGCCTGTCATCGCCTATCGGCGAGAGCACGAATTCGCTCTCGCGCCCGACGAATTGTGGGGGCGGCTCGAGCAGGTTGATCAATACGAGCACTGGTTCCCGTGGCTGGAGGAGTTCCGCGTCGACGGCGACGCCCTGGCGGCGGGCGCGGTGCTGCGCGGCGTGGTGTCGCCGCCCCTTCCCTACCGGATGCGCATCGAGATCGAGCTCACCCGCTGCGAGGCGCCGACGGCGATCGATGCCCTGGTGCGGGGTGACCTCAAGGGCGAGGCACAGCTCCGGGCGCGCCCGGGCGGGGCGGGGACGCTGGTCGAGGTGGCCTGGACGGTGGAGATGATGCAGCGACCCATGCGCGTGGCCAGCCGCTTCGGCCACCCGCTCCTGCAGTGGGGGCACGACCGGGTGGTCGAGATCACGGTGGCGGTGTTCCGACGTCGCCTCGAAGCGGCTGGGTAGGCCCAGCCCTCCATTAGGCCCTGCCGGCCAGCGTGTGCGGTCGTCGCGGTCACTGCGGTCAGCCCAAGCGGGTCACGGCCAGTGCGGCGGCGGTGAGCACGACGCCCCACGACATGGCCTGCAGCGCCCGCTCGAGCGGGGCGAGGAGCGTGCGTGCATCGAGTGGCAGCGTCGCACCAGTGGAGAGAATGACCTGGCCTTCGACCGCGGTGGCCCGCCGCCGGAGGAGCCGGGCCGGGGTGCTCAGCCGTCGCTGGGCGGCCGACAGGGCCAGCGCCGCGCCCGCCGCGAGCACCGGGCTCAGCGCCAGGCGCCCGGTCTGCGCCACGTAGCCCACCAGGACGGGGAACGAGCCCCAGGCCAACGCGAAGCCGAGGTCGGTGTGGATCCGCCCACCGAAGAGCTCCCAGTTGTAGGCGATGACGAGCACCGGGCCGATGATGAGGAAGGGGATCAGGGCCCACCCGACCCGCGACAGCCCGGCCACCCCCAACGCGACGGCACCGCTCAATCCGACCACGGTCAGACCCACCAGGGCCGGGGAGGGGATGCGCGTGCCGAGCGGCCGCCCGTGCAGCTCGTCCAGCGCATGGGCGGCGAACCCCACGGCGAAGAGGAAGGCCAGGAGGGTGGCCACCATGCGCGCGAGGTCGACATGCGGGGCGAGGCATGCGCCGATGACGACGTAGGCCAAGTGCCAGGCCGTATACGGAGGGTGGAGCAGGGTCCACCAGTCCCGCCAGCCGCCCGGCCGGGCGGCGTAGAAGGCCGGACGGTGATCAGCTTGGCTCGTCAACCACCGCTCCGCGTTCCCCACATGACCAGGCCCCCGCCGAGGCTCATGACCCGCACCCCGACCTCCTCGAACCCGGCCTGCTCCCATGCCTTCACCGTCCACGCCAGGGGATATCTCCGGTAGTGGCCCGAGATATTGGGGCCGAGGAACCGGCCCACCCTGAACCACTCGCGCCCTCCGGTGATCCGCCCGCCGGCCGGGAGGGCGAGCCGGGTGTAGAGCCACCAGGCCATGCGCCAGAAGCGGTTGGGCGGCACGAAGAACTCCAGGCTGGCGACCGCGCCGCCGGGTTTGACAACGCGGGCCAGCTCGCAGAGCGTGGCCTGGGGATCGTCCACGTAGCGCAGCAGGTAGGTGAAGGTCAGGGCATCGAAGGCCTCGTCGGGGAACGGAAGCTGCTCGGCGCGGCCCGCGACGAGCTGCACCCTCCCGTGCATGCCGGCCTGCGCCACGTTGCGGCGGCCCCGCGCCAGCATGCCGAGGGTCAGGTCCACACCGACGATGTCGGCCGGTGTGCGCGCCGCCAGTTGGAGCGCCACTCCGGCCGTCCCCGACGCCACGTCGAGCACCCTGCCCGGTGTCGCGGGCACGATGCGGTCGACCATGGCCCGCCGCCATCGGCCGTTCTGACCCATGGACAGGACTTCGGCGAGGCTGTCGTAGCGCTGCGGCAGGGTGGTGAACAATTCCTGCGCGAACAGGTTCCGATCGCCAACGATCTGCGACAACGTGCACCTCCGCTGATGAGAAGATCTCACTGTAGATCTGCATGGCGAGGAAGGAGCAGTGTGCCCCCATCGCGCTTTGACGCCCTCGTGGTCGGGAGCGGCCCGGCGGGCAGCGTCGCCGCCCTGGTGTTGGCGCGGGCCGGGGCGCGGGTTGCGCTGGTGGACAAGGCCACCTTCCCGCGCGACAAGGCGTGCGGCGACATGGTCGGGCCCCGTGGCCTGCAGCTTCTGGCCGATCTGGGCGTCTCCCTGCCGGCGGGCCGCGACGTCGGGGACATGCTCGTCGTCAGCCCGACGGGGCGCACGGTCCGATTGCCCAGCGCGGCGGGGCTCACGTACCCGGGTCACGGCACGGCGCTGACCCGCACCGCCTTCGACGCCCTGCTCCACCACGCCGCCACGGATGCCGGAGCGGTCCCGGTATCCGGGCGCGCCGACGAACCGCTCGAGGCGGACGGGCGGATCGACGGCTACCGGTTGAGCACCGGGGAGGAGCTGCGGTCCGATTTCGTCATCGGGGCCGACGGCGCCACCAGCGCGGTGGCTGCTGCGGCGGGCCTGGTCGACCCGGACAAGGTGCTGTGGGGATTCGCCGTGCGGACCTACCTGGCACAGGACGTCGGCCTCGCCGCCATTGTGATGTGGGAGCCGAGGCCCTGGCGAGGCTTCCCCGGCTACGGCTGGGTCTTTCCCGGGCCTCATGGCGGGGCCAACGTCGGCCTCGGCATCGGCACCCGGGCCGACCGGCGGGCGGGTGCGCGCGCGGTGCAGGCCCTTCCGCAGTTCCTGGCCCACCTTGAGACGCTCGGCCTGCTCGATCCGGGGGTGTCGGCACAGCCGGCGCGCCGTCTCGGCGGCTGGCTCAAGATGGGGATCGTCGGCACGACGCCGGCGGCCGGCCGGGTCCTCCTCGTAGGCGACGCCGCCGGACTGGTCAACCCGATACAGGGAGAAGGCATCTCCCAGGCCATGCGGAGCGGCTGGTTGGCGGGGGAGGCCATCGTGGCCAGTGCGGGCGGCGGATCCGCGGCGGCGCGCTATCGCGCCGGGCTGGCGCGCGAGCACCTGCCCTACCAGCGCATCACCGCCGCCGTACAGGCGGCGCTGGTCGGACGGCCGCGGGCGGTGGCCACCTTCGCCCGTCTACTGACGGCCGCGGCCGGGAGCGCCGACGCCTTCGCCGGTGGCTGGGCCGTGTTCTCCAACGAGTTGCTCGACGGCGCACCGCCGGGCCGCCACCGGACGGTGGCGGCTGCCCTCACCGGCGTCGGCAGCGCCCTGACCGCCCGTACCGCCACGGCGCGCTGGCTCAGCGCCACCCTGCCGGCCCGATGACGGCGCCGATCATCTCCTTCCGCCCGCTCACCCGAGGCGACTTCGACCTGTTGGCGCGCTGGCTGGCTGCGCCCCACGTCGAAGCCTGGTGGCGCGAAGACCCCGAACCGGGGGCGATCGAGGAGCGGTACGGGCCAGGCGTGGACGGCCTCGACCCGACGGAGCTCTTCGTGATTGAGCTCGGGGACCGGGCCGTCGGGCTCATCCAGCGTTACCGCTTCGATGACAATCCCGAGTGGCGGGCAGCCCTGGCGCCGGCGGGCACACCAGGGGCGGCCTTCGGCATCGACTACCTGATCGGTGAGGAGCGCGACATCGGGAGCGGCCTGGGACAGCGCGTCATCGGGGACTTCATCGCCCGCTCTTGGGACCGCTACCCCGACGTGGTCGCCGTGGTCGCCGCGGTCGTCGGGGTCGATGCGGACAACCGCCGGTCGTGGCGCGCTCTCGAGAAGGCCGGTTTCCAGCGCGCCTGGACCGGCAGGGTGGAATCGGAGGACCCCAGCGACCAAGGGGTGAGCCACGTGTACGTGCTGCCCCGTCCGGGACGGGGATGACCTCCAAGGATGCGGCGACCGTTGTCGACTGGCAGGTCGACCACGAGCAGGCCATCAAGGCCGTTTCCTGGGTCATCGGATTGGTCGCGCCGGCCATGGAGAACGGCCGGCGCCGGCGCCGCCGGCGCAACCGCGATAACCGCCGGTAGGGTCGCGGTTGACCAGATTCGTCCGGACGCGGACAATGGTGCCTGGCTCGGAAGGCGCCGACGCCACTCGGGGAAGGCGAAGTCATGACGGTGATTGGCGGGCGGCGGGCGGGGCTGGTGTTCAGCCAGTGGCGATGGGTCCTCATCGGGGTCGCTGCCATTACGGCCTTCATTCTCGGGATCATCGGTTTGGGGGAGAAGCATTTGGCGCCCGATGACCGCATCTACGGCAGCCTCCAGCTCTTTCGTTTTTCGACCCCGTTGACCCCTCCGTACCCCACCGACCTCGAGATAGCCCGATTTCTGGCTCTCGCCTCCATCGCCTATGCCGCCTTTCGAGGTATCTCGGCGATCTTCCGCGAGCAATGGGCCCGGTTCTGGGTCGCCAACTTCCTTCACGATCACGTCGTGGTGTGCGGCCTCGGGTACAGCGGCATGCGTCTCGCCAAAAGCTTTCGCAAGACGCCGAACGGCACGAAGGTCGTCGTCATCGATGTGAATCCTTCGATCGCCGATGTCGAGGAATGCCGAGACCTTGGTATCTATTGCATGAGTGGGGATGCGACGGATAGTGGATTCCTGAAGCAGACCGGTATCGGCAGGGCGCGCTCGGTGGTGGTGACGTGTGGTGACGACGACGTGAACGCCCAAGTGGCCCTGCTGGCTCAGAACGCACCATCGGAGCGGCACAGCAAGATGAGCTGCTACGTGAATATCGGCGAGGACGAGTTGTGCCGGCTCTTGGAGCAATCGGCCATGTCGTCTCACGGACGCATACGTTTCGAGTTCTTCAACGTCTACCGGTCCGGCCCACGGGCCCTCCTCGACGTGCACGGGCACAGGGGAGACACCGCGACACGAGAAGCACCGAATCCCGTCCTGGTCGTCGGCAACGGCCGCATGGTGGCCCAGATGGTTTCGGAGCAAGGTCGCCGCTGGGCGCTCGAGCGCGGCGATGAAGCTGACCGGCTTCAGATCATCCTTGTCGCCCCTACCGCCGGATCGCAGGGTGTGGCATTGCGCGCACGCCATCCCGGTTTCGACGACGTGTGCGACCTGGTGACATACGAGGCCGATCTCTCGGATCCCGATGCCCCGGACCCACCGATCGAAGCGGTGCCGGGCCGCGTCTTCGTGTGCTTCGACGACGACGCCGTCGGGTTGCGCGCCACGATCCGCGTGCGGAAGTGGATACCCAAGGACATTCCGATCGTGCTGTGCACCACAGGAAGATCGCATGCCGCGCATCTTCTCCAGATGGCGTCGTCGTCGGAGGTGCTCCCCAACGTGACGGAGTTCGGTCTGCTCGATGAAGTCTGCACGGCAGAACGACTCCAAAATGGCTTCGTGGAGACGATCGCGCAGGCCATTCATGCTCAGTTCGTGCGCGAACAGACGGGCATCAAGCCCCGGGACGCCCCGACCATGCGCGAGTGGAAGGATCTCCCGGAGGAGTTCAAGGAGAGCAATCGCAGCCAGGCGCATGACTACCCGAAGAAACTGGAACTCGTCGAATGCCACATCGTGGAGTCCACACGCTGGGGGCTGCCCCGTTTCGCTTTTACCGAAGCGGAAGTCAAGCAGCTCTCCATGCGCGAGCACGAGCGATGGTCCGAGGAGAAGCGCCAGGACGGGTGGATCTATGGGGACCCGAGGGACGACGTCCTCAAGCACAACCCGTCCATGGTCGACTGGAACAAGCTTTCCGAGCACGAACGGGAGAAGGATCGGAGCACCGTGCGGTGGATGCCGACGTTCCTCGCCAAGGTGGGCTATGAGATCGTGCGAAACGCCGGCGAGGGCGCGTCCGATGGTGCAGCATCAACCCGCCCACGGGTGAGCCTCGAGCGCACGTGACATTCATCGCCGACGCCGTCGTGCGACCTGGGCCCGGCGCCGCCGCCGGTCCCGGTGGGGCGTACGAGGCCGGTGCGGGCGGTCCTGATCCTCCCAGGGAGGGTACGGCTCCCCCTCGTTCAAGACCTGTGTGAACGCCGGCCGGATCCACGCGGGCTCCCTTCCGGTGTTGGCCCAGCTGTTGATGTGGCCCACGACGAAGCGTCGCCCCTCTCTGGTGATGGCCACGTTGTAGCGACGACCCTCGGGGTCGTGGGCGATCACCAAGAAGGTCGATCCTTCGAGAATCTCGTCGATCAGGCCGAGTGTGCAGTTGCGCATGACTTTCGCGTTGTGGCGGATTTCGTCGGCATTCCTCGGCAGCGTGATGCCCCAGCCTTGGGCCTGCGTGAGGGTGGCTCCTTCGAGCTGCAGCAGTTGTTCCGGATACCAAATGCGGGTTGCGGCGCCAGAGGGACCTTGCCACTGCCCGAGGCAGTCCCAAGGGAGCGGCGGTCGCTCCACGGCCGAAAGACCGGGACACGCGGCCAACCAGGCATGTCCGCATTCAGCGGCGCAGTGCGCGTCCGATGGGGTGAGGAGCGCGAGTGGCAGGTGGCGCAGCGCAGACCTGGCGATCTGTGGTGATCCCGCATCGACCAACCGCCGCGCTGCGTCCGGCGGGACAGCGCCGCGCGGCGCATCATCGAGCACCCAGACCAGGGCATCGGCCTGAGGATGACGGAGGGCCAGCTCCGTCACGAGTTCGATCGCCTGACGCCGGTCCGTGCCCCCGAAAATGGCGCCGTTGATCGGCCGGTCCTGGAGATCGAAACCTCGTAGCCCCCCGTGCAGGAGTTGGTCGGCCGAGATGAGCCCGAGCTCGCGGAGGCTCTCCAGGATGCGGCCCGGCTCGGCGGCGACCAGGGCCCGGAGGGATGCGCCGTCCAGTTGCCCCACCATCCTGCGCACGCGCGCTCGCTCGAAGCAGCCAATGCCGGCCCGCAACGCGAGCTCGAGCGTCGCCAGATCGTAGGGATGGCGGATCCGATCGCGTAGCTCCTGCGGGCATGCGGCATTGGTCAGGACGTTCCGGGTCGAACGCAGGAGGCACGTGCCGATCACCGCTTCGTCCATCTCGAACAGGTCCTGGTACCGGGCCAGGCGGTCGATCCGTCCAGCGGAGGCACCCTCGATGTGCGACCTCTGTTGCGCCGGGCTGAGGCCGGCGACGTTGAGCGGATCATTTCCATCTGAAGTCTCCTCCAACCACGCCGCGAGGTCCTCATACGTGTCGCCCCACTGGTCGACGAAGGTGGATTCGCTCTCGCGGCGGTAGTCGGCATCGGGCGCAAGGAGATGCGCACGGGAGTGGGTCCACAATTCAAAGAGCATCAGTCTCTTGGGCGCGGCGCGCGAGAGTGATGCGACGGTACCGAGGGCAGCCGGCCGATCGTCCAGCCGCCAGGGGCGGTACGTGCCCAGCGCTGTGACGGTGAGCTCCAGGAAGTTCTCGATCGTCGAAGCGTCGACGGCATCGGCGATGCTCGCCGCCCAGCTGAGCGCTTCGGCGGCGATGGCGGGGCCGAGAGGGTGGCGGAGCAGTTGGCCGACGGCGCGGATCACCCGTCGCGTGGCGTGACCCCCCGAGACCGGGAACCCCAGGACCAACTCGCTCAGCCGGCGCGCCGATCCGAATCGGGCCTCCGCCTCCGCCAAGGTGCGGACGGCCGACAGCTCGTCCAGGGCTGATTGGGCTTGGGGAACCCAGCCGTGCGGGCCGGGAGAAATGTCTGTGAACTGGGACGTTGGAAGCTCCTTTCGTGCAGCGGGCGGGTAGCAGCGCCACTTGCGGCGCCTCTCACCCCACAAGACGTACCGGGGGGCGATTTGTTACCCGACGACCAGGGCGGGTGAAAACCGGCCATACTTTTCGGCATGACCTGATGGATCCGTCTTCTCGCTGAACGGCGCGGTGTCCGGTCGCGCCCAAAAGCGAGGAGGGATCCCGGTTGGAACAAGAGCAAGAGCTCGCGCAAGGCTTGCCTGCGCAGCTCAGAACCGTGGGGGACGAGGACGCCGTACAGGATGGATTCATCCGCGTCGTGCGCCGCCAAGGGTGGGCCAGCCTGAAGAACCCACATGGATACTGGTACGCAACTTCCCGCAATGCGCTGCGTGACCGCCATCGCCGGCGGGCGGCCGAGGAGCGCGCGATCCGGAGTTGGCTGGAGATGCAGCCTCGGGATGGTGAGCCCGAAAACTGTCCGGAGGGCCAGCTCGTGACGCTCCGCTGGGCGGTCGGTCAACTGCAGGGTCTGCGGCGACAGCTCATAGAGCTCGAACTCAGCGAGGTGCGCGAGGTGCGTGCTCTGGCCTTCGCCCTGGGGATCTCCGAGGGGGCGACACGGGTCCTGCGTCATCGGACCTACCGCCAGCTGCGCGAGGTCATCCGTCGCGTGTCCCGATCCGAGTAGTGCCCGTCAGGCCCGAGCAGCACGGCCGCGAAATAGCGGGTTGAATGTCATCACGGAGGCACACGATGTCCAACGACGATGACACTGAGACCTTGGCGCGGGCCATCCACCAGGATTACCTCCGGCGCCAGGACGCTGAAGGCGGCGACACTTCGGCCGATCCGTCCCGCGCGCCTTGGGAAACCCTTCCTGAATCGCTCCGCCAGTCCAACCGAAGCCAGGCCGCAGATATAGAGCGGAAATTGACGGCGATCTCCTGCGAAGCCGTCGGCGCCGATGGAATACGCGAACCGGTGCGCGAGTTCAGCCCGAAGGAAGTCGAGGTGCTCGCTCACCTGGAGCACGAGCGCTGGATGCACGAGCGCCTGGCGTCAGGGTGGGTCTTCGGGCCGGTGAAGGACGTCGATACGAAGCGTTCGCCCTACCTGGTGCCATGGGATGAGCTGAGCGAGGAGGTCCGTGATCTCGATCGTGACACCGTGCGGCAGATACCCCAGTTCTTGGCCGGCCTGGGATTGGTCGTCGTCCGCCGATAGTCACAGAGCGGCGGCGGCATCACGCACAATTGTGGCCGACTACGTTCACGCGTCCCTGGTCATCATCCGCCAGGCCCCAATGGCGGTCCAGAACACGATCCAGCCCACGATCACCAATGACGCCACCAGAGTCGACTCCGGTATCAAGTTGAGGCCGCCCGGCCCGCCCCCTCCACCATTCGGGCCTCCGCCGCCGAACGGCGTCGGAAGCCCGCCCGGCTCGATATGGACCATGGCGACACCCACGATGGCCCGCTCGAAGTTGATCAGGTGCGTGATGATGTGGCGGCTGAAGACCGGTGTCAGGATCAGCTCGAGCACGATGAGGAGGATCACCGGGACGGTTCGCTGTCCCATCAGGGAGGCGAGCCCGAGGCCGACGACGAACCCGATGGTCGCCTCCAGCGCGATCCACAGGCCGACGTCGATCATCAGCGAGGTCGAGGGGACCGTGAAGTTGGTGCGGTAGTCGGCGTAGTCCTGATTGGCGACCGCGACCGCGAACGCCCGAATCTGGGCTGGCGATTCACTGGCGGGGACGGTGATCGTGCCCTTCGGCGTCTTGATAATGGCACCGGGCGGGGGACCGCTGGTCTGACCGTTGCCGCACGGCACGCTCGGCGGCGGGCCGTTCAGCCCCGGGCCACCGTTGTAGCCGAAGTCGCAGATCACCTCGTCGGCGTGGGCGGCGGCCCAGTTGTCCAAGGCGGGACGCGAGAGCCCCTGCGGCACA
>PKYA01000154.1 GCA_003133545.1 Acidimicrobiaceae bacterium | reverse complement strand
CGAGGTCCTCGAGGACTCCTGAGTCCCCTCGCCTCCTATCTCTGGGCCCCAAACCGCTACAAGCATCATCTCCCGCGTTGACTGCGGCTTCGTGATTGGACGCGGGTGGACATCGGTACTCTAAGTTCGACGTTCGATTTTCCAGCGAATGCCCGGGTAGAGCGGTCGTAGCTCTCGCGGATATAGAGCCCCCTCCACCATGGAAACGCTGGTGCTGTCTGCGAAATCATGGGCAAAGCCATCGGCGCAGCCCCGAACGCGGGACCCTTCGTCCGATCGCTCTTCATGTGGCCTGGATGGCCTTGAGGATAAGTCCTGCCGCTACGCCGGGCTGGGCGATGAATGCAGCGTGCGATCCTCCACTCACCGACTCGACGGTGGCGTTAGCCCGCTTGGCCATGAACCGCTCGCAGTCGGGCGGGATGGCGTTGTCCTGTTCTGAAACCATGTACCACGACGGCAGGCTCTTCCAACCGGCGACGGTGGCGTTCTCGGTGAAGGCTGCCGCGCTAACCGGTCGCTGACTGACTGCCATAGTCGCGGCGACCTCGGCCGGCAAATCTGCGCAGAACGCCTCATGAAACATCGAGATTGGGATGAACAGGTCGGGTCCACCCGGCGCTCCAGGAGCATCATAGGGGGTCGGCTCGACGTTTTTCCCCACCAGAGACGGAGGGTAGGGCTCTTGGATGCCGGCAGAGCTCTCGCCCTCGTCAAGCGCGAAGGCGGACAGGAACACGAGGCCCACGACATCCTTGACGGACGGTGCGGCCTGCGAGATGACCGCGCCGCCATAGGAATGCCCGGCGAGGATGACAGGCCCATCAATGGTGCTCGTGTATTTGGCGATCGCGTCAGCGTCGAAAGAGAGGCTCCGCAATGGGTTCATCGGTGCCCGGGCTTCCACCCCTTTGGAGTGAAGCTCACGTATCACGCCGGCGAACCCGGACGCGTCAGCGAAGGCGCCGTGAACGAGGACTACAGTTGGGCTGGATGCCATTGGGGAACTCCTTTGGGCTCTTCGTAGAACACCCAGCTTGTTTGCAACGAGCCGCCAGCCACATCACATGATCGCGCTATCTCTCCCGGGTCGGTGAACAGCGGTGGGTTGGAACGAACCTCTGGCTAGGCCCCGCGGGACGCCTCGAGTCGAAGGGCAACCGGCCAGCTGATCCCGGCGATTGCACGATGAAGCCGCCTCCTTCACGGCACGATCGTGGCGTTTGTTGATTCCCTTGGCCGCTCCCCAGCTTGAGCCTTGTTCAGCCTCGTAGGGGTGGCCCGAGAGCCATAGAAGCTGTGACCTCAGCGTGGGACTCCTCACTACCGCGACCCCCCTCACCCTTTGGCGGGCGTCGCGCCAGCGGGGCATTCTGGCCCCAGAGGCAGAGTCAGCGCGCAGTTCGTACGATGTTGGTCGTACGACACCCGTGATCGGCCAAGGGGCGGCGAGTGGCACGACAGATGCTTCGAGCGGAGGAGAGGGCTCCCAAGGAGACGGTCCGTGGCCGCGGCACAGAGCTCACGGTCCTGGGTCAGCAGCTGGACCAGCTTCTTTCAGGTGTGGGAACGGTCGTCCTGGTCGAGGGGGGCGCTGGGATGGGCAAGAGCCGCCTTCTCGCTGAGGTGGCGACCATGGCCGTCCGCCTGTCAATACAGGTCGGTTGCGGAACGGCCGACCCGGCCGACACCGTCGTCCAGTTGTCGGTGCTGATGGAGGCCCTGTTCGACGGCCCCTCTCCGATCCTTGAACGCACGGCGTTGGGTGACGCACATGCTTCTCCCGAGCAGAGATATTGGCTGCTGCAAGATCTCGAAACGCTGCTTGAGGGGGCGGCGCTCAAGGGACCATTGCTGGTCTGCCTCGACGACGTCCAGTGGGCCGACAGCGGGACGGCGGCGGCACTTCGGGCGCTGCCGTCTCGTCTGGCGACGGTACCGATCGGGTGGGTTGTCGCCCTTCGCCCTGGTCAGGGCTCGCCCCAGGTTCGGAGCGCGGTGGATTTCCTGGAGGATCGGGGAGCAGCCAAGATTGCACTCGGTCCGCTTGACCCAACTGGGGTCGCGCAGATGGCAGCCGATATCCTCGGGGCGGAACCTGACGGCGAGTTGCTGGCGATGGCGGAGCGACCGGGTGGCAGCCCGTTCCTTCTCGTCGAACTCCTTTCGGGACTGCGCGAAGAGGGACTCGTCCGCGTCGAATCAGGGCGGGCCGAGTTGGTCGAGCGGCGGCTGCCTCATCGTGTGAGTCAGAGCATGCGCCTTCGGCTGGAGCGAATGTCCGACTCGGCCCGGCAAGTGGCTACGGTCGCTGCTGCGCTCGGACGGAGATTCTCTTTGGACGACGTGGCGGCAATGCTCAACCTGTCAGCGTCGGAGCTGCTGACGCCGGTCTACGAGCTCGTTCACGCCGATTTGCTGGTCGAATGTGACAGCCGGCTCATGTTCGGTCACGATCTCACGCTTGAAGCGGTGCGAGCCAGCGTGCCTGTCTCGGTGCGTCGCTCGCTCGATCGACAGGCGGCCTCGGTGCTCCTTGCCGGAGGAGCGCTACCGATTGAGGTGGCGACACAACTTGCTGAGAGCGCCGAACCTGGCGATGACGTCGCTATCGCAACGCTCCTGAAGGCTGCCGAGGCGCTCGGCACAACCGATCCCGGCGCGGCCGCGGACTTGGGGCAGCGCGCCCTTGACCTCGCTTCCTTGCGGCATCCTTTGCGAGGGCCTCTGGTGGCTCACACCGCCGTCTGCCTGCACGCGGCCGGACGCGGCGAAGACGCGAAAGCTTTTGCCGACTCGGCGTTGCATCAGGCTTTACCAGCTGAGCAGGAGGCCGAGGTCCGTCTCGGCATCGCCGGAATGTTCGCCATATCGTCCGACGTGCGTGCCGAGGAGTGCCGTCAGGCGCTCGCCCTCCCTGGTCTCCCGGTCAACCTCAGGGCTCGCCACTTGGCGCTCCTGTTCCACAACCTGATGACAGCGGGCCGCCGCGATGACGCCCGCGCCATGCTCGAAGAGGTGACGGCCGCGGTCCGAGCAAGCGGTGACGTTGCCGCGCAGTTTGCATTGGAATTGGCCGAATCCGGTCTCATGTACGCCGACGGAGAATTCCCCAGAGCGCTCGAAATGGTGGAGACGGCTCTGCGCTCCGGACTGCGCACCAGCGACGACACCAGGGGCCACCTCACCTACCAATGGCGCTGCGACGTGCTCACGATGGTCGATCGCCTCGATGTGTCACTGCAGATGTCGACAGAAGCAGTTGCCGCGGCCCAACGTGACCGGCAGGGCTGGGCCCTCAGTATCTTCGAAACCGGGCGTGGCAGGCAGCTCCTGCAGATGGGCCGTCTGGCCGACGCCGCCGCCGCTCTTGAAGGGCAGCTCACCGTGGACAGGGCGCCCCACATCGTCAGTGTCTTGGACGCGGCCGGGGTCGTCGCGCTCGGACGTGTCGCCATACACATGGGCGATCCAGGACTGTCTCGGCAAGCACGGGAAATTGCCCAGGTGATGCTCGGCCAGAGTGCCCCCAGTGTCCGTCACCACGCCGCATGGCTGCTCGCATTGCAGGAAATGGCAGCCGGTGACGCCACTCGCGCGCACGAGTGGCTCCTCGCTTTTGGAGAGGAGGAGCGACTGTCGATCGTGCCGCTCTTTCCGATGGACGTGGCCGACGAGGCCCGCCTGATCCACATCGCACTCGCCGTGCACGACGACGAACTCGCAGTCCATGCCGCTGAGGCGGCCGAGCGCCGAGCCCGCTTCAATCCCCAGATTCGATCGATTGAGGCAGCCGCTGTCCACGCAAGAGGCCTGCTCGATCACGACCGCAAGGTCCTGGCGGAAGCGGTGACCCTCTACGAGGGCGGCCCTCGCCCGATGGCCTGCGCTGCGGCGCTGGAGGATCTGGGAGTAGCGGCCGTCGACGGGGGTGACACCGACGAAGCCGTCGAGGTATTTGGCCGGGCGCTTGAGCTGTACGCCCAAGCGGGAGCGGCCTGGGATGCCGGTCGGGTGCGCGGTCGTCTCAGGGCCTTGGGCGTGCGTCGCCGCCTGGTGGCGGCGCAGCGGCCCGGAACGGGTTGGGCTGCCATGACCGACTCCGAGCTGGCGGTGGCGAGGCTGGTCGCGCAAGGGTTGACCAACCGAGAGGTGGCTGAGCGACTTTTCGTCTCTCAACACACCGTCAGCGGCCACCTACGCCATGTCTTCTCAAAGTTGGGGGTCAACTCCCGCGTCGAGCTGACCCGATTGGCGGGCCTCCACGACCCTGGGCCTTGAATCCGTCGTCGGAGCCGACGATCGGCGTTCCCGAGGTCCGCGAAGCCGGGTTAGGTGGGACCGTCTCAGTGAACGAGGAGGTCAGGAAACGGACAGGCTCGCTCAAGGCAAGAGATATGACACGAACACGCGATGCGCACAGGCGCGGTGAGCAGACAGAGTGCGAAGAAGTGCTCGACGGCTTCGATGTTCGTCGCGAAGGGTGGACGTATGGCGATGGAGCTAGAGATCCGGGAAGCAGATGGCGTCAAGATTCGCTTCGCCGAAGCAGGTCAGGGAGCGAGCGAAACGGCGATCCTCACGAGTCCTTGGCCAGAGAGTCTGCTCGCCTTCCGAAAGATATGGGATCGCCTGGTGGAGCAGTTCCACCTCATTGCGATCGATCTGCCGGGATTTGGTCAGTCTGAACGTCAACTGGACTTGCTGTCCCCGCCTGCGATGGGGGAATTCCTGTTGCAACTCGTGAGGGAGTGGGACTTAGGTCCGGTGCATTTCGTCGCTCAAGATGTTGGCACGTCAGCCGCCCTTTGGGCTGCTGCGAGAAGTCCCTCTGCCGTGCGCAGCCTGGTGGTCGGCGGCGGGGGTATCGCCGTTCCTTTGCAGGTCGGAGGATCACTGAAGGACATCATCGAGGCGCCTGACATGGAAGGGTTCCGCCAGATCGACTCCAAGGAGATCCTTGGGCCGACTTACGACGCCATGGCGGGTGGCCCACCATCCCCAGACGTTCGAGATGACTACCTGGAGTCTTACGCGGGCGACCGGTTCGTCGAGTCGGCCCGGTACGTCCGCACCTATCCAACGGAGCTCCCCAACCTGGCAGAGAAGCTGCCCAGCATCGAGACCCCAGTTCAAATCGTGTGTGGACGCGATGATCCATTGGTCCCAATGGCCAACCAAGAATTCCTCCATGAGCGGCTACCCCACAGCCGGATGGACCTCCTCCCTGCGGGACACTTCGCATGGGAGGAAGTGCCGGATCTGTACGGGGATGTACTCACCCGCTGGCTCAGCGCCGGGTACCGGGAGCTGGCATGACGATTTCGATGGTCCCCCAGTCTCGGGAGCAAGCGGTAGCCGCGGGCCCCCAGCTCTTTCGATCTACCTACCCATTCGACGGGAGAGAACCGTGCCAATGATCGACGTGTACTCGGCTGAGGGAACGTTTGCGAACAAGCACACTCTTGCTCGAGACTTGGCCGCAGCCGTCATGCGGTGGGAGAAGGTCCCGGAACTGGCGTTGTTCAGAAAGAACACTGCGGCCTTTGTCCACGACCTCCAAGCCGACTCGCTGTCGAATGTCGATGGGGACGGAAACTACGTTCGGGTCCAGGTCCTGACCCCCGCAGGCGTCTTGGATCGCGAGAAGCAGCTTGGAGTCGTACGGGAACTGACCGACATCGTTGCTGCTGCCGCCGGCGATCCCACACTGGCCGAGCGCACCTGGGTGCTCATCACAGAGTCGCCTGACGGGGGATGGGGGATCAGCGGACATGCAAACACTGGATCTGACATTGCACAAGCCGCTAGAAGCGAGATGGCTGCACGAGCGGAAAAAGGGACCGACGGGAACTAGGAGTCGAGCGGGCCGAACTGAGCGGGGAACCGTGAACCGCCCGGGTCCGCAGAGGCCAGCCACCGGATCAAGAGACATGGGAAATGCCACAGTTTGAGTACGACTCGACTTCGATTCACTTCGAGGTTTACGGGAGCGGATTCCCCCTTCTCCTGATCGCGCCCGGCGCGATGGAGTCGGCTATCCCGATGTGGGAAGGCGCCACGATCAATCCACTCGCCCTCTACGCCGAGTCATTCCGCTTGATCGCCATGGATCAGCGAAATGCCGGCCGATCGTTCGGGCCGTTAGAGCCGTCAGACCCCTGGGGCGCGTATGCCAAAGACCAGCTGGCCCTTCTCGATCACCTGGGCATCGACCGGTTTCATGTGATGGGAGCCTGCATCGGAGGCCCCTTCGCGCTGAAGCTGATTGAGCAGGCGCCCACCCGGGTTGTGGCCGCCGTCCTTGAGCAACCGGTCGGGATAACCGAGGAGAACCGCCCGCTGTACGAACAGATGTGGCGTTCCTGGGGCGCTGGTCTCTCGAGGCGGCCAGACCTCAGGCCCGAGGAGATCGAGAACTTTGGGACGCAGATGTGGCGAGATGAATTCGTTGTGAGCGTGTCACGTGATTTCGTCCGGTCCTGCACCACCCCGCTGCTGGTGCTTCCCGGTACCGACCGTTACCACCCCACGGCCACCGGACATGAGATTGCTGCGCTCGCACCCGCTGGTCGGGTGTTCGACCCTTGGAACGACACCCAGGATCACGTTCTCAAGGCGGCCACGGTCGTACGCGAGTTTCTGCAAGCACACTCACCTGTATGACACGTTCGCGTCGTGACAAGGGCCTAGTCGACAATCGAACGAGATCGGACCCTGCTCACGTTGGACGAATCGACCAACGACTTACGAGGAGACTTGAGGAAATGTCAGGAACGTACTCCGAACTTCCGAACCAACGGATCAGTGCTGCGAACGGTGTGAAGTACGCATACCGGGAGTCAGGCGAAGGGCCTGTACCTCTGCTGCTTCTTCAGCACTTCAGGGGCAACTTGGATAGTTGGGACCCAGCTCTGGTCGACGAGTTGGCTACGCATCGCAAGGTTGTGGCCTTCGACAATGTGGGAGTCGGAGGCACATCAGGCGCTCCGCAGAGCTCGGTGAGGGAGATGGCGCTCGGGGCCACCGCCTTCATTGCTGCGATGGGGTACGAGCAAGTCGATCTCTTGGGGTTCTCAATCGGCAGCTTCGTCGCCCAGGAGATCGCGCTTTCCAGGCCTGATGCCGTGCGACGTGTGATCCTCGCGTCGGCGGCACCGGAGGGAGCCCAGGGAATGCACGGCTGGGACCCGCAGGTGATAGGAGCGGTCGGAAAACCAGACACGAGCGCCGACGAGTATCTGAGCGTGTTCTTTGCATCGTCGGACGCGAGCCGAAAAGCCGGCATGGAGGCTATGGGCCGCATGTACTCCAGGAAGGAAGACCGCGACCAGCCGACGACTTGGGAAACCCGACTGAATCAGTACGACGCGGTCTGCACGTGGGGTATCCCGAACCATGCGCTGCTCCAGAAAGTGAGCGCAATTGGGGTGCCGGTATTCATAGCAAACGGAGATAGCGATCCGATGATACGTCCGCACTACTCACACCTATTGGCCGGGCTGATCCCCCAATCGGCCGTCAAGATATATCCGGACTCGGCGCATGGTTTTCTCTTTCAGCATCACATTGAGTTCGCGGACGATGTCGCGGAACTCCTCTCTGCTTAGCGAGGATTTGGAAGGGATGCGAACATCGTTGTTGGGTGTTTCACGTCAAACATTGAACTGTCACGCTTGCTACGCCCCGAGAAAGAGAAGTCTCGTCAGCTTCTCGGCACTCAGACCCATACCGAATACTGGCCCACCTGGCTGAAGTGCGATTCCGCCACCAAGTGACCCGGCGTTCACCGCGTCGAATCCGAGCCGATCGATGAGGCGCATCACGGCGGCGACCGCGTCAGAGTCATTGCCTGCCGCAGCCATGGCGAGACGATCCGGAGCGCCCCGCGGTCTCCGTCCTTGGTCAAACTTGAAGTATCCAAGGTGGTTGAGGCTCTTGACCACCCGCGCCAACGGGAAATGTTGTTGTACGACAACGCTCGTGCCCATCGGTGCTGTCGTCAGGTCTTCGTCAATGCCGTCTATCTCCTCCCAGTAGTTCATGGCGTCGACGAGGATCTTGCCGTCAAAGAGATCGCTTGGAAGGTCGCGAAAGCGGTGCATGGGGACCGCCAGAACAATTAGGTCGGCGTGACGGACGACGGCATCTGTAGTGACGGCGCGAGCGCCGGAGGCAAGGACCTCGACAATGAGTTCGATGCGCTCGACATCACCCGACCCGGAGATGGCGACGTCATATTCGCCTGCAACTGCTGCTCGGGCGATCGCTGTGCCGATCTTTCCAGCTCCAACGACGCCCAGCAGTAAGTCGGTAGCCTCGTAGCCGGACACTGGACGATCCTTAGGTTCCAGCCAAAGCGTGCGTTCCGACGGTGTCGGAGTCGACCGGAGGTTCTGCGAGAAGCTCTCCCCCGCGGAATTACCTCCCGTCCGTAAAGCTCGATGGTCGCCAACTTCTGCTCGTGCGGGACACGCCCGGTGGCGTAGGCCAGGTCGAATCGACTGAGTCCGAGCAGGCGAATGACCCATGCAACCTTGGAGGCAACCGTTTCCAGCGATCCGAGATACAGCGAACCTTCATCGATCTCGGCCTGGAACCGATCCATGGTGGGACGCGCCCATCCCCGCTCGGCAGCTGCGCCCTCGTACACGTGAGCCCAATGCGGCCACTGGATCTCCGCTGCTTCCTGGTCGGTCCTGGCCACATAACCATGTGAATGCATGCCGATGCGCCGTTCCGGATACCCAAACTGGTCAAGTGCACGTCTGTAGAGGTCGATCAGCGGTGCGAATCGGATTGGAGGCCCTCCGATAACGGCCAGCATCAAGGGCAGTCCGTAGCGAGCGGCCCGGACCACCGACTGAGGACTGCCTCCGACGCTAACCAACGTCGGCAGATGCCCTTCGGGCAGCGGAGGACTGAGAGACTGATTGTCCAAGGGAGACCGGAACTTGCCCGACCAGGTGACGGGTTGGTCCCGCAGCAACCGGGTGAGCAACTCGAGTTTTTCCTCGAAGATGTCCTCGTAGTCGGCGAGTTCGTACCCGAACAGCGGAAAAGACTCGGTGAGCGATCCGCGTCCGACGATGAGTTGAGCGCGGCCGTTGGATACCGCGTCCAGGGTGGCAAATTCGGTGTACACCCGAACAGGGTCTTGGGTACTCAGGACGGTCACGGCTGTGCCAAGCCGGATGCGCTCGGTTCGACCGGCAATCGCGCCCAGGATCACAGGGCCGGCCGAGTCCATCATGTCAGGGCGGTAGTGCTCGGCGATGTTGAACGAGTCGATCCCGACGGCATCGGCAAGAACTGCCTCCTCGACAGTGTTGCGGATGACGACGTCGCCCCTGAGTTCGTGACCCGACTCGTCCACACTGATGGGAACGAACGAATCCAGTTCGAACTCAATGTCCTTGGTGGTCATTTTTTGTTGCCTCGCTTCCTATAATCAAGAGACGATTGCTGATGGATCAGTTCGGTCAGGAGGTGGCCGGCGTCGCCACCCCGAAAACCTCGCCGAATTGGTCGACCATGAGGTCCCTGCCTTTCACCTCGGAAATGGTCTCGCGCCCGACGATGCCGTCTTGTCCGGGGAACTGACCCGCCCCGCCGGTGGGTCCGATGGGCACCGCGATGGCGACACCCATGGACTCGTAGTGGGCCAGGTCCGATCGTCCCTGGGCCAGGGAGTTGATGTTCTCCGCTACCGTCGCAGCCTGATGCCGAGCGAAGCCGGCCATCTTGCTGTCGGCGGTTGAGATGTCCCCGATGGCGAAGACGGTTGTCTGCCCGGCCACCTGGAGGGTGGGGCCGACTTCGATGAACCCGTCCGAGCGGCGGGCGGATGCCAGCTCTTCTCCGAGGTAGTCGCTGTTGGGCATGACGCCGTAGCAGCGGAACCAGATGTCGGCAACGACCTCGGTTCCTGCCTCGGTGGTCACGGTGAACGTTCCCAGCTCCCCGGGCTCGGTCGGTGGCCCCTCACGCAAGGGGCTTCCGAGGATCAACTCGACCCGGAACTCGACCAGTTGGCGTCGAAGCTCGGCTTTTAGCTCAGGCAAGTACGGACCGCCGAGAATCTCGTCCGAGACGTCGAGCAGGACGATTGACTTTTCCGGCCAGACGTCACGTATTTCTCCGGCCAACTCGATTCCGACGGGGCCCGCCCCGACCAGAAGGACCCGATCTGCGTGCGTGAGCGCCCGGTTCGTCTGGCGGACCTGCTCCTGAGCGTGATGGGTGTCGACGAGGTCCGTCTTGGCCGGGAACGGGTACCTCGACCCGGTGGCCAGCACGACGAAGTCGGCGGAGATCTCCTCACCCGACGCCGTCACCACCCGGTGCGGGTCCGCCATGACGGCACGATCCCGAACGACTCGGCCGTTGGTGAGCAGCCCCGCGTAGGGCAGGAAGATCCTCGGGAGCCAGGTCGGATCCACCAGCGCCCGCAGAGCGGCGATGTTGTGCATGAAGGCGTCCTTTGGCTCGACCAGCACCACGTCGCTCGTCTCGTCCAACGCCTTGGCCACGGTGATGCCGCCGTAGCCGCCACCAACCACCACCACCGTCGGCCTCGCTGCCTGATCGCTGTGGGTCATTTCGTCTCCGCTTCCCTTCGTCTGCCCGATCCCTGCGTCTACAACTGTATTCTAGACAGATCATCATATCTACAGAGCATCTGATCCACAACGCTTCTCGGCCCAGCCCGTATGATGGGGTGGTGGACGACATTGCCGGTCACCGTGTTGAAGTTGGTGACGCCTCGGGCTGCGAGGACGCGCTGGCCGACGACCTCGGGTGGGGCCTGGGCATGATCTTTCGGGCCTATGTCAAGGCGGCCCACGCCGCCGTGGCCGACCTTCCTGGTGGGCCGCGGGGTTATCAGGTCCTTTCAGCGGCTGCCCAGGGCACGGTCGCCAGCCAGCTCGCCCTGGCCCAGCACCTCGGAGTCGACCGTACGGTCATGACCTACCTCCTCGATGACCTCGAAGCCGCCAGCCTCATCGAGCGACGCCCTGATCCGGCCGATCGGCGCGCACGCAGAATCGTCGCCACCCAAAAGGGCAACGAACTCCTCACCAGCCTCAATGACCGCCTCCGGGCAGCGGAAGCCCACCTGCTGGCCCCGCTAGGCGCCGAGACGCGCGCTACGTTCCGTGCTCAGGTTCGGTTGCTCGCCACCCAGCTCGATGCAGTCGACCCGCCCGACAGCCCCTGTGACCTTGCTGATGAGGTCGACGCCGAAATACCTGCTCCTCGCCCGGGCGCTCGGTCAGCTCGATCGCACTAATGCCGGTGGGAGAGGTCGCTCGTTGAGTAGGGGAGACGCTGAGACCAGAATCTTCCGTCGGGTTCGAGGCCCGAAGGTGCCCAATGGTCGTGAACCTCCGCCACCCCGGAAACGCCGATCGGCGCGTCTCGTGGATAGGGTACCGGCGCCTGACCAGCAGTTTCGCGTTCGGGCGAGTAGGCAGAGGATCCGTTTTATCAGGGCTTTTTCCCGGGACTTACTCAGTCTCTGCGTTAGGCGCACCGATTTGCCACTCTCGTGCGGCACGAGGATTGCGGGGATTCCGCTATAAGTAATCACGTAATCTCGTAATAAGGAAGCTGCAATGACCGATACCCTTGCCCGCTCGACCGAACAGGAAATCACTGCACTTGACGCGTACTCCCAGATCGTGGTGTCAGTCGCTGAGGAACTGACCCCCAGGGTCGCTGCATTGCAGGTATACCGGCGCCGCCGTGACGGGAGCATCGCCGCTGGCGCGGGTTCGGCGGTCGTTTTCACAAACGACGGCTTCTTGCTGACCAATGCACACGTGGTTGGCAAGGCCGAGGCGGGTCAGGCTGCCTTCGCCGATGGCACCACAGTGCCGTTCCGCGTTGTTGGCAGCGACCCCTTGTCGGACCTGGCTGTGGTCCGCGCCGACGGCGCGACCCCGGCGCCGGCACGGTTAGGTGAGGCCTCGCAACTCAAAGTGGGACAACTGGTCGTGGCGGTTGGGAACCCACTCGGATTGGCCGGCACAATCACGGCCGGAGTCGTTAGTGCCTTGGGTCGCTCGCTGCCGACCAGAGCAGGGGAGAACATGCGCATTGTCGACGACGTCATTCAGACCGACGCGGCGCTGAACCCGGGGAACTCGGGCGGGGCACTAGTCGTCGCCTCGGGTGAGGTCGTGGGCATCAACACCGCGGTTGCCGGGGTCGGGGTCGGCCTGGCGATCCCCATCAACGGAATCACCCGACAGATCATCGCCACCCTTATGGCCGAGGGTCGTGTCCGCCGGGCCTACTTGGGCTTGGCCGGCACACCAGCTCCACTCCCTCCGCCGGTGGCCATTCGACTCAATCAGAAGACCGGAATGCGCATCGAGCAGGTCGTATCGGAAGGTCCGGCCGCAAAGGCGGGACTGCAACCACGCGACATTCTGGTAAGCGCCAATGGCGATGCAGTAACCAGCGCCCAGTCACTGCAGCGACTGATGCTCGGCGACGCGATTGGCCAGCCGTTGGCGTTGACAGTGCTCCGATCTGAAGCCCTCGTCGACGTGATCGTCACACCCGAAGAACTGAGCGGCGACGGCTGAACCAAAGGCGGGTCGCAAGTCATCCGTCAGCCGGACCTCCCGACGAGCAGATGCCCGTGGGCGCTTTCCTGAGGACGTGCGCCGTCGCCCGACGCACCCGAGGACAATCTCATGTCGTCCTCGCCTAGCCTGCTGGTGAGAGAGGGTCTGGCCGTCAGGCTCTCAAGTGGTGAGGAGCGTCCATGATCGGCGAAAAGGTCCAGCACTTCCAGGGCAAGGGCACTGACCTCAGTGGGCTTCAGGACAAGATCGAGAGCTACCTGAAATCCGACGGCTTCTCGACCCAGACATCGGCGTCAAGCTCGCACGGCATGGTGATCCAGGCAAAGAAGGGCGGTTTCCTCCGAGGCGTAGTGGACGCGGACCGCGCTCTTTCGATCGTGATCTCGGGTGACCCGAACGACTTCACCGTTCGCATCGGCATCGGCAAATGGTTGAAGGACCTCGGGGTCGCNNGCGTGGAACCTTGAGATCGAGGACAAGCTCGCCAAGCAGATCGAATCACTGGTCGGCTGAGAGACGCAAGGACCCGTTATGGGCGAGTCCACCCAGTTCGTAATCGGAACCTCTGTCGCCTAGCACCGACGGGGAGTGCGGAGAACTACAACGCGGCGTTGTTGAGCCCGCTGCCAAAGCGCTGACCCGTCTCGTCGTCGAGCCGAGAAACCGAGAGCACACTCGGCCCGAGTCAGGCGTTCAAGGTCAAGGCCCTCACGCAAGAGCAAACATGCGTCTGTCAGGGCTGACATACATTTGTGAATCGATTCATCCCACTCACACTGGCTCCGTCGATGAGCACGGGGAACTGGCGCTCGTCTGCATCCGCCGGTGCATGCTGCGCCTCGTCGCGCGATGCACCCACGAGCACAGCCGCTCCATCGGGCGCGTACTGGACGATGTAGGACTTGCGCACGTCATCGGTCCTGTTGGGGCCGGTGCAGTGCGGTGTCAGTGATGAGAAGACGACGATTCCTCCGGCGGCAACGGGGACGGGAAGCGCATCGTCAGCTTGTTCGAAGCAGACGAGGCCGGTTTCGGTGACTTTGTGGCGCAGCGTTCCCATCTTGTGCAGGCCGGGCACTACCCACGGGCACCCGTTCTCTTCGGTTGCGTCAGTCAGGGCAATCCAGCAGGTGAGGTACTGCTGGGGCTCGACGAAGCCGTAGCCGTTGTCTTGGTGCCAAGGGAACGACGCCGCGGTGGCGGGCTTCTTGTAGACAGCCTGGTCCCAGTAGAGCCGCACGTCGGGGCCGATGAGGTCGGCGCAGATGTCGACGAGCGGGGGGGAGGCGACGAACGCGCGCAGAAGTGCGGATCGCACCACGAGGTGGGTGGTGAAGGTGATCTCGTCTGCCCGCGCGATGAAGACCCTTCCGCCTTCGGATTGACGAAGAAGGTCCTCGAGCTCATGCTCCATCGGATCGATCTCGGCTACCACCGCCGCCACGGTTCTGGGATCGAAGGCGTGCTCGACCACGAAGAAGCCCAGCTCGTCGTAGCTCGCCGCTTGCTCGTCTGTAACGAAGCGGAACGGAGATCGGGGCGCCGTCCAGGTGAAGTCGACGTTGAGGGGGTGGCGCACGGCGGCGGTCATCATCATGATGGTAGTCACGACCACGCCATTTCTTCAACGTAACGTTGATTATTTTCCCCGTTCTGTCTAGTATTCGGCGAAGTGCGGCCGCTCGAGAGGAGGCGTGAGCTGCGATCACGTGCAGCACTCTTCGCCGCCCTGACTGCGCTCGCGGCGCCGATTGCGTTTCAGCTGGCGCCCCTCCGAGCGACGGCGGCGACCATGCCACTGCGCTCTCACATTTCGGCCGCCTTCGGCGCACTCGGACCCTTCGCCACGATGACGACCACGCTCACGAGCGGGACCGCGACCTACGACATCTTTCGTCCCGTTGACTACGACAAGCTGGGTTTCAAGAGCCCAATCGTGACTTGGGGAAACGGGACGAACGCAACGCCGGGCAGGTACTCGACGATGCTGAGCCACTTCGCGTCCTACGGGTTCACCGTCATCGCGACCACGCTGGTCAACACCGGCAGCGGGCGAGAGATCGCGGCCGCTGCCCGCTACCTGGTCGAAGCGGATACCAAGCCCGGCAGCGTGTTCGCCGGGCATCTCGACGTCCACGAGGTGGCATCGGTCGGCCACTCCCAGGGCGCCACCGGAGCCGTGCGGGTGGCCACCATGGATCCTCGGCTTGTCTCCTCGGTGATGACCTTCTCCCTGCCCAATATCAAATGGTCGGCGCCCAATCCCGACTGCCCGGTCAAGGCGGACTGCGAGGCCCACCCGAACCGCCTGACCCAGCCGGCGTTCTTCATATCGACCCATGGCCCGCTCGATGCCATCATCGCCAGCCCCGCAACCGAGAGGGCCGACTTCGAGAGCGTCCGAGGACGCGCCGCTCTCGGCATTATCGCGTTGTCGGGGGGCCGCCTTGCCGACCACAACTCCGTCCAGGACGCCGATGTCGGGGGCAATCCGCAGGGTGAACTTGGCTACGCCACGGCCTGGTTGGAGTACACCCTGCGCGCCAACAAGATGGCCGCGGCGGATTTCAGCGGTCGCCGTCCCGAGCTCGTATCCAATGTCGACTGGCCCGAAAGCATGGTGAAGTGATGCCTCAAACCCCGCCACGAGATCCCCACCGGTTCTCTCGACGCCAGGTCATGCTCGGCGCGGGAGCGGTGGCCGGCGCTGCCATCGTCGAAACGAACGTGCCGATCGGAGCGAACGCCACCACCCTGGTGACCTGGCCCACCAAGAGGCTGGGCAATCACGCCGCCATGACCGTCGACAGCACTCAGTTCCTCCCGGCGACGCAGCTCCGCCAGTGGCACGAAGAACTCGATGCCCTGGGCATGCGATCGACGGGATCGCCAGTCCACGAGCATTACATCGATCTGCTGATCGCCCGGCTCAAGGCGGTCGGGGTGGGCCAGGTGCACACCGAGCCGGTCCCTCTCAAGAAGTGGACGGCGCAGCAGTGGTCCCTCGAGCTCGGCGGATCATCGGGCGAGAGGGTTGCCACGGCGTCGTACATCCCCTACTCCGGCGGCACGCCGAGTGCGGGCGTCTCGGGTCCCCTCGCCTACATCGAAGCGGGAGAGACGCCGCCGTCTGGATCGCTCTCGGGGAAGATCGCCCTCTTCGATGTGCCCAGCTCCCCGGTCAGCTACGGAACCATGGAGGAGATCTCCTATGGCAAGTATGACCCCCAAGGACTGCTCGTCCCGACTCAGGAGTACTCGAGACCCTGGGGCGGAGTGAGCGACCTCATCGCGTTGCTCGACTCTTTGCCGGCCACTGGCGCCATCGGCTGCATCGCCATCATCGACCTGCCGGCCGCAGGCGCCCAGGGCTCCTACTACCCCTACGACGGCAACATTCGCCACGTCCCCGGCGTGTTCGTGGACGCCTCTGTCGGCTCGCGCCTAAAGGCCCTCGCTACGTCGAGCTCCACGATGCGGCTGAAGCTCAGCGCCACCGTCGAGCCTTTCGTGAGCCGCAACGTGATCGGGCTCATTCCGGGAGCGAGTGACGAGTTGGTCATCCTCAACTCCCACACCGACGGGCCCAACGCGGTGGAGGACAACGGGCCGAACACGATCGTCGCCATGTCCCAGTATCTGGGTCGGCTCCCCAAGGAGTCTCGGCCCCGCTCCATCTTGGTGTCGTTCACCACGGGTCACTTTCACGGAGGCATCGGTCAGATCACCTTCGCCGAAAACCACAGGGAGTCCACCCTGACCAAAGCGGTCTGCGCCCTCACCCTCGAACATCTGGGATCTCTCGAGTGGAACCTGGACGCCGAGGGCCAGATGGCTCTGACCGGGCAGCCCGAGCTGGGCGTGATCTTCGTGCCCGAGAACAAGGCGATGGTCGACGCCTCTCTCGCCGCACTCGAGCGGGCGGAGGCCGGACCTGCCCTTGCCCTGCGCCCCTACGTCAGCGCGCCGGGGAGCCCGAACGGCTACGGCTGGCCTGGCGAGGGCACCCAGCTCTGGAGCGACGGGCACATCATGACGATGAATTACATCACCGGACCGACCTACCTGCTCAACTGGGGCATACCGACCCTCAACAAGTGTGACATCGCCCGCATGCGCCGAGAAGCGATCTCGTTCACGCAAATGACGCTCGACCTCAGCCGAGTTCCTCGGGCGTCGCTGAGCTCCCTCGATCTGGCCCCGTTGTGACAACCACCCTCCCGCATTCGGACGTATCGGTAGCCCGCACTGTGCCCCATCTCCGGTGATCGAGTCGGCCAATCCTGCGGGCAGGCGGCGAGGACGACCCAGCAAGGGAGACCTCAAAGAAGCTGCCATCCTTGACACGGCGTGGCATCTTCTCGCGGAGAAACCCGTGACGGCCATCACAATCGAGGAGCTCGCCGCCGGAGCGGGCATCTCCCGATCGTCCTTCTACTTCTACTTCGACTCGCGTGACGCCGTGGTCCGTGCGCTGGCCGCCCGCGTGTCCGACGAGCTCAGAGACACCGTCGTGGGCGCGATGAATTCGGATCTCTCAGCGCGCGAAGCGGTCAGCGCCGTGATCACCGGCTTGCTCGAACGCTGGCGACTCCACGGCCCTCTGATGCGAGCAATGGACGTCCTGGCCCAGAGCGATCCTGGATTGCGTAGCTTCTGGAGCGCTGTCACCGATACTGTCGTCAGGGAGGCGGCCTTCGTCATCGACCGGCTCAGGACAACGGGCGCCGCTCTCAGTGGTCCACCGTCGTCTCTGGACCTGGCTTGGGCCCTCACCCACATGTACTGGCGGGCTGGACAACAGGCGTCGCTCGATCCAGCGACGCCCCGTGGCGACGATCAGCTCGTCGAGACACTCACCATCATTACCCTGCGGGCGATCTTCGGGACGAGCTAGTGTCGTGAGTCGGAGAT
>PKYA01000202.1:67181-76355 GCA_003133545.1 Acidimicrobiaceae bacterium | reverse complement strand
GACCGCGCCCCCGCCGGTCACCCCGACGACCGCAGCGCCACCGGTCACCCCGACGACGACGGCGCCTGCACCGACCACGACCACGACCACGCAGGCCCCGGTGGACAAGAAGGGGCGCACAGCGCAGGCCCCTGTCATCCGGACCTCGCCGTTGTCGACCGGTTCGTCGAATGCGCCCGTCACCACCACGACGACCGCGCCCCCGCCGGTCACCACCACCACGGCGCCTCCTCCCGCGCCGACCACCACGACAACGACCACCACCACGACGCCCCCGATCCTGTTGCCGCCTCCGGGGGGGTAGCGGCGGGTAGCTGGCAACCGGCCCCTACGGGTTGACCGTGAAGGGTGCGTGCACCTCGTTCCCTGCCGGGTCGAGCACGTACCAGGAGCCGCCGTCCTGGTCGATGCCCTGACCGGTGACTGCGCCGGCCTTGGTGTCCCGGATATAGGTGTAGAGCGGGTGGCCGCTGTAGGTGAGCTGGGTCGAGCCGTCCGGACGCCGTACAGTGCCCACCAGCGCGCGGTCGACCCCGGGACCGACTAGGAGCGTCTCCGTGCTGAGCAAGGGCGGCCACTGGTAGACGCAGCCGACGTTGAGGCACGCACTGTGCGTGGGCGAGTCAGGCCCGAAGTCATAGAGCGTGGCCCCGGTGCCCGTCGCGAGGATCGGCCCGGCGGGAGAACGCTGGATCGTCAGGGCGAACGAGCTGTTGGTGGTGGGAGGCGAGGAGAGCGTGGTCACCGGCCCGCTGTTGCAGGCCGCCGCCACAGTACCCAGGCCGAGCAGGAGCACAAGCACGAGGCCCACGGGGGCGGTGCGCCTTCGCGGGGAGGGGCCGAGGCGTATTCCCAATGTGCTCAGTCGTCCTCCTCGCCGGGGGGCAGGAAGGAGAAAGGGAGGTCGGCCAGCTGAATCAAGGTCGAGGAGATCCACCGCGTGAGCCCGGCGAACACCGGTTCGATCTCGGCGGGAGTCTCGAGTTGCGACTCGCTGAAGCGGACCGAGCCCTCGTAGGTGGCCTCGACGGCCCAGCGCACCCGGCCGCCGGAATGCACTTCCTCAATGGTGGTGGCGCTGCGGACCAGAGGCTCGACCCCGAGGAGGGGCTTGGCTTCGGGGAGGGCGCGCAGGACCAGCTGTGTGTCCGGCGCCTCGGCCAGGCGCTGCACCCGCAGGGCGATCTCGACGACGATCTCGGGCAGCTCGTCTGGAGGCTCGCCGATCGACCAGCTCCGATACGAAGTCTGGCTCCAGGTCGGCCAATCCACCGAGACGTCTGCTCTCACCCGGGGCGGTTGCTCCTCGCCGGGGAGGCTGTAGGACGTCTCCCACGAGACGTCGCCCAGGAAGACGTCGACCTGGAAGCGCTCCTCGACCGCCTGGCGCTGCAGCAGCGCCTCGTCGAAGGAATGGCGGATGGAGCTGATGACGTCGACGAGGATGTGATCGAGCACGGCGGGGAGAGGCTACCGGCGATCGGCCGTTACGATCGACCCGATGAGCCCCGCATCGGTTTGGCTGGAGAGACGGTTGATCGCCTACGCGCACCAGGGCGGAGCGTGGGAATCGCCTTCTTCGACTCTGTTCGCCATCCGACGGGCGCTGGCCGCCGGAGCGACCGGAATTGAGCTCGACGTGCACGCCACGGCCGACGGCGAGCTGGTGGTCTGCCACGACGCCACGGTCGACCGCACGACGGCGGCGACAGGGACCATTGCGCAGTTCACCTTGGCGGAGTTGCGCCAACTCGACTTTTCGTACTGGTTCATCCCCGGGGCGGACGTCACGCCCGATCGCCCGGCCGGCGACTATCCCTACCGGGGGCGGGCGCCCGGGGACCCGTCGTTCGGGGTGGCCACGCTGCGAGAGGTGCTCGAGCAGTTCCCGGGCGTGGTCCTCAACCTCGACATCAAGCAGACGGCGCCGGTCGTGGCTCCGTACGAGGAGACGCTGGCGCGCCTGTTGGCCGAATTCGGGCGGACCGACGACGTCATCGTGGCGTCGTTCCTCGACCAGGCGACCGACGCCTTCCGCGCCTTCGCGCCGGAGGTGCCCACCTCAGCGGGAACCGCGGTCACTGCGGAGTTCTGGCGGGCGGTGCACAACGGAGAGGCCGTCGTGGAGAACCCCGCCGTGGCCTACCAGGTGCCCGAGCGCATGGGCGACCTCGTGCTGGTCGACGAGGCGTTCGTCGACGCGGCCCACCGCAGCGGCAAGGCGGTCCACGTGTGGACGGTCAACGAGCGGGCGGACATGGACCGCCTGATCGCATTGGGGGTCGACGGCATCATCTCCGACGTCCCGACGCTGCTGGTTCAGGCGCTCACCGCGAGCGGGGTCGCCTGGGCCGGCCGGCTCGACTGAGCCTGCGGGCGCTTCGGGGATGCGCTACCCGCGCCCGCAGTTGGGCTTCTTGCCGTGATTGGCCTTCTTCTTGGCCCTGAGCTTGCGCTTCACCGTCCGCTTCGACATAGGTGCGCAGCCTAGTTCGGCTGACCGGAGGCCCGGCACAGCGCCGAGCTGAGACCTCTTGCGTTGTCGGGCAGTCCTCGAGAGCCATTAGCCTCGGGCGCCTATGCGGTCCGGATGGCTGCTCCGCGACGGTGACGTGGTGTGTGCGCTCGAGATGACCGATTCGTTCGGTGAGCGGGCCCGGGGGCTGCTGGGGCGCGCGGGCTGTGAGGGCGGGCTGCACCTGGCCAAGGCGCGCGCCGTGCAGACCCTCGGGATGAAGTTCGCGGTCGACGTGGCGTTCCTCTCGGAGGACCTGGTCGTGGTCCGCGTGGTGCGCCTGCCCCCATGGCGGATCGCCCTACCCCGCCGCGGCGCGCGAAGCATCCTCCAGACCGAAGCAGGGGCACTGGAGCGCTGGGGGGTAAAGGTGGACGACCAGCTCGACATCCGCGAGGTGCGGTGAGTGAGGGTGCTGCACCCGGGCGCGGGAGACTGGTCCTGGTGGCCACGCCCATTGGCAACCTGGGCGACCTGTCCCCCCGGGCACGCGAGGTGCTGGCCAGCGCCGATCTGATCTGCTGCGAGGACACCCGCAGGACGAGGGCGCTGCTCTCCGCGATGGGGATCACCGCCGGCGGTGCGCGCGGCGACCGCCTCCGGTCGCTGCACGGCCACAACGAGGCAGACCGGGTCGAGCAGGTGCTCTCCTGTGTGGCCGGAGGCGGCGTCGTCGCGGTGGTGAGCGACGCGGGGACGCCCGGCGTCTCCGATCCCGGAGCCCTGCTGGTGGCGCGCGCCGCGGAGGCCGGTGCCACGGTGAGCGCCGTACCCGGGCCGACATCGGTCGTGGCGGCGCTCGTGGTGAGCGGGCTGCCCACCGAACGCTTCTGCGTGGAGGGCTTCCTGCCCCGCAGGGGAGCCGAGCGCAGGGAGCGCGTGGCCGCGCTCATGGCCGAGACGCGCACCACGGTGGTGCTCGAAGCCCCCGGCCGGGTGGCCGCCACGCTCGCCGAATTGGCGGCGACCGACGCCGTGCGGCGCGTCGCCGTGGTACGTGAGATGACCAAGTTGCACGAAGAGGTGTGGCGGGGGACGGCGGCAGAGGCCGCGGCGGCTTTCGCCGTGCGTGAGGTGCGGGGTGAGGTCGTCCTGGTGATCGGGGGCGCCCCCCCGCCAGCCCCGATGAGCGACGACGCCATCGATGCCGCCGTGCGCCATCAGTTGCGCCTGGGCTCGGAAGAGGGGCCGCGGCAGATAGCCGGAGCGCTGGCTGCCCAGCTGGGCGTTCCCCGCCGCCAGGTCTACGAAGCGGTTCTCCGTCTCCGGGGCGAAGAGGACGGCCGCCGGCGCGAATGAGAACAGGCGGGAGCACGGGCGCCGGTACGCTACCGGCGGTGCCGCCCTACTACCTCACCACGCCGATCTACTACGTCAACGACGCGCCGCACGTCGGCACGGCGTACACGACGGTGAATGCCGACGCCCTGGCCCGCTGGCACCGCCTCATCGGCGACGATGTCTTCTTCGTGACAGGGACCGACGAGCACGGTGCGAAGATCGTGGAGGCGGCCGAAGCGCACGGCACCTCGCCCCAGGCCTGGACGGATAGCACGTCGGCCCGTTTCGTCGAGGCCTGGAAGCGCCTTGACATCAGCAATGACGACTTCATCCGCACGACCGAGCCGCGTCACCACGCCGTGGTGCAGGAGTTCCTCCAACGCGTGTATGACAACGGATTCATTGAGCTGGGCCTGTACACCGGGCTCTATTGCGTCTCCTGCGAGGACTATTACACCGAAGAACAGCTCGTCGACGGCAAGTGCCCCATCCACGGCCGCCCGGTCGTCCAGCTGCAAGAGGAGAACTACTTCTTCCGCCTGAGCGCGTTCGCGCAGCCTCTCTTGGACTACTACGCCAGCCACCGCGACTTCGTCCGGCCCACGACCAAGCGCAACGAGGCGCTGGGCTTCATCCGGGGCGGCCTCGAAGATGTCTCCATCACCCGGACGTCCTTCCGGTGGGGGGTTCCGGTGCCCTGGGACGACGGGCACGTCTTCTACGTCTGGTACGACGCGCTCATCAACTATCTCACCGTGGCCTCGTACGGCAGCGATCCGGCGCGGTTCGCGTCGTTGTGGGGTGCGGCGCACCACCTGATCGGCAAAGACATCTTGAAGTTCCACTGCGTGTGGTGGCCCGCCATGTGCATGGCGGCGGGGATAGAGCCGCCGGCCGAGATCTTCGTCCACGGCTACCTACTCATGGGCGGCCAAAAGCTGGGGAAGACCATGATCCAGGCCGGCGTTGCGGGCGTCGGGGACGACGCGCGTCGCGTGCGCATCACCGATGTCTCCCCCCTGGCCCTGGCCGACGAGTTCGGGGTCGACCCGCTGCGCTACCACCTGCTCCGGGATGTCCCGCTGGGGGGAGACGGCGACTTCTCCTACGAGGGGATCGTCAGCCGCTACAACGCGGACCTGGCCAACAACTTGGGAAACCTGGTCTCCCGGGTGGCGACCGTGGTCCATTCCAAGTGCGGTGGAGTGGGACCGGCCCCTGACGCGGCCAGCACGCTGTCGGATCGGGTCGCCGAGGTGTTGACCGCCTCCAGCGAGGCCTGGAGCCGCTGGGCCCCCCATGAGGCGCTCGAAGCGACCTGGAAGCTCATCGGTGCGGCAAACGCCGAGCTCGAGGGCACTGAACCGTGGAAGATGCCGCCGGGTCCCGAGGTCGACGCCGTCCTGGGCAGCGCCCTCGAGGTGCTGCGGATCGTGGCCGTTCTGGTCTCGCCGGCCATGCCCGGCACGGCGGCCGAGATCTGGCGCCGCATCGGCATCGAGGGTGATCCGTCGGCCGCCCGTCTCCCCGACGACGCCGCCTGGGGCGGGTACCCAGGGGGGGTGCCCGTCGTGAAGGGGGAGCCGCTCTTCCCGCGCCGCAAGGGATGAGCGGATGGTTCGACTCCCACTGCCACGTGCAGGAGGAGTACCTCGGGGGTGGCGAGCGTGGGACCGGTGCGAGCGATCCGGCCCTGGTCCTCGAGCGGGCCAGGGACGCCGGCGTCGACCGCCTCGTCTGCATCGGCACGAACGAGTTGACCTCGGCCCAGGCCGTCGCGCTGGCGCGGCGCGACGCGCGTGGAGATGGGGCGCCGCGGGCATGGTCGTCCATCGGGCTGCACCCCCACGAGGCGTCGGCGGGCGTGGAGGCCGTCGCGGCGTTGTTGACGCGTGAGCTGGCCGCGCCTGCCGATGGTGACGATCCCAGTGATGACCGCGTCGTGGTTGCCGTAGGGGAGTGCGGGCTCGACTACTACTACGAGCATTCGCCGCGCCCGGCGCAACGCTCGGCGTTCGCCGCTCAGATCGCGTTGGCGCACTTCCACCGATTGGCGCTGGTGATTCACGCGCGTGATGCGTGGGACGATCTCTTCGATATTCTCGAGACCGAAGGTGTGCCGGAGCGAACCATCCTGCACTGCTTCACCGGTGGACCGGACGAAGTGGATCGCTGCCTACGAGCGGGAATGTTCGTCTCGTTCAGCGGCATCATCACCTTCAAGAATGCGTCGGCCGTGCGTGAGGCCGCGGCACGTTGCCCCCTCGACCGGTTGTTGGTGGAGACGGACAGCCCCTTCCTCGCACCCGTTCCGCACCGGGGGAGCGTGAACGAGCCGGCCCTTCTGCCCCTCGTCGGCGCAGCCGTCGCCACCGTGAAGGGTTGTGCGGTCGAACAGGTGGCCGAGACCACGGCGCAGGCGGCTGCCAGCGCCTTTGCCGTCGCGACGTGAGGGTCTCGCGTGGCCACCATATGGGAGCGTTCTGACCTGGGGATTTGGAAATGAATGCGGGTAAAAATTAGGCCTGACCAGGTACTTCACCTGAATACGTCCCGGAATTAGTCCTCTGACCTGGGGTAATGGGGGCCATCGCGCCGGCCCTGGGTTTCCCCATTTGCGCCCCTTTGCTGGAGTACCTATGTTCTCCGCATCCCCCGCCGCCGCCCTTGTGTCGGCGCGGGTGCACTGTCCCCGGTGAAGGGTGGAGCCCTGCGGAAACAGAGCACTCAGGGGAGGCGCCTCGGCGCCGCCGTAGTCATCTGCGGTGGCATGTTCGCTGCGCCTCTCCTTTTGCTGCAGCAAGGAACGGCACACGCATCTCGCGTGGCGGCCACGGTGAGTCGCGTCGTCGCTCACGATGCGCGCCGCGGATCGAGCGGCTTCAGCGGGCTGCTGCCATTTCAATTGGTGCGCTACGAGTCGGTGGCCGCGGCCACGACACCATCGACGACGATGACCACGACCACGGTGACACCCGTGACGGTCACGCCCACGACGAGCGCGGCGCCGACACGCGCGTGGACTTCGGCAGTGGAAGCACGCGCTGCTTCGTTGACGAGGTCGGGCGCGATCACGGTGGCCGCCCGTACGACACCGGCTCCATCAGCGCCCGCGACGCCGGTCGACACCGAGAACGGTCAGGCCACGTGGTACGGCGCGGCACCGCCGGGCCGGTGCGCCAGCCCGACGCTCCCATTCGGTACGGTGTTGACAGTGACGAACATTCAGAGTGGGGCGCGCACGACGTGCGTGGTTGATGATCGCGAGCAAGCGGGCTACCCCCGCGTGGTCGACATGTCCCCGTCGGGATTCGGGCAACTGGCCGACCCCAGCCAGGGAGTGGTGGACGTCACAATCACCTGGTGACCCATTCCGGCGCCGACATCGCGACATTGCTGGCGGAGCACGGCCTCCGCCCCAGCCGGGCACTGGGTCAGAACTTCGTCGCCGACCCCAACACGGTCCGGCGCATTGCGCGGCTGGCCGAGGTCGGTCCAGGGTCTTCGGTGCTCGAATTCGGGGCCGGGCTGGGCTCGCTGAGCCTGGCCCTGGCCGAAACGGGCGCGCGGGTGGTGGCAGTAGAGCTTGACCGCCACCTTCTCCCCGTCCTGCGGTCGGTGGTGGAGCCGGTGGGGGTCGAGGTGGTGGGCGGGGACGCCATGACGCTCAACGTGGCCGCCCTCCTGGCCGAACGGGGGGCCGGTCCATGGTCCTTGGTGGCCAACCTCCCCTACAACGTGGCCACCCCGTTGGTGATGCGGACCCTGGTCGAGGTGCCGGCCATAGAGCACCTGCTCGTCATGGTCCAGCGTGAGGTGGGCGAACGCATGGCGGCCGTCGTGGGTGACCCCGCCTACGGCTCGGTCTCGGTGCGTGTGGCCTATTTTGCCCGGTCGTCGCTGGCCGGGAAGGTTCCCTCCTCGGTGTTCATCCCACGACCGCGGGTGGAGTCGGTCCTGGTGCGACTGGAGCGGCGGGCGGAGCCGGCTGTACCCCCCGACGAGGTGTCCTACGCGCGACTGAGCGCGGTGGTGAAGGCCGGCTTCGGCCAACGCCGCAAAATGCTGCGGAGCTCGTTAGCGGGAGTGGTGGATCCCGAAGCCTTCGCCCGGTCCGGCATCCGCCCGGATGCACGCGCCGAGGAGCTCTCGGTCGAGGAGTGGGGGAGACTGGCCCGGTGAGGCGCGTCCTGGCCCCGGCCAAGCTCACCCTGTCCCTGTCGGTTACCGGCGTCAGGCCCGACGGGTATCACGAGCTGCGTGCCGAGATGGTCAGCGTGAGTCTGTGCGACGAGCTCACGTTCACCGAGGGGAGTTCGGGACTGACGTTCCACTCCGAGGTGGGCACGCGGGCCGGTTCATTGGCGGCTGGGGGCGGCAATCTCATCACGCGGGCGTTGGCCGCGGTCGGCCGGCAGGCCGCCGTGCATGTGGTCAAGCGCATTCCACTGGGTGGCGGTCTCGGTGGGGGATCCACCGACGCGGCGGCCGTCCTTCGCTGGGCCGGCTGTTCCGACCCCGACCTGGCACGGGCCCTGGGATCGGACGTGCCCTTCAGCGTGCTCGGAGGTCGGGCCCTGGTGGAGGGGACCGGTGAGCGGGTCACGCCGTTGCCCTTCGAGCCCCGGCAATTCCTGCTCCTGGTGCCCCCGTTCGGCGTCGACACCGCCAGGGTCTACGCCGCGTGGGACGAGCTGGCTGGCACTGACGACTCGGACGGCCCCCGCAACGCGCTCACCGAGGTGGCGCTGCGGGTCGAGCCGAGGCTGGCGGCGTGGCGTGATGCCCTGGGGGAGCACTGCGGGCGTGTGCCGAGGCTGGCCGGGAGTGGATCGACGTGGTTCACCGAAGAGAGCGCGCCCGATGCGGGCCACGAGGATGACGGCTGGTTGCGCGTGGGCGAAGCGCGCGCCCGCCTCATGCGCACCCATACGGTGCCGGCGGGGTGGGAAGGGGACTGAAGGCCGGTTACTTGCCCGCTCGGCGTTGCCAGCGCGTGGCCTTCAACATCTTCTTGTGTTTCTTCTTGCGCATGCGCTTGCGTCGCTTCTTGATCAATGATCCCATGTCGTGCGGCAGGCTAGCGGTCCAAGGGGCCTCCTGCCAGGTCGGTGCCTGCCGGCCAGGAGGAATACCACCATGGGCTTCGAAGTCATCGCTCTGGATCACGTCCAGTTGGCCATGCCCGCCGGCGGCGAATCCCAGGCCGAAGCCTTCTACTGCGGGCTGCTCGGCTTCGTCCGTGTCCCCAAGCCCGAGCCGATGGCCAGCCGGGGCGGACGCTGGTTCACCTCGGGCCCTGTTGCCATCCACCTGGGCGTCGAGGCCGAGTTCCGGCCGGCCCACAAAGCGCATCCGGCCCTGGTGGTGCGCGACCT
>PKYA01000202.1:0-67174 GCA_003133545.1 Acidimicrobiaceae bacterium | reverse complement strand
CGCGTCGGGTGGCGGCTCGATGGTGGGAAGCTGCAGCAACATCGAGGTGCCGCCCTCGGGGTCGGCTTCTGCCCGGATTGTCCCGCCCTCCGCCTTGACCACCTGGGCCACGATGGCCAGGCCGAGGCCTGAGCCAGGGAGGCCGCGGGCAGCCGGTGCCCGGTAGAACCGGTCGAAGATGTGCGGGAGATCCTCCGGCGCGATGCCTGGGCCGCGGTCGTGCACGACGACCGTGCCTTCCCGGCAGAGCACGGAGACCGCCTCACCGGGCGGGCTCCACTTTCGGGCGTTGTCGAGCAGGTTGCCCACGGCGCGCGACAGGCGGTCCATGTCCGCCGCCACCCAGCATTCCTCGGAGACGAGGTCGAAGGTCACGGCCTGCGTGCGCCCGTGGGTCGTCGCCACGGCGACGGCGTCGCGGACCAGCAGGTCCAGCCGCAGCGGCTCGTGGCGCACGGGCAGTTGGTCGCCGCGCGCCAACTCGGCCAGGTCCGCCACGAGGTCGGTCAGCTCCTGGAGCTGCACCAGGACATCGTCGACCAGCACGGCGCGGTCGGCCGCCGAGAGCTCGTCGACGCGGCGGATGACCTCCAGATTGGTGCGCAAGCTGGTGAGCGGGGTGCGCAGCTCGTGGGAGGCGTCGACGACGAGCTGGCTCTGGGCGCGGCGCGAGGACTCGAGGGCCTCGAGGAGGCGGTTGAACGTGCGCCGGAGCCGGCCGAGCTCGTCGGGCCCCCCGGGCCAGAGGCGACGGGTGACATCGGTCGTCTCGGCCAGGTCCTCCACCGTGTCGGTGAGGGCGTTGAGCGGCACCAGGGCGGTCTGGGCCACCAGCCAGCCCAGCACGACGGCCAGCAGGACGCCGGTCAGGGCCACCGCGCCCAGCACAATGCCCAGGCGCTCCAGCACGGTGCCGACATTGAGCAGGGTGGCGATCTGCAGCGCCCCACCCTCCTCGAGAATCGCGGTCCCGACTCCGGTCCCCGCCGGGAGGGGCTCGACGTACTCGCGCAGTTGTTCGCCTCCCACGTCGACGGTGGTGAAGAACGACTGCGCGGTCCCCGCCGCCACCTCGCGGACCTGCGGGGTCACGGGCAGGGCGCCATCACCGGACACGATGCCGCCCTCGGAGTTGACGACCTGGTCCAGGGTCGCCGTCGTGGCGCTGATCTCCTGGCCCGAGGTGATCTGCTTGGCCGCCGCGGTGAGCGAGCTGTCGGCCGCGCCGAGCAACGAGTTGCGGGCAGCCAGGAACGAGGCGGTCGAGGCGATGAGCACGGCCACCACGACGGCGACGGTGGTCGCCAGCACCAAGCGGGTGCGGAATGTCACGTGTCCCTGAGCACGTATCCCACCCCTCGCACGGTGTGAATGCAGCGCGGTTCGCCGCCCGCCTCGGTCTTGCGGCGGAGGTAGCCCACGTAGACGGCAAGGGAGTTCGTCCCCGAGTCGAAGTCGAACCCCCAGACGCGATTGAGCAGCACCTCACGCGTGAGCACCTGGCGGGGATGGCGCAGGAAGAGCTCCAGCAGGTCGAACTCGATCCGGGTCAAGGGGAAGGCCCGGTCCCCCCGGTGGGCCTCGCGCGAGGACAGATCCAAGGTGAGCTCGCCGCTGCGCAGCAGCCCTCCCTCGCCCTCGAAGCGGCGGCGCAGGAGTGCGCGCAGCCGGGCCAGCAGCTCCTCGAGGGCGAAGGGTTTGACCAGGTAGTCGTCGGCGCCGGCATCGAGACCCTGCACGCGGTCGTCGATGGCGAGACGCGCCGTCAGCATCAAGATGGGCGTGTCGTCCCCGGCGTCCCGTATGCGCCGGCACACCTGCAGTCCGTCGATATCGGGCAGCTGGAGGTCGAGGACGAGGGCGTCGGGAGAGCGCTGCGCCACGGCCTCGAGTGCCTCACCGCCTGAGGACACGGTGAGCACCTCGTAGCCCTCGAGGCGCAACGCACGATCGATGGACCGGCAGACCGCCAGATCGTCGTCCACCACCAGGATGCGCACGGAGAACCGAGCCTACTGCGACGGCTCCGCCCGACGAGCGGACCCATGGTGTCTAACCTCTACCACGCGCCCGCCCTCGGGAGAGGGTGTAGGCGATCGGTCCGGGGTAGTTCAATCGGCAGAACGTCGGCCTTTGGAGCCGGATGTTGGAGGTTCGAGCCCTCCCCCCGGAGCTCGCGCTCAACGCCACTGTTTGCGCTTGCCGCGGGTGGCGAGCTCGGAGAGGTAGCGGTTGTAGGCAGCGCGTTCCGCCGCTTCGGGGTCCGACGCCGCACCGGCGTCGTCGGCCGGTCGCGCCTCGAGCCCTGGTTCCCCTCCCGGACTGACGGGGGTCGGCACCTCGTGGAGGATGCGCCACCACATGTAGAAGGCGTAGCCGGCGAAGAACGGCCACTCGAAGACATAGGCCCAACTCAGGTCGTTGCCCGACAGGGCCCGGTGGACCTGCCAATCACAGAGGCCGGCGAACGTGGGGACGATGATGAGAATGACGGCATGGAGGCCGATGGCCCGACGCGAGAACCACGTCTGCCGCACCGACGCGCGCACGCTATCCAGTGGGCGGGAAGAGGAAAGCCGACAAGATGGAGGCCAGTTCCAGCGGACGGTCTCCCTGGATGCTGTGGCCGGCGCCCTCCACGCCGACCACCTTGCACGATGGCTGGCGGCGCAACAGCTCGGCGACGTCCGCATCGTCGACCACTGACCAGGCCAGACCGCGCACCAGCATCATCGGCATCGTCAATCCCGAGATGGCGTCCCACCAGTTGCCGAAATCGGGCCGGCGCCCGCTTTCGGTCCGGAAGCGGGCATAGCGCCACACCCAGCTGCCGTCCTCTCGCTGGACGGCGTTGTGCAAGATCCCGCGGCGCAGCGATGCCTCCGAGCGAGTCGGGTTGTGCTCAATGGTGCGCGCCAGGAGCTCGTCGAAGTTGGCGAAGCTGGCCGGTCCGTCGACGAAGTTGGTGATGGGGGCGGACTTCTCAGGATTGACCCCGGGCGTCACGTCGACGAGCACGAGCGCGCGCACCAACTCGGGCGCCCGCGCCGCCAACGCGATGGAGGACAGCCCTCCGAGCGACATGCCGACGACCCCGACCGCCTCGGGTGCGAGCTCCGCCACCACCTTGGCCAGGTCCTCTGCGTTGCTCTCCAAGGACAAGGACCCGTCAGGTCCGCCGTCGGAGTGCCCGTGGCCGGGGAGGTCGATGGCGACGAGGGGCCGGCCGAGCGCCAGGGCCACCGTGTCCCACGTGTGGGCGTTCTGCGCCCCCCCGTGCACCAGCACCAGCTCGGGCGCGGACGTGCCCCAGACCAGGCTGCTCACCTGGCGGCCTGGCCCCACCTCCACTCCAACCCGGCGCACATCCGGAGGCCCCGGGTAGGGCAGCCCGTACTCGGCGGCGTTCTCCGAGAAGAGCCCGAACTCGTCGTAGGGCATCACGTTCCTGCACAGTAATGCGGACCCGGACGCTGCTCGCGACCGGGTCCGCACGCGGTCCCCCCCAGGCAGTGAAGAATGGGCCCATGGAACAGCGCCGGCTTTCCGCCGTGGTCCTTGCCGCCGGGGAGGGCACGCGCATGCGCTCGGAGCGGCCGAAGCCGCTCCACCTGCTGTGCGGCCGCCCCATGATCCTCCATGTCCTCGACGCGATGGCCGAGATCGACGTGACGCGCGTGGTCGTCGTGGTGGGCCACCGGGCCGAGTGGGTCACCAAGACGCTGGTCCAGCACGCGCCCCCCTCCATGCACATCGAGTTCGTCGAGCAGGAGACGCAGGCGGGCACGGGCGACGCGTTGGCCGTCGGGCTCACGGGGCTGCCCGACGACGACAACGAGGAGGAGGACGTCGTCGTCCTCCCGGGCGACACCCCGCTGCTGCGTCCCCAGACCCTGGCGGCGCTGGTGCGCCACCACCGGGCCGCCGGCGCCGGCGCCACCCTGCTCACCGCCGAGGTGGAGGATCCACGCGGCTACGGGCGTGTGGTGCACGGAAAGGACGACGTGGTGTGCCGGGTCGTCGAGGAAGCTGATGCCACCGACGAGGAGCAGGCGATCACCGAGGTGAACACGTCGATCTACTGCTTTCGCCGCAGCATCCTGGCGCCCGCCCTGCGCCGCTTGTCGCCGGCCAACGCGCTGGGCGAGTACTACCTCACCGACTCGGTGAGCGTCCTGTACAGCGCGGGCTACCGGGTCCAGTCGCTCCTCCTGCCCGACTCCATGGAGGCGGCAGGCGTCAACGACCGGGCCCAGCTGGCGGTCGCCGAGGCCGAGCTGCGGGACCGGATCAATGAGCGCTGGATGCGCCGGGGTGTGACGATGTGGGACCCCGAGCGCACCTATGTCGATGCGGGGGTCCAGCTCGCTCCCGACGTCTCCCTGCTGCCCGGGGTGATCCTGCGGGGCCACTGCGTCGTCGGCGAGGGGAGCGAGATCGGGCCGAACTGCGTCCTCACCGAAACGACGGTGGGGCGCCGGGCGACGGTCATCGAGACCACGTGTGACCGGGGCACCATCGGCGACGGGGCCTTGATCGGCCCCTATTGCGTGGTGCGGCCGGGGGCCGAGGTGGCCCCCGGAGCGGTGGTGGCGCCCCACAGCGTGGTGGAGCCGCTCGAGGGGTAGGCGCCTCCCAGACGCTGCCGGCTCCGGCGCACTAGCGTTGGCCGCGTGGAGCTCATCCCGCATCGTCGGCTCGAACTGATATCGGGTCGTTCCCACCCGAAACTGGCCCAGGACATCGCCCAGCACCTCGGAGTCGAACTGGGCGAGGCCAACCTGCGCGAATTCGCCAATGGCGAAATCCACTGCAAGTACGACATCTCCATCCGTGGGTGTGACGTCTTCATCATCCAGACCCACAGCGGTCCGGTGAACGATTCGCTGATGGAGCAGCTGATCATGATCGACGCCGCCAAGCGCGCGTCGGCCAAGCGCATCACGGCGGTGTGCCCGTACTACGGCTACTCGCGCCAGGACCGCAAGACGACCGGTCGGGAGCCCATCACCGCCAAGCTCGTCGCCGACATGCTCTCGGCCGCCGGCGCCGATCGCGTGGTCAGCGTCGACCTGCACTCGGGGCAGATCCAGGGGTTCTTCAATACGCCCTTCGACCACCTCGTGGCCTTCCCCGTGCTGGAGGCCTACATGCGAGAGCACATCGGCGGTGACGTCGTCGTGGTGGCCCCCGATGCCGGCCGGGTGAAGGTGGCCGAACGCTACAGCCAGCACCTCGGCGTGGACCTGGCCCTGGTCCACAAGACGCGTCCGCGCGGCTCGCACAACGAGGTCAAGGCGCTCCACGTGGTCGGCGACGTCGAGGGACGCCATTGCGTGCTCATCGACGACATGATCGACACCGCCGGGACCATCTGCGCCGCTGCCGAGCTGCTCTCCGAGGCCGGCGCCGCCGAGATCTCGGTCATGGCCACCCATGCCCTGCTCTCGGACCCGGCCGTGGACCGCCTCAAGGCGGCCCCGATCTCCCGTGTGGTGGTCACCGACACGCTGCCGGTGGCCGAGGACCGCTACTTCGACAAGCTCGAGGTCCTGTCGGTGGCCAAGATCATCGCCGACGCCATTGACGCCGTCTTCGAGGACACCTCGGTGTCCGAGCTCTTCGGCGGGGACAACCTGGTTTGAGGCCGGGCGGGGTCCGTTGGCCGGGCACCCGGATCGGCGGCTAGTCTGGTAGGCCGTCCGCCGGAGGCCCGCGCCGGGCGCGCCCACCGTCTTGCGCCGTTTGAGGAGATCCGTCATGGCCGATGTCACCCTTGCCGCCGAGGTGGGACGCCCCCTGGGCTCGCGCGCCACGCGCCGCCTGCGCCGGGAGGGGAAGATCCCCGGTGTGATCTACGGGCATGGGACCGATCCCGTGGCGGTCGCCGTCGAGGCCCGGGAGCTGCGCATCGCCCTCAACGGTGAGGCGGGAGCCAACCAGCTTCTCTCACTCGAGACGGGCTCGGTCACGTACCTGGCCCTGGCACGCGAGATGCAGCGTCACCCCATCGCCCAGACGGTCACCCATGTCGACTTCCAGATCGTGCGGCGCGACGAGGTCATTGCGGCGGACGTCCCCGTCGTCCTCGTCGGTGAGGCGATCGAGGTCCACCACGGCGACGGACTGGTCGACCAGCAGATGTTCACGCTGGCCATCAGGGCCCGGCCGGCGGACATCCCGACTTCCTTGGAGGTCGACATCAGCGAGCTGATCATCGGTGCGCAGTTGCGCATCTCCGATCTGGCGTTGCCCGCCGGCGTCACCACCGACGTCGACCCCGAGACCGCGATCGTCATCGGCCAACCGCCGCGCGTCGTGACGTTGGAGGCCGAAGGCGAAGAGGCCCCCGAGGGCGAGGCGCCCGCCGCTGCACCGGCCGCCGACGCGGCCGCCGACGAAGGCTGAGCCCTGCCCCGTCTCTTCCCCCGTTCCGAGCGACGGGGCTCCGCCGCCGATCTGCTCGTGGTCGGTCTGGGGAATCCGGGGAGCGAGTTTGTGGGCACGTTGCACAACGTGGGCGCCGACGCGCTCGAGATGGTGGCCCACAGGGCGGGAGCCACCTTGCGTGCCGAGAAGGGCGTCCAGGCCCGGGTGGCCCTGGTCACGCTGGGTGCGCGCAAGGTCGCCCTGGCCGTCCCCACGACGTACATGAACGAGTCGGGGTTGGCGGTGCGCAAGCTGGCCACGCGGTTCGGGATCGCCGAGCCGGCCTCCATCGTCGTCGTCCATGACGAGCTCGACCTCCCGCCGGGGACCGTGCGGGTCAAAGCCGGAGGGGGGCTGGCCGGGCACAACGGCTTGCGCTCCCTCGAGTCGCACCTCCACTCCACCGACTTCGTCCGCGTGCGTATCGGCGTCGGCAAGCCGCCCAGCGCCCGACAAGGGGCGGCCCACGTGCTCAACCGGCCCCCCAAGGCGCTCCGGTCCCTCCTCGACGCCGCCGTGGAGACGGCAGCGGAGACGGTCGAGCGCATCGCCCGCGACGGGGTCGAAGGCGCCATGCAGTGGTGCCACTCTCTCCCCTGAGGGGCCCCGTAAGCGCGCCGGTAGTGTGGACCGGGTGACCAGCGCGATCGACGCTTCACGCTGCCATCGCCGGGAACCCGTCCTCCGTTGACGGGCACCCTGGGTGCCCTCCCGCGCCTTCTTCGCTCTGATCCGGTCCTGTCGTCGCTCATCGGATCGGCGGACACCACGCTGGCGGTGGCCGCTCCGGCCCAGGCCATGGTGGTTGCCGCCCTGGCCGAGTTCACCGAGCGGGCACCCATCGTCGTGGTCACGGCCACCGGTGTGGACGCCGATCGTATCGCCGACGACCTGACCTGCCTGTTGCCCCGGGGGCCAGCCGACGGATCGGCGCCCGTGGTCGGGCCGGTGCAGGGCACGGTCGCCGTGCTGCCGGCCTGGGAGACGCTTCCCTTCGAGCGCGTGAGCCCCGAGGTGGAGACCATGGGCCGGCGCCTGGCGCTGCTGTGGGGCCTCGCCCACGGTGACGAGGACCCCTCGCTGCCGCCCTCACCCCGGGTGATCGTGGCGCCGGTCCGCGCCCTCTTGCAGCGGCTGGGGCCCCAGGTCGTGGACGCCGTGCCCATCACCATCCGGCCGGGCCAAGAGCTCGTGGCGGAGGAGCTCATCTCACACCTGGTCGAGGCCGGGTATCGCCGAGAGCACCAGGTTGAGCACAGGGGGGAGATCGCCGTGCGCGGCGGCATCATCGACGTGTTCCCCTCCACGGCCGATGTGCCGGTGCGCATCGACCTGTGGGGCGACGAGGTCGACCGGTTGACCGCCTTCGCCGTGAACGATCAGCGATCGATGACGGATCTCGCGGCTGCCGTGATCTTCGGCTGCCGCGAGCTGACACCGACTGCGGCCGTCCGGTCGGCAGCTGCCTCGCTGGTGCGCAGCCAGCCCTGGGGGTCCTCGCAGTGGGAGCGGCTGGCCGCGGGGGAGAGCTTCGATGGGATGGAGTCGTGGCTCCCCTACGTCCACACGGGCGAGGAGCTGCTCCCCGATCTGCTCCCCCCGACGGCCCAGGTGGTCCTCGTCGAGCCCCGGCGGATCCGCGACCGTGCCGTCCAGCTGCTCGACGAGGAAGCGGCGCTCGCCGAGACGCTGGCCCTCACCTGGGGCGCCGCCGACGGGTCGGAAACGGGGTTCCCCCGCCTTCACCTGGCCTTCGAGCGGCTCCTGCAGGCCACCAAGGCGGGCGTCCTCACGCTGCCGGCGGCCCCGGAGGGGCCGGGGACGCCCGCGCTGTCCGTCCGTGGGTTCACGCCGGTGGCGGGCGACCAGGCGCGTCTGGCGGCGCAGGTCACCGGGCTGGCGCGCGACGGGTACAGCGTCACCCTTTGTGCGGCCACGACGGCGGGCGCGGCGCGCCTCTCGTCCGTGTTGGCCGAGGAGGGGGTCCATGCCCCCGTGCGCGAGGAAGCCGAGACGGGACCCGGCGTGCGTGTCGTGTCCGCGCCGCTCTCTACCGGGTTCATCCTCCCCGATTGCCAGGTGGCGGTGCTGTCCGAGTCCGACATCACCGGCCGGCGGATGCCGCATCGCCGGGCCCGGCCCCGGGCGCGCGCCACCGACGGTTTCTTCGACGACCTGGCCGTCGGGAGCTTCGTGGTGCACCGCCAGCACGGCGTGGCGAGGTTCGAGGGCGTCACCTCGAGGACCATGGGGGGGACGACGCGTGACTATCTGATCCTCTCGTACCGCGGCAGCGACCGGCTGTATCTCCCAGTGGAGCAGATCGAGGCGATCACGGCCTATAGCGGGGGGGAGACCCCCACCCTGTCGAAGATGGGGGGAGCCGACTGGCAGCGCACCCGGGCCAAGGCGCGCGCCGACGCCGCCGAGGTAGCCGACGAGCTGGTCCAGCTCTACCGGCGCCGCCTGGCGGTGGAGGGTCACGCGTTCGGGCCTGACACACCCTGGCAGGACGAGATGGAAGCGGCCTTCGAGTTCGTCGAGACCGAGGACCAGCTGACGGCGATCGCCGACGTCAAGGCCGACATGGAGGAGCCACGGCCGATGGACCGGCTGATCTGCGGCGACGTCGGCTTCGGCAAGACGGAGGTCTCGGTGCGCGCCGTGTTCAAGGCGGTCCAGGACGGGCTGCAGGCGGCAGTCCTGGCCCCCACGACACTGTTGGCCAGCCAGCACGCCCAGACCTTCGCCGATCGGTACGCGCCCTATCCGGTGCGGGTCGAGCTGCTCAGTCGCTTCTTGTCACCGGCGCAGCAGAGGAAGGTGATCGAAGGGTTGGCGGACGGCAGCGTCGACGTGGTCATCGGCACCCACCGGCTGCTCGGAACCGACGTGGTGTTCAAGCGGCTCGGACTGCTCGTGGTCGACGAGGAGCAGCGCTTCGGCGTGTCGCACAAGGAAGCGGTCAAGCGACTGACCGAGGGGGTCGACGTGTTGACGCTGACGGCGAGCCCCATCCCGCGCACGCTCGAGATGGCGCTGACAGGCATCCGGGATCTGTCCATGGTCAACACGCCCCCGGCGGATCGGCGACCCATATTGACGTATGTGGGGGAGAACGACGAGGCCGCGGTGAGCGAGGCCCTCCGACGCGAGCTGCTCCGCGAGGGACAGGCCTTCTACGTGCACAACAGAGTGGCAGACATCGACGGGGTAGCTCGTCGGGTGCACAGCCTGGTCCCCGAGGCCCGGGTCGCCGTCGCCCACGGGCAGATGGACGAGGGCACGCTGGAAAGCGTGGTACTCGATTTCTGGGCGCGGCGCTACGACGTGCTGGTGTGCACCACCATCATCGAGTCGGGCATCGACATGCCCTCGGTCAACACCCTGATCGTCGATCGGGCCGATCTGTTGGGCCTCGGGCAGCTGCACCAGATACGGGGCCGGGTGGGTCGCAGCGGGCAGCGCGCCTACGCCTACCTCTTTCATCCCGCCGATCGCGTCCTCAGCGAGCAGGCCTACGAACGGCTCCGGACCATCGGCGAGCACACCGAGCTCGGTTCGGGATTCAAGATCGCCATGCGGGACCTGGAGATCCGCGGCGCGGGCAACCTCTTGGGGGCCGACCAGTCGGGTCATATCGCGGCGGTCGGCTACGACCTGTACGTCCAACTCGTGGCCGAGGCGGTGGCCGAAGCCCGGGGCGAGGCCCGTCCCGCTCCACCGGCAGTGGGCATCGACCTGCCGGGGGATGCCCACCTGCCCAAGGATTTCGTCGCCGCGGAAGACGCCCGACTCGAGGCCTACCGCCGGCTGGCGTCGGTGTCCTCCGATGCCGACGTCGAAGACATCGGGGCCGAATGGGCCGACCGCTATGGCGCGCTCCCCCCGCCTGCCATCGGACTGCTGGCCCTGGCCCGGCTGCGGGTCGTGGCCCTGGCGCGGGGGATTCGCGAGATCACCATGAGCAGCGTCCGCCCGGGTGGATCCACGGGGCCGGTGGCCCGGGTCCTGCCGGTGCGGCTCGCCGCCAGCGCCGAGGTCCGCTTGCGCCGGCTCCTGCCCGGCGCGACCTACCGGGAGGACCTCTCGCAACTCCTGATCCCGATACGCGCGGGCGAGCTCCCGGCAGACGCGGTGCGCCTGTTGCTCGAGGACCTGATCCCGCCTGGCGATGCCGGGACCGGCCCGGACACCTTGTAGCATGCCCGGCGCGTGAAGCGACTCATCCTTCTCCTCATCGTGCTGGCCGGTGGCCTGGCCGCGGCGTCCTTTGCGGTGCCGTCCAACGCGGCGACCGTCAACGGGGTCGCCATCACCCAAGCGCAGTTGGGCGCCGACCTCTCCGCCATCGCCGGCAGTCCCGACTACCAGTGCTACCTCAACGCGCAAGAAGCGGTCGGCACGGACGGGGCGAGCACGTTGCCGCCCGTCGACGGAGCCGAGACCCATTCCACGGTCACGACGCAGTTCGCCGCCACCTACCTCGACACCGAGATCGGTCATCAACTGGTGCTCGCGCTGGCTGCCCGGCACCACGTGGTCATCACCCCTGGGGACCTCACGAAGGCGAGGGCGGGCTTGGCCCAGGAGATCACCAGCACCCTGCAAGAGGTGGCGGGATCGAAGTACGCGTGCGGGACGACGGCGCACGCGCTCTCGGCCACGCAAGTGCTCTCCACGTTGCCGTCCTCGTTCGTCGACGAGAATGTCCAATTCGACGCCACCATCGACGGGCTGGCGGCGCGACTGGCCCCCGTCGGCACCTCGTCGGTCGACCTCGAGGGGTACTACGCGGCGCACAAGGCGGTCTTCGACACCGCGTGCATCACCGTGGCGCAGTACTCCAGCGAGAGCAACGCCGAGGCGGCGCTGTCCGAGGTTGCCTCGGGGACGCCGTTCGCGCAAGTGGCAGCGGCGGCCAGTGGGGGACCTGAGGGCTGCGACATCCTCTACGGGATCACCTCGCAGTTGCCGCCCGGCACCAACCTGGCCCTCAATACGGTCTCCAATCCCATTGCGCTGAACGCGAGCACCTATCTGCTTATAGAGATGACCTCGAAGAAGGCGACACCGTTCACGACGGCACGGTCCGCAGTGGAGAGCGCGGTGCTGAACGCGGGCGACGATCAAGCCCGCGTCGCCATCGATGCAGCCGAGGTGCGGGCGCAGGTGTCGGTCGACAAGCGCTACGGCACCTGGGTGCCACGCGCCGCACAGGTGGCCCCCCCTGTTTCCCCGGTCCGCCTCGACGTGCTGGACCCCTCGGCCAACAGCGCAGGCGCCGGCGCGCCCCGGGCGACCACCTCGTCGACCGGCAAGACTTCCTAAGCGGTGGGACGGCATCGTCCCCGCATCACCGTCGTGGGTCTCGGGCCTGCCGGGCCGGCCTATCTGACGGCCGAGGCGCAAGCCCTCGTGGCCGGCGCGACGAGGACGTACCTGCGTACGGGCCGCCATCCCGTGGTCGAGGCCCTTGGGGAGTTCGTCGCCCTGGATCATCTCTATGAGGAAGCCGACACCTTCGAGGAGGTCTACGTCGCCATAGTGGACGAGCTGGTCCGCGCGGCGACCGAGTTGGCCCCCGAACCGATCGTCTACGCGGTTCCCGGCTCGCCGTTGGTGGCGGAACGCAGCGTGGAACTGCTCCGCCGCGATGCCAGGGTGGACGTCGTGGTGATTCCGGGGCTCTCCTTCCTCGACCTCGCCTGGGAGCGCCTCGGCATCGACCCCCTCGACGCGTCGGTGCGCCTGATCGATGCCGAACACTTTGCGGCGCGCGCCGGGGGTGACCGGGGGCCTTTCCTGGTGGCGCAATGCTGGTCGCAGGTGCTCCTCTCCGAGCTGAAGCTCGCGCCGCTGTCCGACGAGGACCTGGCGCCGACCGACGTGGTCCTGTTGCACCACTTGGGGCTCGACGACGAGCGGGTGGTGCGCGTCAGCTGGTGGGATCTGGACCGTACGGTGACGCCCGACCACCTGACCTCCCTCTACATTCCCGAGTTGTCGGTCGGGCACGAACTGGGGCGCGCCATGGACCAGCTGGAGGACCTCGTGCGCACCCTGCGAACCCGTTGTCCATGGGACCGGGTCCAGACCCATGGCTCACTCATGCCCCACCTGCTCGAGGAGTCCTACGAGGTGCTCGACGTCCTCCGCCAGCTCGACCGGACCGAGCCGGGTGCTCCTGCCGAGCTGGCCGGGCACCTGCAGGAGGAATTGGGTGATCTCTTGTTCCAGATCGTCTTTCACGCCCGGCTGGCGGAGGAGGCCGGCCAGTTCGGCCTGGCCGATGTCGCCCGCGGGGTGCACGACAAACTGGTGGGTCGCCACCCGCACGTCTTCGGCGACGTCGACGCCTCCACCGCGGCCCAGGTCGTCGCCAACTGGGAGGAGATCAAGAAAGAGGAGAAGGGGCGCGCCAGTGTGACCGAGGGCATACCCATGGATCTGCCCGCCCTGTTGCTGTCCACCAAATTGCAGCGCAAGGCGCTGTCGGTCGGTTTGCCGGCGGACGGCGAGGGCGATGCGGCTCTCGACCTGCGCGCGCTGATCGTCGCGCTCAGTCAGCGGGAGGCCGGTGGCGACAAAGAAGCCGACGCCGCCGAGACCGAGGATCTTGTCGGTGCGGCGCTCTTCGCGGTGGCCGGCCTGGCGCGGCGCCTGGGGGTCGATCCCGAAACGGCGCTCCGCACCCGCGCCCTGGCGTTCCGGGACGCCGTGGTGGAATGCGAGGGTGAGGCCCCTGTCGTCCCCGTGCCCGACGAGCGCGCCCACTAGTCTGGAGGGCCGGTGTCCCACCAGGGCTGACACCGAGGGAGTGAGCAGTGAGCGCCATTGAGCACGTGATCGGGCGGGAAGTCCTCGACTCGCGCGGCAATCCAACCGTCGAGGTGGAGGTGATCCTCGATTCAGGCGCGCGCGGGCGGGCCATCGCACCCTCAGGCGCATCGACCGGCCGGCATGAGGCGGTCGAGCTGCGCGACGGGGGGGAACGGTTCGGCGGCAAGGGCGTGCTGCAGGCAGTGGCGAATGTGAACGGTGAGATTGCCCGCGCCCTGCGGGGCGAGGATGCCCTGAATCAGCGGGGTGTCGATTTCGCCATGGTCGATCTGGACGGGACCCCGGACAAGGGGCGGCTGGGTGCCAACGCCGTGCTGGCGGTGTCGCTGGCCAATGCCAAGGCGGTGGCCGACGAGCTCGGCGTACCCCTCTACCGCTCCATCGGTGGGTCCAACGTGCATGCGCTGCCCGTTCCGATGCTCAACGTGGTCAACGGCGGTATGCATGCCCGCAACTCCATCGACTTCCAGGAATACATGCTGATGCCGGTCGGCGCATCCTCCTTCAGCGAAGCGCTGCGGTGGGGTGCCGAGACGTACCACTCCCTGCGTTCCGTCCTGGCGTCGCGGGACCTGTCCACCTCGGTGGGGGACGAGGGGGGCTTCGCACCCGACCTGCCGGCCAACGAGGATGCATTGCACCTCTTGATGGAGGCCATCGAACGGGTAGGGCGCGTCCCGGGGGAGGAGATCGCGCTGGCCATGGACCCGGCGACCAGCGAGCTCTGGGACGACGGCGCCTACGTCCTGGCCGGGGAAGGCCGCACCCTGAGCTCGGCCGAGATGGTCGACTACTGGGTCGACCTGGTCGACCGATTCCCGATCGTGTCCATCGAAGACGGCATGGCGGAGGAGGATTGGGACGGCTGGGCCGCGCTCACCAAGGCGCTGGGTGGCCGGATCCAGCTGGTGGGGGACGACGTCTTTGTCACGAACGTGGCGCTGCTCGAAAGAGGCATCCGCGAGGGCGTGGGCAACGCCGTCCTGGTGAAGGTCAACCAGATCGGAACCTTGACCGAGACACTCGAGACGGTGTCGTTGGCCAACCGATCGTCGTACCGGGCTGTGATCTCGCACCGCTCGGGCGAGACCGAGGACACGACGATCGCCGACCTGGCCGTCGCGGTGAATGCCGGGCAGATCAAGGCCGGTGCGCCGGCCCGGTCCGATCGGGTGGCCAAGTACAACCAGCTCTTGAGGATTGAAGAGGATCTCGGCGAGTCCGCCACCTTTCCGGGACGGGCAGCGCTGGCGGCCACCGCGGGACGACCCGGTGCGCCCTAGTCCCGACGGGCCCGAGAAGTCGCGGGTGACGCGGCGGCGCAGCCGCGAGGCGCGCCGGCGACGGTTCATGCTCGGGGGCGGTGCGCTGTTGTCCGTGGTCATCCTCGGGGCCTGGTTTCCCGCCAGCGCTCTGTTGCATCAACATGCCGACCTGACGACCGCCAACGCGCAGCTCAGCGGGTTGCACCGCCAGGACGCGGCTCTGGCGCAGGAGAGCAAGAACCTCGAGAATGCGACGGAGATCGCCCGGATCGCACGGGAGCAGTACCAACTGGTCAGCCCCGGCCAGCAGGCCTATGAGGTACTCCCCCCGACGGGCGCCGCCAAAGCGAGCACTCCCTACGCCGGCGACCCCGCACTCAGCGGGCCCGTCGCACCGTCCTCGGCATCGGTGCTCCCGCCCGGGTCGGAGACGGGCACCACCGCATCGGCCACCGCGTCGCACGCGCACCCGGCCCACGGCGCCGCGGCGCCGCAAGGGAGCGCGACGCCGCACGGCTTCTTCAGCCGAATGGTGGACACGCTCGAATTCTGGCGTTGAGCTCTCCCGGCCAGGTTCCCTCGCCGACGGACCTCGACCGCGTGGCGGGGCTGCTGGGCCGGGCCCCCGGGGGCGATTTCACCGTCGTGGTGCGCCGCACGGACGGGGGACCCGTGGTGATCGCCAACGATCCGCTCCTGCGCGACGGCAGGCCCATGCCCACGCGCTACTGGTTGGTGGACCCCGAGATCCGGAGCCTTGTCGGCCGGCTCGAATCGCAAGGCGGCGTGCAGCAGGCCGAGAGCGCCGTCGGTGCCGAGGTATTGGAGCAGGCCCATGCGCGCTACGCGCGAGAACGCGACGCGCTGATCCCCACCGGATGGCCGGGACCCCGACCCCACGGCGGAGTGGGCGGCACGCGCCGCGGGGTCAAATGCCTGCACGCGCACGTGGCCTGGTGGTTGGCCGGCGGTGAGGACCCCGTCGGACGATGGGTGAGCGAGCAGGTGGCGCTGCCCGTCGCCGACCTCGCACCGGCGTGAAGGCCGGCGCCCGGGCGGCGATCGACTGTGGGACCAACTCCACCCGCCTCCTCGTCGCCGACGCGCGCGGCGGTCAGTTGACCCGCGTGATGCGCATCACGCGCTTGGGCCAGGGGGTCGACCGGGAGAACAGGTTGGCGCCCGAGGCGATCAGCCGGACGGTCGGTGTGCTGCGCGAGTTCCGGCGGTCGATGGACGGATACGAGGTGGAGCGGGTGCGCATGGTGGCGACATCGGCCGTCCGGGACGCCGTCAACGGCGGGACGTTCAGCCAGGCGGCGGAGGAAGCCGTCGGGGTCGCGCCCGAGATCCTGACCGGAACAGAGGAGGGCGAGCTCGCCTACCGGGGGGCGAGCGGCGACCTGCCCACGTTCGCCGGCGACACGCTCGTGGTGGACATCGGCGGCGGATCCACCGAGCTCACCTTGGGACGCGACGGGGTGGTGTCCTCCGTGTCACTCCAGCTCGGATGTGTACGCCTCACCGAGCGGTGCCTCACCAGCGATCCGCCCACCGGTGCAGAGATCTCGGCCACGCGCACCGTCATCGCGGCCGAACTCGATCGGGGGGAGCGGGAGCTGGGCGCACTGGCTGCCCTGCGCCCGGCGCGCCGCCTGATCGGATTGGCGGGCACCATCTCCACGCTGGCGTCGCTGAAGCTGGGGCTCGCCGAGTACGACATGGAAAGGCTGCATCACACCGCCATCGGCGCCGACGAGGTCCGCCGTCTCTGTGCCCAGCTGGCCGCCCTGTCGGCCCGGGAACGGAGCACCCTGGTCGGGATGGTCCCCGGACGCGCCGACGTGATCTTCGGGGGGGCCCTGGTCCTCGAAATGGTCCAGGTCCGCTACGGGTTCGACGAGGTGATCTCGTCCGAGCGCGACATCCTGGACGGCATCGTCCTCAGCCTCGCATGAGGGTTACGGAAGCCCGGAGCGGCCGGGGCTGTCGTGTAACGTCTCCATTGTGCCGGAAGTGACCCGGAGCGGACTGCCCTCCACGGCGCGGTCGCTCGCCCGGTGCCCGTGAGCGGCGAGCCGGTGCCGCAGGACGAGCAGGCGCTCCTGGAGCGGCTGCGCGCGGCTGAAGCACACAACGAGCTCCTCGAGCATCTGGCGCGCAGCCAGGAGAACCTGGCCGATCAGCTCGCCGTCGCCCTCCACGAGGCGGCACTGGCCCGGCAGGCGGCCACCGCAGCCATGGACGCCACTGGCCTGCGCGCCTCTCTGGCGGCGATCAAGCGCCGGTACCTGGGGCGATTGCCCACCGGCCGGAAGGCGCCGCAGCACGATGGCGCGCCCGCGAGCGGACAGGCGGAGTGGTCGGCCGAGATGGGAGCGCACGACACGCGCTACGCGCACTGGATCGAGCTCTACGACACCTTGAACGACGACGATCGCGTCGCGCTGGCGGCGCGTGTCGCCGCGCTGGGGGCCCAGCCCCTGATCTCCATCATCTTTCCCGTCTACAACACCCCGGAGGAGTTCCTGCGCCAGGCCATCGATTCGGTCCGGGCCCAGCTCTACCCGTACTGGCAGCTGTGCATCTCCGACGACTGCTCCACCCAGGCGCACGTCGCCAAGATCCTCGAGGAGTACGCCGCGCTCGACCAGCGGATTGTGGTCCACACGCGACAGTCCAACGGGCACATCTCCGCTTCCTCGAACGATGCGGTCGCGCTGGCCACGGGCGACTGGCTCTGCCTGATGGACCACGACGACGTGCTGGTCGAGCACGCCCTCGCGCTGGCTGCGCTCGCCCTGGCTGACACACCGGATGCAGGCATCCTCTACAGCGACGAGGACCATCTCGATGGCACCGGCATGCGGCACACCCCGTACTTCAAGCCCGAATTCGACCCCATCCTCATCCTCGGTCAGAACTACTTCTCCCATCTGTGCATGATCCGCGCCGACCTCGTCGCCCTGGCCGGTGGGTTCCGCGAAGGACTCGAGGGAAGCCAGGATTGGGATCTCGCGTTGCGGGTCCTCGAGCGGATCCGGCCCGATCAGGTGGTGCACGTGCCCCACGTGCTGTACCACTGGCGTTCGCACCCGGGATCGACGGCGTCGTCGGTGGCCGCCAAGCCCTATGTCGTCGAAGCCTCGCGCCGCGTGGTGCAAGAGCACCTTGACAGGATCGGTGTGGCGGCGGAGGTGCGGACGCTGTGGGGCAGCAGCTTCAACCGGATCAAGTGGGCTCTCCCCACGGACCCCCCGAAAGTCAGCGTGATCATCCTCCCCCGTTCGGGGCACCGTTTGCAGCGCTGCGTCGAGAGCATCCGGGTCTTCTCGACGTACGCCAACGTGGAACTCGTCCTGCTCGACGACGGTGGGTTCCGGCCGCCCCTGCGCCAGTTCCTACGGGACCAGAACGGGGCGATCGTGGTGGAGCAAAAGGATGATCTCAGCGACTCGGCCCAGCGGAACTTCGCCGCACGGGCCGCCGGCGGCGACGTCTTGTGCTTCCTGCACGACGACATCGAGGTCCTCAGCACTACCTGGCTCGAAGAGGTCGTCGGGATGCTCTCGCACCCCGGCATCGGATGCGTCGGGGTGAAGCTCCTCTACCCCGATCTGTCGATTCAGCACGCCGGCGTCGTGCTCGGCATCGGCGGAACGGTGGGCTACCCCCACCGTGCGCTCTTCGACCGCCTCTCCTATGGCTATTTCGGCCGGCTGCGCCTGGCGCAGTGTCCCTCTGCCGTGAGCTGGGCCTGCCTGGCCGTGCGTCGGGAGGCCTTCGAGGCGATCGGCGGCTTCGCCGAGGACCATTTCTCGGGCATGTTCGGAGATGTCGACCTCTGCCTGCGGCTCAATGAGGCCGGCTGGCGTACCGGGTGGACGCCCTACGCCGAAATGATCCACCACGAGTCCCCGGCCGATTCCCGCGGTGTCGAGGGAGAGAACCTGGTGCGGTTCGACCGCGACATCCGCTACCTGCACCGACGGTGGGGGGAGTGGGTGCAGAACGATCCGGCCTATAGCCCCAATCTGTCCCTGGCCCACGAGTCGCTCCCTCTGGCCTGGCCGCCCAGACGCCGGCTCATCTGAGGGGACGGGCATGACGACGCCATCCATGGCGCGGCACGCGTCTGGCCGCGGGGCCTCCCATCGGCGGCACACTCCCCGCCGCACTCTCTCCGCGGTGTTCGACCCCAATGCGAACGCGTTGGGGTCGCTGCGCCTCGTGTTCGCGGTGCTCGTGCTGGTGTCCCACACGTTTCCCCTGGGCGGATTCAACCACGGAACGGAACCGTCCTGGGCGTGGACGAAGGGACAACAGGACATCGGTGGCTTCGCCGTGGCCGGGTTCTTCGTCCTCAGCGGGTTCCTCGTCACCAGGAGCTTCGTCAGCTCCTCCACGTCGGTGCGCTACCTGTGGAAACGGGTGCTCCGCATCTTCCCGGGGTACTGGGCCTGCCTCGTGGCCACGGTGGTCCTCTTCGGGCCATTGGCCTTTCTCCACGAGCATGGGACCCTGCACGGTTACCTCGACGGGTACCCGGACTCTCCCTTGCGCTACCTGACCGGCAACGCCTGGCTGTGGATCCATCAGTACCCCATCGACAATTTGTTGGGCAAGAACCCGTTGCCCCACGCATTCGACGGCTCTTTGTGGACCTTGATCTACGAGTTCAAGTGCTATCTCGCCGTGATGGTGTTGGGGATATTCGGCATCCTCCAGCGGGGCAAATGGATCGTCCTGTGCATGGCGGCCTTCCTCTGGTTCTCCAACATCGAGGCCTTTTACCATCCGGCCTGGATCAAGAGCGTCATCCCCGCCTTCTCCGACGTGGAATTGCCGTTCCTCACCTCGATGTTCGCCCTCGGTGTCGTCATCTATCTCTTCAGAGACCGCATCGTGATATCTCGGGCGTGGGCGCTGGTCGCGGCCATCACGTTCTTCGTCAGCCTGCGCTTCGGCTGGTTCAACGTGGTGGGAGAGCCGGCGTTCGCCTACCTCTGCTTCTGGGTGGCGGTCCGGCCACGGTTGCCCAAGCTGGACCGCTACGGTGACTTCTCCTATGGGATGTACGTCTACGCGTACCTGGTCCAGCAGATGGCGACGATGTACGGCGTGAATCGCTGGGGCTTCGTGCCCTACCTGTTGATCTGCTTCGCCGCCAGCATGCTGTGCGCCGTCGCCAGCTGGTTCCTCGTCGAGCGCACCTTCCTGCGGCTCAAGGCACTTCGGCTCCCGACGCTGTGGCGCGCCCCCGCCTGGTGGGCCAACAAGATCCAGGGCAAGCCCGCGGCCACGGCACCGCGTCGCGTCCCGGCCCAGGTGGCACCAGCCACCAAGAGCGTCCCGGCCGGCGATTGAGCGCATGGATCAAAACGGCGCAATCCCATCACTGGCCGTACAGGTCGTCCTCTTCGAGCACCAGCTGCGGAGCATCGAGAAGTTGGCGGCCAGCCTCGGGCCCGCCATCGCCCGCGTCCGGCACGACGCGCTGATCGGGGAGGTCTCGGTCCTGATGGGTGACAGCTCTCCCGAGCCAGCGTTGACCGACGGTGAGGTCGAATCTTTGCGGACGTCGTTGGTGGCGGCCGGGGTGCACCGCTTCGACTACTTCTTCTTCGCCCGGAACCGCGGCTCGGCTGGAGGGAACAACGACCTGTTCGCCGAGGCGGAGAGCGACCTCGTGGCAATCATCAATCCCGACTGCTACGCCGACCCACGGTTGCTCGCGGAGCTGTGCCGGGGTATGGACGACGCGGTTATCGGGATCGTGGAGGGTCGCCAACTCCCACTCGAGCACCCCAAGGAGTTCGACCGCCAAACCGGCGATACGAGCTGGGCGTCGGGCGCGTGCATGCTGGTCCGTCGCGAGGTGATCATGTGCACGGGAGGCTTCGACGAAGCAAATTTCTTCATGTACTGCGACGACGTGGACTTCAGCTGGCGAACCCGATTGGCCGGCTATCGAGTCGTCTACCAGCCGACCGCGCGCGTGTTCCATGACAAGCGCCTCGATCCGCAGGGCCAGGTGGAGGCGGGAGAGGCCGAGGTCTATTTCTCGGCCGAGGCCGCCCTGATGATGGCATGGAAGTACGCGCGCCCCGATCTGGTCGAGAAGTGGTCGGCCGGCCTCGTCGCCTCCGGATTGCCGGCGCACGCCAAGGCAGTCGAGGCGTTCGAGGAACGTCGGGCCCGGGGCGACCTGCCCCAACCCCTCGACCCCGAGGGTCATGTCGCGCAGTTCGTCGGCTACAACTACGCGGCGCACAGGTTCCTCTATGACGAGTGACCAGCCTGATGCCGTGCTGCCGTGGGTGACGGCGCTCATCGCTCCCAGGACCGATGAGGCCGAGTTGATCGCCGAGACCCTCCTGTCGCTTGCCGCGCAGACCTGCGACGCCTTCGACGTGATGATCGTCGTCCCCGAGGCGTCAGCCGAAGCGCTCGTCCCCTTCCGTGATCTGATCGCGGCCTTCGATGTGGGATTCTCCGAGCGCGTGCGTCTCACGGCGCTGCCGGCTACCCGTCCGGAATCGCCGCTCCTGCTCTGTGCCCGCATGTCGGAGGCTCGCTACATCTCCGTGGTTCGTCCCCTCGACATCGTGTTCGGCCACTGGGCCGAGACCATCGCCACCAATGGCGCGCGCGCCGACGATCGTGTCCTGACCTTCCTCACCGCGACCCAGGTCGTCGAGTGCGAACACAGGCGGGGCGACCCCGTGGTCACCACCGTGGGGCCTCCGAGGTCCAGCGAACCGACGGTGTCGTTCGACCTCCTCGAGTTCCTCGACTCGCCGCCCGGGCCCGCGCTCGGCTGTGCTCTCCCGCGGCATGCGGTGGCGCGTGCACTGCCACCGGGGTTGCCAGCGGGGACCGAGGAGTGGGCGGCACAGCTGATCGCGTTCCTGGCCAATGGGAGCCACGACACCGGGGAGGTCACGTACCTGCGGCGCGTCAAGGAGGACACGGCCACCTCGCCGCACGAACGCGCGTGGGAACGCGACCGCACCGAGGTCCTGGCGCTTCTCGACCACGGCACTCTCACGTTGGGAAGTGGGATGTTGACGGCGCTGCAGAGCTCCCATCGCCGTGCCGCCGGAGAGCGCGACGACTGGTGCGAGCTCGAGCACCAGCTGGCAGCGGCGCGCGAGGCCTGCGCCACCCACGCCGCGGCGGAGCAGACCGTGCGCCGACAGATGGAGGAGTTGCGCCAGTCCGCCAGCTGGAGGTTGTCGGCGCCCTTGCGGGCCCTCGGTGGTGCCGCGCGCCGCCTGCGGCGAATGCCCTAGTGGGGACCCCAGGCGGCGGGCCGCGAGGAGGGGTACGACTAAAGTCTGCTGTCGTGACCAGGGACATTTGCATCGCGGTCACCGACGCGGACGACGACTGGGCCGCCCTTTTGCGCGAGATCGATGACGCCGGCCCGGCCGGGCGCGTCACCGTGCGCGTTCGGCCCTCGGCGGACCGGGAGCTGCAGGATCGCCGGGTAGGGAGCGTGCTTGCCCGGGGCTACTCCCTGGTGCCAGGAGGCGGCGACGGCGAGATGGCGCTGACCCCGGTTCCTTCCGGGATCCTCTACGTGGTGTCGGCTTCCGACGGGCACGCGGCGATCCCTCCGTGGCTCCCACTCGTGCCGGCGGGCCGGTTCCGTCAGTACCTGGTGGGGGTCGCCCTTTCGCAAGGCGCCTTCTGCGAATCGGTCACGGCCTTCGCCGGCGAGAGCTGGCACCTCGACGAGTTCATCGACGAGTCGGAGGTGGCCGAGTTCGTCATGGAATTCGTCGCCAGCCGGGACATCGGCCTGGTGCAGATCCTCCATTCGAAGGTGGCGCTCGATCTGTTGCCGGCACTGCGCTTCTCGTTTCCCCGGTTGCGCGTCGTGATCGATCTGGGAGGTGAGGGCGCGCAGTCGCCCGTACTGGTGACCTACGCCACCGCGCGGTACGGGAACCTGGTCGACCTCTTCTTCGCGTCGGACGACGCCACCGGCAATCACCTCGAGGCAGCGTTCATCCCGCCTTCCAAGATCAGGGTGATGCCCGATGCTGCTGCGCGTCGCCCCGAAGCCATGGCGCAGGCGCACCAGGATGCGTACGGGCAGCTCCTGGCGAGCAGCGTTGGTTAGGGCGGGCGGGACGGAGCCGTGAAGCGACGCGTACGGGCTGGCGCCGAAGTCACGGTGAGCGCCGTATTGCCCTTCTTCAACCACGGCATGTTCGTCAGGGAGGCGATCGACTCCATCCGGGCCCAGACCCGTCCGGTCGACCAGATCGTGATCGTCGACGACGGCTCGACGGATCCCCAGAGCCTGGCCGTTCTCGACGCGCTCGCGGCCACTGACGTCTCGGTGGTGCGCCAGACCAACCGGGGACCGGGAGCGGCCCGCAACACGGGCGTGCAGCACAGCGACGGGGATGCAATCTTCTTCCTCGACAGCGACGACCTGGTGACGGACCGGCACGTGGAGTCGGCGCTGCGTAGTCTGGCGGGAGCACCGGAGGAAGTCGGCTTCGTCTATCCCGACATGCAGTTCTACGGGAACGAACGGGATCTCGTGGTGATGCCGCCGTACAACCTCTACCTCTTGCTCAACCGGAACTTCTGCTGCATGGGCGGGCTGATCGACCGCGCCGTCTTCGACGCCGGGAATCAATTCCGGGCCGACCTGCGGCACGGGCACGAGGACTGGGACTTCTTCATCACCCTGGGCGAGCACGGTGTCTTCGGGCGGCCGTTCCACGGCTCGCCGTTGCTCTACCGCCGCTGGGGGTACTCCCGCTCTGATGGGGTCAAGGAGAAGGGCACCTTCCTACGCGAAGTGCGTGACCTGCATCCCGAGCTCAACGACAGCCGGCGGTTGATCGGGATCAAGCGGGAATGGGCGCCCGCGCTCAGTGTCGCGGTGCCCGAAGGCCTGGACCTGGCCGTGACGCGGCAGACCTGCGACGACTTCGAGGTCGTACCGCGGTCCGGGGCTGAGGCTCCCGCCCTGCGGGGACGCTGGGTACTGGTGCTCGAAGACGCCGGGTCCCATGTTCTGGAGGACCCGACCTTCGTCGAGCGGGTTTTGCGGCTCGCCGCTGCGCGCCCCACGCCGCTGGCGCTCACCGTGCGCGCGGCGATGCACCCGGGCTGCGGCTGGCGCCGGGCGGACGGGCGGGACAAGGGGGTTCCCCTGGGCCTTGTCGTCGAGGGCGCCACCTACACGAACTGGCGGGAATCGAGCGGGTCCGACATGGCGGGATTTCCGCTTCTCTACAACCACCTGGCGTCGGTGGGCGGAGGAGGGGAGGAATGGGACTACGGGGGAGCCCCCCCGGGCTGGGGCGACGGGCGGGGGACGGGGCTGACCCCACTCGCCGCGCCGCGCCCACCTCCCGGCGAGGCCGAGATCGGGTTGGCACCCGGCGCGGACCCTGCGCTGGCCACCAGGGGGGCCGAATTCGAGCGCGCCTTCCGCCAGCTCGAGGCCAAGCCGCTGTTCATCCCGGACGGCGGGTACCGGCGCCTGCCCGAGCCTCCCGGCACCTTCCGGGACGGACTCGAGGCGGTGACCGAGCGCGCCTGGTCGGATTGGATGCCACCCCGGTCCGCCCGATTGCACCTCGTGGTCGACGAGTGGGGGCAGGGCACGCTGGCGGCGGCGGATCGTGGCGGTCTGGGCCGGGCAAACCCTGAAGGGCCCGACCGCCTCTTTGTCGGGTGGATCTGGGCACAGCCGTTCCCCGGCACCACCGCCCTGTACGAGTGGTTCGATCTGAAGACCCACTCCGTGGCCTATCGGGTGTCCGACGAGCCCCCGAGGGATTCCAGCGAGGTCGCCCTCGGCTATGTGGCGAAGGAGCCCCTGCCGGGTCGCATCGAGCTCCTGCAGGCGCTCGAAGCGGCCGGCGGCGCGGCGCGCGGGCAGGCGCGCGTGCGCCTCCCCGTCATTGAGGGTGCGCACGCCGGGCTCTACGTGGAACGAGCGAGTGCGCGGTCGCCCGATACCGCCGGAACGCCCGCTCGCCCCCATCTGGGATCACGCCGATGGCCCCTCTACGAGGTGGCCCTCACGGGTGGCATGTTCCGCTACAGCTGCAATCCCGACGCCCCCATGGGATGGGACGCCGCGGCCCGCCCCTTCGCACTCGCCGTCGCGGCCATCGGCGACGCTGCGCCGGGGCGGCCGCTGTCCATGCTGTGCGAGGCCATGCTCGCCGACGGTGGACTGGGTTACGTCAGTGGCACCGAGATGTCCACGGCGGGCGCGACGGTGACGCCCCTCCACAATCTCGGCTCACTCTCCGGGCCCAATCCGGCGGAGGCCCCCCTTGTCCGTCTGCATCCCGCGAAGGCGCGGCCAGAGGGCTCCATGGGGCATCGCCTTGCCATCGACTGGCAACCACTGATGTCCGACGGCTATGTGACCGAGGGCGTAGTCGGCTATGCCACACGGGTGGATGGGTCGGAGGGCCCGCTCTACCGTTGGTGGGACGCCACCAAGAAGACGTGGCAGATCTCCCTAGGAGAGGACGCGCGGCGCCGGCTGGACTATCTCGAATTCAGAGGGACGCTCGGGACGGCCTACGAGCCGGGCACTCCGGGCACGGAGTTGGTGGACCTGTTCGAGATGCGACGCGGGCGTACCATCGCCTACGCCACGGCGACCGAGCCCCTCACCTCCCGCGGCTTTGGCGCGGGACGGATCATCGCGCGGATCCTCCGGGAATACGCGCCGGGGTCAGTTCCGCTCCTTGCAATGTCGTCGGAGGACGAGAAGCGATGGCTGCTCACCACCTGCTCGAGGGAGGGAGTGCAAGCTGGGTTGACGCGCGCCGACGCCGTCGGCTTCATCGGTGCCGCCGTTCCGGCTCCGGTCATGGACGAGATCGCATCGGCCGTCCCCGATTGGGCCGTCCTGGTCGACGAGCGCGATGGGCGCGGGAATGTGCTGCGCGGCTACGTGCTCCGGGACCCGGTGCCCGGTGCGGTGCCGCTGTGGTGCCTGCGGCGGGCCGACGGCCTGCGCGTTTCGGTGGGCGATGCCCCGGGCGCCGGGGCGGAGCGGCTGGGCTTCGTTCTCGGTGGGATCACGCCGTTCAGCCATCCCGTCTTCGCCGTCGGTCCGGCCGGCGACCCCGGTTCCCTTGTGACATCGGAGCTCTCCGTCGCCGGAGGCGAGCCGGTTCGAGACGTGGTGTGCTTCCTCCCCGGGCCCCTGTCCATTGCCCCGGACCAGTCCGCCGGCGGCGGGCGCAGCCTGCGCGCGATGGCCAAGTCGATGGCCACCGCACCGCTGGTGCGAAGGCTCGGCATCACCCGCCATGTGCCTCCGGTGCTGCGTCGCAGCTTCCGCCGGTTCGTACGCTGACGGGCGCCCCGATGTGGGCGAAGGCCGGCGAAGCCGTCCGTTATAGTTGCAATTCCTTCGCCTGCTCCCGATCGGAGTGACACCCGTTGGCTTTTGTCTACGACACGACCGTTGATCCGGAGGCCGAGAACAACACGCACGCGTACCTCCTGTCCATGGTCGGTTACAACAAGTCCGTCCTCGAATTGGGCTGCGCAACCGGGTACCTCTCCAGGGCGATGGCCGAGCGAGGCTGTTCCGTCGTGGGTATCGAACTCGACGCCGAGGCGGCGGCCGTGGCCGAGAAATGGGCGGAGCGCGTCATTGTGGGGGACATCGATCGCGGCGAGGTGTGGGGCGACGTCGCAGACGCGTCATTCGATGTGGTGCTTTGCGGGGACGTGCTCGAACACCTGCGCGATCCACTCTCGGCGCTGAGATCGGCGGTGCACAAGCTCAAGCCGTCGGGCATCGTCGTGACCTCCTTGCCCAACATCGCGCACGGCGACGTGCGTCTCGCGCTGTTGGCCGGATCGTTCCGCTATCGGGACGTCGGGCTGCTGGACCGGACCCACCTCCGTTTCTTCACCCTGGAGAGCGTGCGGGAGCTCCTCCGTGACGCCGGGCTCTTACCGGTGGAGACGAGGCGGATAGTTGTGCCGCTCTTTCACTCCGAGCTCGACGTGGAGCGCGCGGACGTGCCCCAACCGGTCATCGACGCGATCCTGACGGACCCCGAAGCGGAGTCCTACCAGTTCGTGATGAAGTCGGTACGCGACGATGGCGCACAGGTCGTGGCCGATCTGACCAACCGGATCAACGAGCTCGCTGATCACGTCCACCACGAGCAGGTGCGCGAGACCCTTCTGCGCCGGGAAGTCGCCGAGGCAACCCAGCGTCACGACCAAATGGCAGCGGAGAACGCCGCCTTGGTCCAAGAGCGCGCTTCTCTGATCGATCAGGTGACGAGCCTGCACCGCCACATTGGTGCACTGGACGGCCACGTCGCCGGCTTGGACCAGATCATCGCCCGGCTCAATCAAGGGCTGGCCGAGAGTGCGCAGCGCGCCGGCACCACGCCCCCGGGTGCCCGGCCACAGCCGCTCGCCACCGTTGCCCGCCGGGCGTACCGAGCGGCACGGAGGGCATTCACCCGGGCGGGGCCGGACGGACGCTGATGGTGTCTCCTGACGGTTCGGCCACCACCGCGGGAACGGATCAGGCGCCCCGCGTCGTGGCGCTCTACCAGCCCCGGTTCCACCAGCTGCCCGAGCACGACGCGTGGTACGGGGACGGCTTCAGCGAGTGGGGGCTGGTGGCGGGAGCGCAGCACGTCACCCCTGGCCATGGCCCGCCCCGGCTTCCCGGCGAGCTGGGGTTTTACGACCTGCGTGTCCCACAGACGCGCCTGGCTCAGGCCCGCCTCGCGCGCCAGCACGGCGTACATGGCTTCCTCTACTCGCACTACTGGTTCGGTGGGCGCGAGCTGTTCGAGCGACCCGCGGACGAGGTGCTGCGCTCCGGGTCGCCGGCCTTCCCCTTCGCACTCTGGTGGTGCAACGAGAGTCTGCGCCGGACGACGGGTGAGCTGCTCGTGGAGCAGACCTTCGACGAGGATGACGACATCGCCCATATCGACCGGTTGATGGAGTACTTCAAGGATCCCCGCTACATCCGGCTCGGTGATCGTCCGCTCCTCGTTGTCTCCTCGGTCGATCGGCTTCCTGATGCCGTGCGCACCGCCGCCGCCTGGCGGGAACGGTGCGCCGAGGTGGGGGTGGGCGCGCCGTGGCTGGTGCTGTGCGAATCCGACGTGTCGCCGGGTGATCCGTCGGCGTGGGGATTCGATGCCAGCATGGAGATGACCCTGCCGCGCGGCGCCGACCGTCTCGCTTCGGCGATGCAGCTGCCCGGATTGGCATCCGCCACCACGGTGGTCGAATACCAGGACCTTGTGACGACCTCGTTGGGGCGTCCGGACCCCGCGTGGATCAGGTACCCGTGCGTCGCCACAGGGTGGGACAGCGCGCCGCGGCACCCCGCCGGGGGGGCGCTCATGGCGCGCGACGCCACCCCGGAACGCTACGGGCAGTGGCTGGGCGCGGCGCTGAGCCGCCAGGCCGCCGTCCGTGGTGGCGCGGGCCTTGTCTTCGTGAACGCCTGGAACGACTGGGCCAACGGCGCCCATCTCGAGCCGGACACGCACCACGGTCGTCGCTATCTCGAAGTCACGAGAGAGGTCGTGGAGCGGGTCGTGGGAATCGATCCACACCCCGACGAGGCCGCCGAGGACGGAGCCGAGGCGGCGACGCCCTCCGACGCCCTGTACCCGGACCTCGCCCGCCGTCATGCCGCGTTGCAATCGACCACGAGCGGGTTGCTCGCCCACGCCGAGCGCCGGCTCCAGCGCGCCGAGGCTGGGTTCGCGGCGGACCTGGCGACGGCGCGCGACGAGGCGCGCCGGCTGGCGGCGCTGAATGCCTCGCTCGAAGAGCAGGTCAAGGCCCAGGCGGCGCAGGCCGACGAGCTGCGGATGCTCCTCGAGGAGCGGCCACTGCGGCCCGCTGTGCAGCGCAGTGACGACGAAGGGGCCGGGGGGCACCGGGTCGAGCCGGGTGGACCCGGAGCGTCGCGGTACCTCGAGTTGTTGAAGGCCAGCCTCACCAGGATCCTGTTCCTGAACGACGCCCCGGGCCGCGACATCGTGGACCTGGCCCAGCAGCGCGCCGTGCGGATGATCGGGAAGGACTGGCCCGAGGACGCCGAGACGATGATCGGCATCCTCCGCCTCGACTGCATCCAGTCCTGTGTCGAGACGGTCCTGCGTGATCAGGTAGCGGGCGACCTCTTGGAGGCCGGCGTCTGGCGCGGGGGCGCCACCATCTTCATGAAGGGCATCCTGGCCGCCCACGGGGTGACGGACCGTCGCGTCTGGGTGGCCGATTCCTTCCAGGGTCTTCCCCCGCCCGATGGGGTCAACTTCCCCCAGGACATCCCCGAGGACCTGTCGAGTTTCGACGAGCTGGCGGTCAGCCTGCATCAGGTGAAGGCCAACTTTGCCCGCTACGACCTGCTCGACGACAGCGTCGAATTCGTCGAGGGATGGTTCAAGGACACCCTGCCGGCGGTGCCGGTCGACGCGCTGGCGGTTCTCAGGCTGGACGGCGACTACTACGAGTCGACGATCCAGATCCTCGAGTCGCTCTACCACAAGGTGTCGCCCGGCGGCTTCGTCATCGTGGACGACTACGGCTGCATCGAGGCCTGCCGCCAGGCCGTCACCGATTTCCGCCAGGCCAACGGGATAGACGATGAGATCGTCCCCGTGGACTGGACCGGTGTGTACTGGCGACGCGCGCTGACGTGAGGGGGCTGCCCTACAGGGCCGGTGCGAGGCCCAACTGCCGCGCCACCTGGTCGACGAAGGCGACCGGGTCCCCGTAGCGGGCATCGGCGTAGATGCGGCCGCGGCGCGCCGCCCCCGCGCGCATCTCATCGTCCCCGAGCGTCTCGACGGCGCGGAGGAGATCCGAGAACCCCCGGTAGCTCATCCCCCCTCCGGCGTCCGCATGAGGGCAGGCGGCGCTTACCGACGGCACGACGATCGGGGTGCCGAAGCGCAGCGACTCGACGCACTCGCGGGCCACGATCTCTCCCGGAGCGAGATCGATGGTCATCTTGGCGTGGGCCAGGAGGCGCCAGAGGTCGGTGCGGGTGTCGACGTTCACCTCGCCCCGCAGGGCCCGCCCGCGCCACACGGCGGCCGAGCCGTTCTCTATGACCACGACATCAGCGGCGGGGAAGCGGGCCGTGAGCCAGGCAGCCATCTCGGTGGGCGGCCGGGGCTCCGGCGCGCCGGCACGATCCGAGAGGACGAGCAGATAGCCGGTGAACCCCAGCCCGTTGAAGCGGTGTTGGGCGGCGAGAGGATTGACCGGGATGTGCACGCCGATGACCTCCGCCGGCTTCCCCTCGGGTGCGCCGGAAAAGCGCAGGGGGCGCACTCCCGGCGCAGCGGGTCGGCCGGCCACGGCAGCGACAGCCCGCCCCGGAGCCAGCTCTTTGGCCAGGCGCAGCGTGGCGGCGTCGGCCTCGTCGACGATGACGGTGGGCGCGCCGCGAAGTTGTGCCGGCCGGACCGCGTGCCCCGCGGCCGGCCACTCGCCGGGGCCGCTCCACCCCGCCCCGGCGAGGTCGAAGGCGCCGTCCGGCGTGATGGAGCCGGCGGGGGAGGGGACGACGACAACCACCTCGCTGTGGCGTGATGCCGCACCGGCCAGCGATCGGGTGACAAAGGCGAGCTCCGAATCGGCGGATGTCCAGGAGCGGCTGCAGATCAGTGTCTGTCGGGGCTCATCCATCATCGGCGGGCGGGCGGGCGCGGCTGGCCACCCGGGCCAGCTCGGCGCGCATCCTTGTCAGCTCCTCGCCGTAAATGGTGGCCATGTCGTCAATGCTGACCTGCTGGCTCGTGAGTCGTTCCAATAGTTCGTCACAGCGGGCCGCCACGGCGTCGACGGCTCGGATGAGATTGGCCATCACCTCGCGATCGGGCCGCCCGAGGCCGCGGTCGGCGAGGGAACGAGCCTTGCGGCCCACCCTCCGCCAGGCCGAGGTCTCCGGCACGGCTTCGGATGCCGCCATCCGCCCCCATGCCGCATGCAGCGATGCGACGTGTTCACTGCCCCGCACCGGAGGCAGCGGGTCCGTCACGTCGGTGGGGCGATCGAACATGGCGGGAGGTGGTTCGTCACCCGGCGCGCCGGGTTTCATTGCGGGGACAGGCTCGCGTGCCATTGTCGCCACCACTCCTCCTCTTCGGGACCACGCAGCGCGCACGACGAGTCTACCCGCGTCAAATTGGGGTTGAGATAGGGATCACGCGCCACGATGGAGTCCTTCCACCGGTCGATGAAGCGCACGATGTCCTTGACATCTCCGGCCGTGCCCCGGCTCGGTGACTCGTGGTGCACCAACTCGGCCTCCCGCTCGTAGATCACGCGCAGGCCGCGGCGCTGGCCGCGTAGGCAATAGTCGATGTCGTTGAGATCGATGCCGAGCGTGACATCGAACCCGGACAGGGACTCGAAGACGTCGCGCCGGGTGGCCAGGCACGCGCCGGTGACGGCCGCGCACTCGCGGGTGCAGACGGCCATGTTGAGGTACCCCGGTTGGTGCTGGTCCAGGCGGATGAGAACGTGTCCTGCGGCTCCGCCCAGGCCGATCACCACACCGCAGTGCTGCAGGCGCCCATCGGGGTAGAGGAGCCGGGCGCCGACGGCACCCACGTCGGCGCGCATGGCTTGGGCCACCAGGCGATCGAGCCAACCGTGTTGCACGGCCTCTATGTCGTTGTTGAGGAAGACGAGCACGTCACCCGATGCATCCCGGGCCGCCACGTTGTTCAGCTCGGCCCAGTTGAACGGCCGGGCGTCGGCCAGCACGGTGGTGTCGTCTCTCTGGGCCAGGCGCTCCACCAGGGTGGCTGTCTCGGGCTGTACGGACCCGTTGTCGATCAGGATGAGCTCGGGATGGATGCCTGCCGCCGTGGTGTCGATCGACGCGATGCAGGCGCGGAGGAACTTTGGTTCGTCCCGAAACGGAATGATGATGCTCGCCGTCGTCCCCACCGGGACGCTCCGCCGGACGCGGCAAGTGCCCGGCGTCTCACCGGCCGCGACGTCAGCGGCTTCGTTCCGCCGGGCCAATGCGGCAATGACCTGGCCCGTGTCGGCACCATGGGGACCGAGCGGTGCGATCAGGCGATGGCAAAGGACTTCGGGTATGTGCACGACCCGTTCCGCCGCCGCGCATCCTCGGAGTGCCACGTCGTGCTCGAGCAGATCGGGGGTGCCGAGAGATGCCGCCAGGAGTTGCGCGATGTCGGCGCCCAGGGCCAACGGTCGCCCGGTATAGCCAGAGGTGAGAAGGAAGTCCGGTGAGTAGTCCGGCTTGAGGCGGGGCGCCGTGTGGTCGCCGCCGGCGTCCCTGCAGTCCTCGTCGGCATAGGCGACCACGCGGGGAGAGACGGCGTTTGCGAGTTGTGCCACCGCGTCGGGGGCCCAGACGTCGCCGGGGAAGAGCAGCGCGACATCGGAGGCGCCGGCGCCCCGCAGCCCATGGCGGAGCATTTCCGCCGGGTGCAGATCCGTCACGTACACGACCCGGACCCGCTGGCTCGTACGCTGCAGCCCGGAGACGGCGACAAGCGCCGTAAAGGATGTCTGCCAGGCAGCGGAAGCCACCACGGTGAGCGTCCAGTGCGGGGTCGTTTGCTGCTGCAGCGCATGAAGGGTCTGTACGGTCTCGGGCGGTGGCTCTCCGGCGATGACCATGACGAGGTGGAGTGGATGGGCCTGCGCTCGGCCGACGAAATCCCGGCTCCGCCTCGCCTCGCGGAGCCGCACCCAATCCGAATACGGGCCAGGATCCTGTGCCACGTCGGGACGGGGGGGAGGAGGGGTCCGGTGCGCGAAGAGAACCCGTTCCACGCTGGCAATCTACCGGACGGTGCGAATTGCGCCCGGCGCGTTGGCGCCGGTGAGCACGGACCTGCCACGATGCGCCGATGCCGATATCCGACCGCCTTCTCATGGGCCCGGGTCCTTGCAATCCCTATCCCGAGGTGGCCGAGGCGTTGGCCGGGCCGGTGCTGGGGCACCTTGATCCCGACTTCCTCGCCGTGCTCGATGACACCAACCAGCGACTGCGGCAGGTCTTCGCCACGGCCAACGCGCTGACCCTGCCGGTGAGTGGAACCGGCTCCGCAGGCATGGAAGCATCGTTCGTGAACTTCGTGCGGGCCGGCGATCCCGTCGTCATCGGGGTCAACGGAGTGTTCGGGGAGCGGATGTGCGAGGTGGCGGACCGCGTGGGGGCACAGGTGATCAGGGTGGATGCACCGTGGGGGATGTCGATCGATCCCGAGGCCCTCCTCTCCGCACATCCCTCTCCGTCCATCATTGCCGTGGTGCACGCCGAAACCTCCACCGGCGTTCGCAACGATGTCGCGCCGCTCGGGGCGGGCAAGGGGGAGGCGCTCCTCTTGGTGGACATGGTGACGTCGCTTGGTGGCATCGAGGTGGCGGTTGACGATTGGAAGGTGGACATCGCCTATAGCGGCACGCAGAAGTGCCTGGGTGTCCCGCCCGGCTTGGCGCCGCTGACCGTCTCGCTGCGCGCCCGCGAGCGGATGGTGGCGCGTCCGCTGAGCTGGTACCTGGACCTCAATCTTTTGTCGCGCTATGTCCAGGAGGGATCCGAAGGCACCCGGGTGTACCACCACACTGCTCCGGTGACCATGATCGCAGCGCTCCACGCCGGGCTGGGCGCCGTTCTCGACGAAGGGATCGAGGCGGCGCGGATCCGCCACGCGGAGTGTGGCCGGCACCTGCAGGACGGCCTCGAGGCGTTGGGCCTCACCCTGTTCGCCGACGCGGCACACCGCCTACCCCAGCTCACGACGGTTGAGGTCCCCGACTCGTTGCCTTCGGGGATGAGCGAGGCGGACTGCCGCCGGCTGCTCCTGACCCGTTACGGCATTGAAATTGGTGCCGGGGCGGGCAAGTTGGCGGGCAAAGTATGGCGGATCGGTTGTATGGGGCACACGGCGCGTCCACGAAATGTCGTGACGCTCCTCGGTGCGCTGAAGGAGGTGCTCGACCGATGAGTGCGGCAAGGTCAGTACGCAATCCTCCACTGCAACTGCACGGGCGGCGGGTCATGTTACGGCCACTGACCGAGAACGATTTCGACGAGTGGCACGAAGTGCGGACGCGGTGCGGTGCGTGGTTGCTGCGCTGGGAACCGCGCCCTAAGGGTGCGCCAGTGCCCTCCGAGGACCGGTCAAGCTTCGCCGCGCGCTGCGGCATTCGCGAGCGCGAGCGGCATCTCGGGAGCGGGTACGGATTCGGCATCTTCGTGGGCGAGCGCTTTGCCGGTGAGGTCACGCTCTCATCAATTCAGAGGGGGCCGTTCCAGAGCGCCTTCATCGGCTACTGGATCGACGAGGCCTTGGCCGGACGGGGCTTCGTGCCCGAGGCGGTGGTGGTGACACTCCAATTCGCCTTCGAGGCGATCTCGCTGCACCGAGTCGAGATATCGATCATCCCGAGGAACACGGCCAGCCGCCGCGTCGTGGAGAAGCTCGGCATCCGGCAGGAGGGAATCGCCGAGCGATTCCTCGAGATCGACGGCGTGTGGGAGGACCACGTGCGCTATGGCATCACTTCGGAGGAGTGGGCGTTGCGCGAACTCGAGCTTTCCGGGGACTGGCTGTCACCGTGATCCTTTAGCGGTCCGGCGAGCCGACTACCGAAGGTGAGTGCCGGAAGAATTGCTCGACATCGTGCTCGTAGGTGTACGACGAGGGAGCCCTTCCCACGCTGCGGCGCAGGCGGACGGCGCGAATGAAGGCGTGCACCGCGCCCGCACTGGTGGCCTCGTACTCGAAGCCGGTGGCGGTCAGGCGGCGCGTGTCGACGCCCCGTCCGTAGCGCAAGAGGTCCACCAGTTCGGGGGGAAGGTCGAACAGGCGCGCCAGCGGCCGTAACTTCAAGGGGCTGTAGGGGGACAGCGGGACGAGGCGCGTGCCGCAGATTGCGGCCACCTCGCTCCAGGGCAGACGGCCGGCACCGGCCACGTTGTAGAGGCCCGGTACGCCACCTCGGGTCACGTGGAGCAGGGCACGCACGACGTCGCCCTCGGCCACGAACTGCAAAAGGGGGTCGAACCCGAAGATCGATGGGCCGATCGGTCGCGAGAGGTTGCGGCTGATGGCGGTGGTCAGATGGGGTCCGAGCACATTGGCAAAGCGCAACACCGTGACCAACGTGGAGGGGTTGTCCTCGGAGAAGTCCCGCACCATGCCCTCGGCTTCCAACAGGGCACGCTCGATCCGATGTGTCGCCGGACCTGATCGAGGGGTGTTCTCTTCGAACGTGCTGGGATCGCGCGCCGAGGAGCCGTAGACGAGAGTAGAGGACTTCACGACGATATGGCGTACCGAAGAGCCGCTCGCCCCGGCGGCGGCGAGCAGGTTCATCGTCCCGATCACATTCGTCTCGTGTAGGGCCCGTTGTGAGAGGCCGTCGGTGACCAGGAACGTATGGAGGATGATGTCGACCTGCGTCGCTCTCACGATGCGGTGGAGGATCGAGTAGTTCTGGTCCGCCTGCACGAATTCGGCGCGCTCGAAGGGGACCGAGGGGGCATGGGCGCCCATCCCCAGGATCACGTCCATGCTGGGGTCCGACTCGAGCGCCTGGATCATCCGTCCGCCCCAGAAGGTGTCGGCGCCCGTGACGAGCACGCGGTGTGCCACCGGGGAGATCCTCAGCCGAACCACACGCTGCGGCGGTCTCGCAGCATGTCGTAGACGGATTCTTGTATCAGGCCGCGGATGCGCTCGGCCTCTTCCATGACCCGGCTCTTGGAGTAGCGCTCCTGGTCCGGCGGTACGTCGAAATGGATGGGGTCGAGCACCCGGAGCTTGAACTTGGCCGGGAAGGGCACCACGATGCCGAGGGGGCCCAGGGCCAAGAGATTGGCGGTGACGGGGAAATAGGGGATACCGAGCGCCCTCGCCAAGGTCGGCAGCCGGAACACCACCGGCATGGCCTCTTCGGACCCGATCACCGCCACGGGGATGACCGGGACTCCGGCCCGCATGGCTATCTCGACGAATCCGCCGCGCCCGAAGCGCCGTAGCTGGTAGCGGTCGGTGAACGACTTGGACGGGCCCTTGGTGCCCTCCGGGAAATCGAGAACCAGCTGTCCCTGCTCCTTGAGCAGGCGGTAGGCGTTGGCCGGTCGGGCCGAGACGCCCCCGCCCCGGGCCCAGAGGGTGCCCACAACAGGGACCGTGCGGAAGAAATAGTCGGCCAGGCCGTAGACGGGCCGGCCCAGCTCCTTCTCTATCCCGTGCATGATCACCGGTGCGTCGGAGGGGATGGCCCCCGCGTGGTTGGGCACCAGCAGTGCGCCGCCCACCGCCGGAATCTTTTCCAGCCCTTCCCACTCGACGCGGAACCATCGCGAGTAGACGGGCTCGTAGAGGGTGCGGGTCAGGGCGCGGAAGCGCTCGGAACGTCCCCATTCATCGACATCGGACAAGCGGGTGCCTACGTCCGGATCGGGGGAGTCGGGCGGGATGCGGATGGGTACGACGGCCGTGGAGCGCTTCGTCGCCGTAGCCACCGTGTGCCCGTCCGTCACCGCCCCATCGTAGCGAGCGTCAGTCGCGCAGTCTCTTCCCGGCAATGCTCGGAGTCGGGCAGGGCACGATCCCCGCCGGAGGGCTGTCCCCGCTCGTCGACAGCGGCGCCAGCGTGCACAGCTGCGCCACCGTCGTGGTCGTGCGCTCAATCGCCGCACCCGAGCACAGGGTGCCGATCCGCATGGCCACCATCTCGATCTCGGGCTCGGTCGTGAGAGGGCAGAGCACCCGAAACCGCTCGCCACCACCGAGGATGGTCAGTCCCGGAGCCAGCCCGCTGCGGAGCGCCGGGAGGGCCGCGATGTCGTCACTTCCGTTGCCGCCGGCGGGCAGCTTCACCGCCAACGTGGGGACCGGTGGGCCAGCGTTCTCGCTGCGGCCGGCGCGGTACACATCCCGGGCCATGGAGCGCGCGTCGGTCCATGGCCGGATACGGCTCCCCTTGACCCGCAGCCACTGCACCGGGATCTCGGCGATGGGAAGACCGAATCGCCGAGCCAGGGACAGTATCTCGACATCGAAGGCGAACCGCTCGGTGACCGAGCAGTGAAACAGGAGCTTGGCGGCCGGCGCCCTGAACGCTTTGAACCCGCACTGGGTGTCGGCGAGCGAAACGTGGGTGAGGGCGTTGACCAATTGATTGAAGGCGCGGTTCATGATGGAACGTTTGAGGCTGGTGCGATCCACCGAGGAACCCGTCGCAGCGCGTGCCCCGATGGCCAAGTCGTAGCGCGCCAGGGCGTCGACGAACTGTGGCGTCTGCGCCGGGTCGATGGCCATGTCCGCGTCGGCGAAGGCGATGAGGGGAGCGGCAGCCACGGCGACGCCGGCGCGCACCGCACCACCCTTGCCACGATTCTCGGGCAGCCGGACATGGCGCACGTGCGGAAAGGAGGCGAAGAGCGCCCGGGCCACGGTCGTCGTGTCATCCGCACTGCCGTCGTCGACAACCACGAACTCCGTGGAGCCAGGAGCGACGGCACCGGCTTCGATGGCGGTGCGCAGGCGGCGCACGCCCTCTTGGAATCGCGACGCTTCGTTGTAGGCGGGTATGACCAGGGAGAGCGAGACAGCGCCGTCACCAATTACGGGCACGGACGGACCCTCAGCCTCCTCGTTCCCGGTCATGTGCCTATTCTCCACCTGATGTCGGCGCCGGACGAGTCGGGTCGCCGGCGCCAACCGATGGGCTAGGGCCGACCGGCCCCGATGAGCCCCTCGGTGAAGATGGGCGAGTACGAGACCGTTGCCCCGGTAAAGGGTGCCTGAATGACGGTGTCGGTGCCGTAGGGGCCTGAGCCGACGTACATGACCACGTGGTCGACCTGGTCATCATTGTCGAGGTTGTAATAAAAGAGGAGGTCACCGGGCTCGAGAGCGCTGAGCGCGACATGGGTGAGGTAGGGCCACTGTGTCTCGGTCGTCCTCGGGATGGACACTCCCGCCTGGTCCCAGGCCCACTGGACGAGGCCGGAGCAGTCGAAGCCCTCCGCAGGGCTGGCCCCACCGAAGACATACGGCACGCCGAGCTGGGATTCCGCTGCAGTGACGACCGCCATCTGTGCCGCGGTGCCCGCACCGGTACCGCCGACAGGCCCCGAGTCCGACCCGGTCGGGGAGGCGCCGGAGGAGCTGGCCGCCTGATTGGCCGCGGTGGTCGCGGCGGCGCCGCTGGCGTTTCCGCCGACAGTCTGGGCCACGGTGGCAGCCGCTTGGGATGCCGCCGCCGCCCGCTGTGCCTCGGCGGAGGTGGCCGCCTGGGCCGCCGCAACCGCCTCCTGCTGCGCCTCTTCGACCGCGGCCTGGGCCACCTGTTGGGCCAACTGCCCTTGGACCTGGCTCAGCGTTGCCTGGGTGGCCGAAGCCTCTTGCTGGTTGGCCGCAGCCAGCGTCTTGGCTTGACCGGCCTCGGCCTGCGCCTGGCTGGCGAGTGTCTCCTCCTGCGTCTTCTGGCGGACGAGGCGCGCGTGCGTGGCCTGGAGCGCAGTGCGCGCCTGATCGAGGTTGCCCACTATCTGCTCGGCGTACTGGTTGCGGGCCGCTCCCAGGGTGGCTGATGAGGAGAAGAGCGAGGCGAAGTTCGATTGTGGTGTGCCGTAGATGTACGCCTTGATGGCATCGTTGGCCAGTCGCTTCCGGTCGACCGCCACCGCCGCTTTGGTCTTGACGATCGTGGAATCGATCGCTTGCAGTGCGTCCTGCGCGTTCTGAAGGTTCTGGACAGCGGTGTCGTAACGATTGTCGAGAACCGAGGTCTGCTGCTCTTCCTGGCTCAGTTGGGTCTCAATCGTCGTGACCTGTGACTGGGCGGCATTGATCTGCGACTGATTCGGCGCTGGGCCCGGAATTGTGGTCGGCGTCGAGTCGGTGACGGCGCCGGCGGCGGACGCGCTGAAACCAGCGAGCCCCATGAGGGACACGACGAGCACGGCACGCGTGATGAGTGCGCGTCGACGCCGGCGTCCAGTGTTCCGACAATCCACTGATGCCACACTGAAACAGTAACCCTTCAACCCATGTGCAGCATGCCCGTGACGGCCTTGAAACGGTTGCAACACGGTTGCGATGCGGACCAATCGCGGCGTGAACACATTGGGTTGTGGTTGACCCGAAGGAGAACGCTTCATATGGTGCCCCCATGCAAGGGATCGTCACCGTCGCCGGCGGGCGTGTCCGAGGAGTGCGGCGGGGCGACCTCTGGACCTTTTCGGGCATCCCGTACGCGCGGTCGCCCGCAGGGGAACTCAGATGGCGACCGCCGCAACCTCCCTTGCCATGGGAAGGCGTGCACGAGGCATCGTCATTCGGGCCCATCGCCCCCCAGGCGGTGGCACAACCCGGCGTCACCAGTCCGGCCGATCCCTCTGCCAGTGCAATGCAGAGCGAGGACTGCCTCACGCTCAACATCTGGACGCCCGAGCTCCCCGAGGATCCGACCGACCGACCCGGATCGGGCCGGCCCGTGATGGTGTGGATCCACGGCGGAGGGTTCACCTCGGGCGCCGGTTCGGTATTCCTCTACCGAGGCGACCACTTCGCGCGCAACGGTGACCTCGTGGTCGTCACCATCAACTACCGCCTGGGTGCCCTGGGATTCCTCGGCACCCGCGCACTGGGTGACCCTGATGGCTTCATTGGCAACTGGGGCCTGCATGATCAAGTGGCTGCCTTGCGCTGGGTGCGTGACCACATCGCACAGTTCGGAGGGGACGCGCACAACGTCACCGTCTTCGGTGAATCTGCCGGGGGCTTCAGTGTGGCGACCCTGATGGGCACGCCGGCCGGTGCCGGCCTCTTCCGGAGGGCGATTGTGCAAAGTGGCGGGGTCCATGTGCACTCCATATTCGAGGCGGAACGCGTGGCCGGGCGGCTGGCGTCGGCGCTGGGATTGGCGAGCTGCAGCCGTGAGTCCCTACTCTCGGTGCCTTTCGTCGAGCTGGTGGCGGCCACCGAGGTCATCGCCAGGGACCGACCCGATGCCGGCCTCATCCCCTTGGCGTACCTCCCTGTCGTCGACGGCCGCTTCCTGCCGACGCACCCGCTGCAGGCGGTCGAACGGGGAGCGGCCGCAGATGTGGACCTGCTCATCGGCACCAACCGTGACGAGCTCACGCTCTTCGGGCTCGGTCGACCCGAGATGTCGGCGCTCGACGAGCCCGGAGTGATCCGGTGGGCCGCCCATGCCGCACCCGACGTGCCGAGCGAGCAGCTCATTGCGGCATATCGCCGCATCCGGCTGGGCCGCGCCGAGACGGTGGATCCCCACGCCCTCCTGGTGGCGATCGGATCCGACGGCGTCTTCCGTTGGCCCAGCCTCCAGCTCGCCGCGGCGCACGGCGCGCACGGCCGTCGTCCCTACGTCTACCTCTTCGAGTGGGAGTCACCCGCCTTCGGCGGGGTGTTGGGCGCAAGCCACGCGCTGGAATTGCCCTTCGTCTTCGGCGTCGTGCACGTCCCGGCCGTGCAATTCTTCACCGGCGCCGGGGACGCGGCGGACGAGCTCTCCCAACGGATGCAACGAGCCTGGACCGCCTTCGCCCACACAGGGGACCCCGCGCACGCCGGGTTGGGCGAGTGGCCCACGTGGGATCCGCGCACGAGGTCGACCATGATCTTCGGTCCCCAGACCGGCAAGGTCGACCGTCCGAGGGATTCGGAGCTCTCCGTCTGGGAGCGCTACCGCCCGCTTCTCGCCGGCCGGCCGGACTGATCGGCGCCCCGCGTCACGGTCGCTGGCAGAAGATGTGCCAGCCGGCGGCACCCCAGGCGGCGACGATCATGAAACGGGAGAGCCACGATGCGAGCAACCATCGCAGCACACGTCTCGGACCGATCAATTTCGGCGAGGCAAGCAACACGACCGCAAGCCATGCCGCGCTCGCCCCGGCGAGCGCGGCCCACACGAGCGCGCCGGGGACGATGGCCAGCAAGGTCACTTGGCCCTCTCGCGTCGCCACGCGCCAACCAGGTACGACCCGCAGCCGAGCCACAGCGCGAAGAAGAGCCCACGACCGATCCGGTAGCGGGTCACATGCCCGACGTAGTAGCTCAGCGTGGGTAGGGCATGGGACTGGACGGCGAAGCTCACCACATCCCACGAGACCACGCCGGCGATGAGGACGCTCCACACGACGGCCGAGAGCACGACCGGCCGCGGCAGCGCGCGCCAGGCCCTGATGGTTTTGGCACTCCCAGCCGCCCAGTCGCGCGCCCTCTCGCGTTGACGGCCGCGCCCGAGGAGGATCATCGCAACGACAGCGCTGACCGCGACCAGTGCCACGATCCAGTGCGATGCCGGCGCATCACGAGACAAGTTCGCCTGCCAGACCGACAGCGCGATTCCGAGCGGCGCGACCAGGGCAAGGTACAAGAGGAGTTCGCTCTTCCTTCGCCATGATGGACGAGTGTCGAAGGCGGTCTGCTGCCTGCGGGAGCTAAGTACGGATGCAGATTACCAACGGCCCGGCAGTCGGGTCCGCAGCGGGCGGCTTATGATCGATGCGCACGCACGACGACAACTCGGGGGCGTAGCCCAATTGGCAGAGGCAGGGCGCTTAAACCGCCTCCAGTGAGGGTTCGAATCCCTCCGTCCCCACCCCTTGCGGTTGACCCCGTTGGGTGGACCGCTTTTGCTTGACCCGCCTCCGGTCCGGAGGCGGGCAGAACAGATATTTCCGAACCAACCTGCGTGTCGCAGCCCGCCGCCCAGAACGCTGATCTTGTGTCGGCTCCCTAAGCTTCCGGGCGAGGAGTTCGCACGGAACCAGCATCACAGCCAACTTGTCCGTCAAAATCAGCGGAAGCCCAAAATGCCTTGCGGCGGCCTGTACCGTGTTGGAAATCAAGCCGTGCCTCCGACTCGACAAGGACAAAGTTCGCCAGCCATGAGAATTCGGGCGCTAAAGAGCCACTGGGACAGATTGGGTAAGTCAGACCCCCTATGGGCGGTACTTACCCAAGACGAGTTCAAAGGTGGCAAGAATCTCGAAAAGTTCCTGGAAAGTGGCGTCAGCGACATCGACGCCATGATGGCGCTCCTGCAAGGCATGGATCTCGGTGAACCCGGTAGTCGCAACCGGGCGCTCGATTTCGGGTGTGGGGTCGGGCGTGGCACCCTCGCTCTCAAACGGTATTACGCAGCGGTCGTCGGGATCGACATTGCTCCATTGATGATTGAACGTGCCCGTCACCTCTCGCAAGACACATCCGGTGTCGAGTACATCATCAATGACCAACCCGACCTGCGTCTGCTCGATGATGAGAGCTTCGACCTGGTCTATAGCAACATTGTGATGCAGCACATGGAACCCGTTTTGAGCACCCGATACCTAAGGGAGTTAGTGCGGGTCACTCGACAAGGAGGTGCATTGGTCTTTCAGTTGCCGAGCAAAACGCCGGCACCGACCTCTCACTCGCGACTCGCCTTGGCAAAGCGTCTGCTGCGCGATCACGGGCCAGACGGTGTTGTGCGCGCCTACGACGCCATCAGCAGAATGATCCGCAACGGCAACAGACCGATCATGGAGATGTATGCAGTAGAGCGCTCGAAGGTGGAGGCTCTCCTCCAAGCGGCTGGGGCCAGGGTTGTCGCCACCCTCGAAGATCCGTCGGTCGGGCCGGAATGGGAGAGTTTTCGCTACGTGGTGACGAAGTAGGGCGCGGCGTCCCAGCCGGTCACGTCGCCAAGCTCTACCATCGGTCTTCAGCTTTCACGCATGGAATCATCTTGGCCGTGATCGCCGCATCGGGATTCGTTGTGGCCGATGTCGTCTCCTGGCGCCGGAATCGGTCGAGAACACCGAACTCCAATTGATCGGCCCGCGGCATGCGGCACCTGGACTGAGCTCTGGCTTGGGCACCCATTTCCAGGATCCCGGTGATCCGAACCGGCCCTCCGTCCGTAGTACCTCTACGTTAGGTAAATGCCGGCCAGAACCTGACACGATGAGAGGGCGTGATGGACGTGTGGACACTGCAGCACCACAACTCCGGAGGCCCCGCTATCTGGGGAGACACGAGCCCATGACCATCAGCGAGCTGGGAATCACCCGTCCGCCCGGACCGTCCTCGTCGTCGGAGCCCACTTTGCGCCCGGCAACCCGGATGAGGGCGTGGTTGGCCGTACTGGGGCTGGGAGCGGCGGCAGTGTGGCTCGGCTACGTCGGCCTGCAGGCCCTCGTGGCCGCCGGGGACCTCTCGAGCGCGCTGGCGGCGGCGCGGGACCATTCGGCCGGTCCGGTCCTTATCGTCTTCGTGTCGGTCGTGCTCGTTGCCGAGCGCCTGTGGCCCGCCGTGCCACGGCCGCTCGTGGCTCGGGCCCACCTGGTCGACGCCGCCTATTTCGGCATCTTCGCCGTGATGGTCCTGCCGCTGCTCACCCTGGTGCAGACCGGGCTGGGCGTGGAGGTCGAGGCGCACGCCCGCTTCCTGCTCCTCAGCCACCTGTCGATGGTGCCGCAGCTGGTAGTGATCGCCACCATCCTCGTCGGGATCGATGCCATGAACTGGGCTGCGCACGTGGCCAACCATCGCTCCCTGGCGCTGTGGCGGCTCCATGCCCTCCACCACTCCCAGGAGGACATGAGTGTGCTCACCACCTTTCGCACCCACCCCCTCGTGCACGCGTCCTATCTCCCTGCACTGCTGCCGGTCCTCGTCCTCGGTGCGGGCGGGACCGTCCCCGGCGCCGCCCTCATCGTGTATGCGTGCCTGGTGACCCTGCCCCACGCCAACCTCCGCTGGGCGTTCGGGCCGCTGGGGCGCATCGTGGTGAGCCCCGCCTACCACCGCCTCCACCACATCGCCGTGCCGATCGACTCCCGCGGCTCGGTCAATTTCGGCTTCGTCCTGGTCTGTTGGGACCAGTTGGCGCACCGAGCGATCTTCCCCACCAACGCGGCGCCGTGTCCCACCGGGATTCTGGGTCGACCCGTCCCGCTCGAGCAGGGCGCGGCGCGGCGAGCGGTTCCCCAGGTCGTGCTGGCGCAGTTGGCTCAGCCGTTCCGCCTGCACGCGGCGACGGACGTCTCGTCATGACGTCGCTCGTCCTGCGCGTCCGTCACGCCAGCGATCGGCTCCGGGCCATCCGGGAGGCCCGATCGTCGCGCGATATCGCCCTCCTGGCGGTGCGCATCGGCCTGGCGTGGATCTTCGTCTACCACGGCGCCGCTACCCTGTTCGGCGCCTTCGGCGGGTCTGGCATTCACCCGCAAGCCGTCTACTTCGCCCACGTCGCCCATCTCAGGCCCGGCCCGTTCTTCGCGGTGTTGGGCGGCATCATCGAGTGTTTCGGTGGGGCCGCCGTCGGGATTGGCGTGCTGGGCCGGTTGGCTGCGGCAGGGCTCGTCGGTGACATGGTCATGGCCATGATCACTGTGACGTGGAGCAACGGGATCATCGGGAACGCCAACGGCTCGGGCTACGAGCTCAACATTGCTCTGGCCGCCCTGGCGCTCGTGATCGCCATCATGGGGACCGGCCGATTCTCGCTCGATACGGGGGTGCGCTCTCTCCTGGCCAGTTAGATTCTCGTAACCTGGGTGTCGTGGTACGCACGACGCCTGATGGGCTGACTCCCCTCGTTGTCGGCGTGGCGCCGGCCCGGTGAAGCTGGCCGGCGGGCTGTTGCTGGCGTTGGGCGCTGCGCTTGCCCTCAACGTCGGGTTCTTCGTTCAACACGGAGCGACCCACACCATGCTCTCCCTCTCCCTCCGGCATCCCGTCCGCTCGGTACGCATGTTGGTGACCAACCGGCAGTGGATGTGGGGGTATGCCACCGGATGGGCCGGGTGGGGGCTCTACATCGCGGCGCTCAGCCTGGCACCCCTCTCACTGGTGCAGGCAGTTGCGGCGGGCGGCGTCGGCGTGCTCGCCTTCCTGGCGCATCAATTGGGGACGCCGCTCGGGCGGCGCGAGCGCATCGGTGCGTGGGTAGCCGTCGGAGGCCTCCTCTTGCTCGGTCTCTCCCTGACCGTGCACGTGTCGCCGTCCCGGTCCGCCCACAGCGCGACATTGCTCATTGTGGTGCTGGCCGGAGCAGCGGCCGCCGGGTTGCTCGCCGCCGTCGTGGCGAGAACGGTGCGCCCAGCGGCATCGCTCGGGTGTGCCGCCGGGCTGCTCTTCGGAGTCGGTGATCTGGCCACGAAGGGTGCAGTGAGCGGAAACGGCCCGTTGTTCATCCCTGTGCTCGCCCTCTGCACCGCACTCGGCTTTGTCGTGCTCCAACTGTCCTTCCAGCGCGGGCGGGTGCTCGAGACGGCGGGGCTCTCCACGCTGGTGAACAACATGATCCCGATTGTTGGCGGTCTGCTGATCTTCCACGAAGCCTTGCCCCACGGCCTCCCGGGCGCGGCCCGGTTGGTGAGCTTCGCCGCCGTCGTCGCGGGCGCCGTACTGTTGTCGCGGGCGCCGGAGACACCGGCCACCGAGGCGGGCGATCCGGCGCCCCCCCTCCTCTATGGCGGGAAACATTCTCTCTGACCGCTGCTGCTGCGATCGGTACCTGCACCCGGGTGCGCCGACCGTTCACTGCCATGTCCCCCGCGGCGCGGTCCATCGACGCTGAGCCGTCGCCGCGTTCCTACGCGGCTCCTGAGGTCGAGGTGGCGGTGCTGGGACCGGTGGAGGTTCGGGGTGCCAGCCGGCCCTTTTGCCGGGCGGCGGCGAAAGAGTTGGTCGTCTACCTGGCGCTCCATCGCGCCGGCGCGCGCAACGATGTCTGGGCCGCCGCCCTTTGGACTGATCGCTGCGTGGCGGCGTCCACCATCCACTCGACGGCATCGGTCGCCCGGCGGTCGCTCGGTCGGTCCCGCAGCGGCGCGGACCACCTTCCCCACGCCGGGCGGCGGCTCCGCCTGGCGGACAGCGTGGGAACCGACGTGGAGCGCTTCGCCCTGGCTGCGGCCGATCCGGATCCCGAGCGCTGGAAAGATGCCCTCGGGCTGGTGCGGGGAAGGCTCTTCGATGGCCTCCGGCTCAGCGATTGGGCGGTGCTCGACGGCACCCAGGCCCATGTGGAGGGGATGGTCGCCGCCACGGCACTCAAGGGCGCCGAGCATTTCCTGCGCCGTGGCGACGGCGAGGAGGCCGAGTGGATGATCCGGCGGGCCCTGCAAATCAGTCCCTACGACGAACGTCTCTACCGAGCCCTGCTGCGTTCGGCGGAGATCATGGGCAACCGGGTCGGGCTGCGCGCCGCCATGGCCGAGCTCCTCTGCGTAGCTGGTGAGGGGCGCTTTTCCGGGTCAGAGCGCTCAGCGGATGCGGCGCCGTGGTATGCCCGATCCTCCATCCATCCCAAGACGGTGGCGCTCTTTCGCGAACTGGCCTACGGGAAGGACCCGTAGCCAGAGGGGACCGCTCCAGGCTGTAGGGTTTCGTCCCGCCATGGCCAGAAGCTCTACGGGGAAGTCGGTCGCACGCGCCGCTGCAACGGGAGGCGGGACGTCGTACCGCGGGCAGATGCCGGTGAACTGGTACGCCGCCCTCGCCCTGATCGTCCTGGTGGGCCTCGCTTCGGTTGCCCTCGCCCGCTACAACTACACGAAGAATCCGCCGACCACGCAGCCGATAGTGGGGCAGACGTGGCACGCCGCGCTGTCCATCGATATCTGCGGGAAGGTGGAGCCGGCCCTTCCCGCCCTGACTTCGACAACTGCCGGACTGACCTCGAGCGGGAACGGTGTCCTGCTGATTGCGCCCAAGTCGAGCAGCGAGTCAGGGAACAACGCGACCTTGGGCACGTTCGCCTCCGAGTACACCGGTTTGAAGCTCACCAACACGTCGATCACGTATCCCGGCGGCACCGCCTACAAGAACGGGCAGAAGTGCGCCGCCGGCACTCCTGATGCCGGAAAGGCCGGCGTGGTCCGCGTCCGTTCGTGGACCCTGTCGACGGCGGACCAGAAGAGCGGCAGCCAGGTCAAGCTCCTTGGAGGCGACTCCTCCTCGGCACCGGCCAGTCTCAAGTTCCGCAATAGCCAGTTGATCACCGTCGGCTTCGGTCCGGCGGACAAGGCGTTGCCCAAGGTGCCGGCGTCAAGCGAATTGGCTCTCCTCCAGGCAATAGAAGGAACCTCGGCCCCGGTGTCCACCACTACGACCGCCCCGGTGACCACCACCACCGTGTCCCCGACCGCGGTGACCACCACCACGAAGCCGTCAACCAGCACCACAACCAAGCCGTCGAGCTAATGAAGGCAGTTGTCCTCGTTGGCGGCGAGGGGACCAGGCTGCGGCCGCTCACTCTCTCGACACCCAAGCAGATGTTGCCCATTGTCGGCGTGCCGATGATTGAGCGGGTGCTCGCGCACCTGCGGTCCCACGGAATTGACGAGGCGATCCTTTCGCTGGGCTACCTGCCTGACGCGTTCAAAGAGGCGTACCCGGACGGGCACGTCGCCGGGGTCACCCTGACCTACGCGGTGGAGCCTGCACCGCTTGACACCGCCGGGGCGGTGCGCTTCGCCGCCGAGTACGGCGGAGTGGACGACACGTTCGTCGTGGTCAACGGGGACGTGCTCACCGATCTCGACCTCGGCGCGCTCATCGCCTTCCACCGCGAGCGCGGGGCCGAGGGCACCATCGCGCTGCATCCGGTCCCCGACCCTTCAGCATTCGGGGTGGTGCCCACCGACGCCGATGGCCGGGTCACCGCATTCGTCGAGAAGCCGCCGCGCGACGAGGCGCCGACCAATCGGATCAACGCCGGCACCTACATCCTCGAGGCTTCTGTTCTCGACCGGATCGCACCCACCGGCCGGGTGTCGATTGAGCGGGAGACGTTTCCCGCCATGGTGCGCGCCGCCACGCTCTTTGCGCGCTCCGACGACAATTACTGGCTCGACACCGGGACGCCGACGGACTTCCTGCAGGCCAACCGGGATCTGGTGGCGGGGGTCCGCCCCGGTGAGTTGGCGCCGGGGTTGACCGACCGCGGTGACAGGGTGTTCCTCGCGGGCAGCAGCACTCTCAATGGCCAGGTCCTCGGGCCATCGGTCGTCTTCGCGGATTGCGAAGTTGCGGCGGGCGCTCGCGTGGAACGCAGCGTGCTGGGGACCGGTTCGGTGATAGAGACGGGCGCCGTGGTCCTAGATTGTGTCCTGATGGAGGGCAGCCACGTGGCGGCCGACGCCAAGGTCGCGGGGTCGGTCATGGGGCCGTACGCGACGGTGGGCCAGCGGGCCGACGTCCGCCCGGTGTCCGTCCTGGGCGGCCGCTCCACGGTCGCCTCGGGGACGTTGGTCGACGGCGAACGAGTTTCGGACTAGGGAGTCGCGCATGCGCACGATGGTGACGGGAGGGGCGGGCTTCATCGGCTCGAATTTGGTAGATCGGCTCCTGGCGGAGGGGCACGAGGTCGATGTGGTGGACGACTTCTCCACCGGATCGCTCACGAATCTGGCTGACGCGCGGGGGAGTGCCGGTCGCGCTCTGACGATTCATCATCTCGACATCACCGCTCCCGCGGTGGTCGACCTCATGGCCCGCCGCCGCCCTGAGCTCGTCTTCCACCTGGCGGCGCAGGCCGACGTGCGGGTCTCGGTGGCCCGTCCCGCCTTCGACGCCGAGGTGAACATCATCGGATCTCTGCACGTCCTCGAGGGCGCCCGACAGGCCGAGTCCGATCGCGTCATCTTCGCCGCCAGCGGGGGAACCCTGTACGGAGAGCCGGTGCCCGAGGACCTCCCCGTACGCGAGGCGCATCCCCACCAGCCGCTCTCCCCTTACGGGGTGTCGAAGAAGGCGGTGTTGGACTATCTGGTGGCCTATCGGGAGCTGCACTCCCTGGAATACTGCGCCCTCGCCCTGGCCAACGTCTACGGGCCTCGCCAGAATCCCCATGGGGAGGCCGGTGTGGTGGCCATTTTCGCCGATCGCCTGCTGCGCAACGAGCCGATCACGGTCTTCGGCGACGGGTCGCAGACGCGGGACTTCGTCTACGTCGACGACGTCGTGGACGCCTTCGTGCGCGGCGCTTCGCGCGGTGGTGGCCTGACGTGCAACATCGGGACGGGGAGCGAGACCTCGGTGAACGAGCTCTACACCACCATGGCCGAGCAGGCCGGGGTGGAGCCCTCCGTCGTGATGGAGCCGCTGCGACCGGGCGAACTCCTGCGCTCGAGTCTCGACATCGAGCGGGCATCGATTCAGCTGGGCTGGCGCCCCTGGACCCAGCTGGCGGACGGTACCCGCGCCGTACTGGAGTCCGTGCGGCACCAGCACGGCTGAGCGTCGCTCAGCGGAAGAGATCCTCGCCGGCGGGACGCACGATCTCGGCGTGCACAGAGGAGCGGCGCAGCCAGCCCTCGGGCACGCCACGCACTATCGCGGCCGGGATGCCACGATCCTTCCCCATGACGAGCTCGGCGGCTGACGCCAGCTCGTCGGCCACGCACACTTCGGTCGCGACGAGCTCGCGGCCGTTGGCATCGGGTGTGCCCCGCAAATCGACGATCGCCGCCACGCCGGCACAACCGATGGCCACATCGGTGACACCCCGGCGCCACGTACGCCCGAAGGTGTCGGAGATGATCACGCCGACCTCCACGTCGAGGAGGGCACGCAGGCCGGCCCGGATCCGTCGCGCCGAGCGGTCCGAGTCCACGGGGAGCAGGGCAGCGGACCCGAGGGCCACATTGGAGAGGTCGATTCCCGCATTGGCACAGATGAACCCGTGCCGGGTCTCGCTGATGATGAGATCGCCGCGGCGGCGCAAGATGCGCACCGACTCTCCTTCGACGAGCGCCGCCTTGGCGCCGGGGTCGTCGGGGTCGATGGCGACGAGACGGCCCTCGGCCTTGGACACCACCTTTTGGGTGATGACGACCACGTCACCCTGGCGCAGCTCGGGACCGCCGGCTCGGGCCGGCGTCAGCGCGGCGACCACCATGGTGGCCAGATCGGTTCCGGGCTCGATCTCACCGATGCCGGTGAGGGGGATCAGCGTGATGCCGTCAGGCATGGTCGCCGATGACGACGCGCGCCAGCGCGGCGGACCGCGCCGGCGTGTCCATGATCGCCGGCGCGACCACGCAGCGGATCCCCATCTTCTCGACCGCCCCGGCGCTGGCGCGATCGGCCTCGTCGATGACCAGCGTGCCGACCCAGGGCGCGTACAGACCCGCCACGCCGACCACAGACGGCTCGGCTCCCAGCTCGGCCATGAGGCGGTCGGCCGGGCCCTTCAGCGCGGCCCCGGCGACGATCGGCGAGACCGCAGTGATGTCGTCGCGTCGCTCGCGCAGCGCGGTCAGGATGCCCGGAACAGCGAGGAGCGGCCCGATCGAGACGATCGGATTCGACGGGCAAACCACGATCTGGTCTGCCTGGGAGAGCGCCGCCATCACCGACGGGGTGGGCCGGGCCTCTTCGGCCCCGGCGAACCGCACGGCGCCCACCGCGACGTCATGGCGCAGCCGCACGAAGTAGTCCTGGAAGGCGACCTCGGTGCCGGCGGCCCCGAGCTCAGTGGCTTCGGCCAGGGTCAACATGGTGCGCACGGCATCGTCGGTCACCGGCAGCAGGTGCACGTCGATGTGGCGCCGCGCCGCGATGGCGGCCGTGACCTCGGTGAGGGAGTCCCCCGCGCCGAGGCGTTGCGTGCGGAACAGATGCGTGGCCAGGTCGCGATCGCCCAGACGGAACCAGCTCTCGCCGCCGAGCCGCTCCAGCTCGTCCATGACGGTCCAGCTCTCGCCGGAGATCCCCCAGCCGGTGTCCTGATTGTCCATCCCGGCCAGGGTGTAGGTGATGGTGTCCAGGTCGGGACTGATGTGCAGGCCATGGAGCACCATGTCGTCACCCACGTTCACGACGGCGGTGATGGTGTCGGCCGGGGCGACGCGGACGAGCCCGGCAAGCAAGCGGGCAGCCCCAACACCGCCGCAAAGGGTGACCAGCACGCAGCGAGCATAGAAGGCGCACCTCCGATACCCGATCGGCGGGGGCGACGCCGTGGCGCTTTGCTACGATCCGCGACCCCCATCGCGTGCCGTGCATCCTCCCGGGGCTGCACCGGGCCTCCGAGGTGTGCCTGGCCCGATCCACCACGAGAGGAGCGCCCATGAGCCCTACCACCAGAATCGGGAAATCCGATCCCAATCGCGGCACGGCCCCCGAGGTGTTCACGGCCGGTCGCTACGACGGGCGGGTGGCCCTGGTGACCGGTGCCGGCTCGGGGATCGGCCGCGCCACGGCCCGGCGTCTGGCCGCCGAAGGCGCGGCGGTGGCTTGCCTCGATGTCGCCGGGGACGCGGTCGAGTTCGTGGCCGGCGAGATCAACGGGGAGGTCCGCGCACGAGGTGGGAGGGCGATCGCATTGCGCTGTGACGTGACGGACGAGGAGATGGTCGCCTCGGTCGTGTCCCGGGCCGCCGACGAGCTCGGCACCATCACCAACCTGTGCAACATCGCCGGGATCGGGGGCTTCTCGCACACGACAGAGCAGACCCTCGCCGGATGGGACAAAATCATCTCGGTCAACCTCACCGGGACGTTCCTCATGTGTCGGGCGGTGCTGCCCGCCATGCTCGAGCACGGTGGCGCCATCGTCAACACGGTGTCGACTGCGGGCATCATCGGGCAGCCCTACTCGGCTGCCTATTGCGCCTCCAAGGGCGGGGTCAAGATGCTGACCAAGGCGCTCGCCGTGGAGTACATGGCCCGGGGGGTCCGGGTGAACGGTGTGGCGCCCGGAGGGGTGGACACCCCGATCATTCACAATTTCGGTCCGCCCGAGGATGCCGACTACCGCCTCATCGAGCGTCTGATGACGCCGATCGGCTTCGCCTACCCCCACGAGATTGCGGGCGCGTTCGCCTACCTCGGATCGGGTGAGGCGGCCTATGTCACCGGGGCGATCCTCTCCATCGACGGAGCGATCACGACCTGAGCCGTGTGCAAGGCTCCACCGGTGCCGAGTGCAGCCGTCCTATGAACGGTGCGGATGGGCCGCCGGCGCGGCTCACCGTGGCCTTCGACGCCACACCGCTCCTTGGGGTCCTGACCGGTGTCGGTGTCTTCTGCCTCGGCGCCCTCCAGGCACTGGGGGAGAGGACCGACCTCGACGTGCGCGCGTTCGCGGTCAGCTGGCGCCGTCGCCAGGGCATCGAGGAGCGGCTGCCACCAGGGGTGGTCGTCCATCAGCGGGCCATGCCGGCGCGGCCGCTCCGGGCGGCGTGGTTGCGGGCACAGGTGCCGCCGATCGAGTGGTTCGTCGGGCGGGTCCAGGTCGTCCACGGCACAAACTTCGTGGTGCCGCCGACGCATCGTGCCGCCAAGGTGGTGAGCGTGCACGACCTCACCGTGGTGCGCTTTCCCCAGCTCAGCAATGCCGCCACACTGGTCTTTCCCGATCTCATCCGCCGGGCCGTGGCCCACGGCGCCTGGGTGCACACCGACTCCGTGTACGTGGCTGCCGAGGTCGTCGAGGCCTTCGGCGTCGATCCGGCCAGGGTGCGAACCGTCCACCCCGGCGTCCCCCCCATGACGGTGCCCGACCCGGGTGCAGTCGCCCGGCTGCTCCCGAGCGGTGGTGGTCGCATCGTCCTGGCTATCGGAACGGTCGAGCCCCGGAAGGACATGCCCGGGCTGGTACGCGCGTTCGACCAGGTGGCGGGGGACCGCCCGGACGTCTCTCTGGTGCTGGCCGGGCCGGAGGGCTGGGGCACCGACCAGTTGGCCGACGCGATAGCGGCGTCACCGTTCGCCGGTCGGATCGTTCGTACCGGGTGGCTCGACGACGCCAGCCTCGCCGGGCTGCTGCAGGCGGCGACGGTGCTGGCCTACCCTTCGGTGTACGAGGGGTTCGGCTTCCCGCCGCTCCAGGCCATGGCGGCCGGTGTACCAGTGGTGGCAACCCGGGCCGGGTCCCTGCCCGAGGTGCTGGGGGAGGCGGCGGCCTTCGTCGACGTCGGCGACATCGACCGCCTGGCGGAGACCCTGGCGCAGGTCCTCGATTCCGAGGAGCGCCGCGCCACTTTGGTGGCCGCGGGCCGGGACCGGGTGGCGAGATATACCTGGGACGCCTGTGCTGCGGGACTGGTGGCGCTTTATCGTGACGCGGCTGCCGAGGGGGCGAGCCGCGGGGGCAGGATCTAGTCGAGCACGTCGTCGAAAATGGCGGCGAGTTGGCTCTGGTCCCCGATCAGCTGCGCCGTGCGGGCTCGGCGCCGTGCGATGCTCGACGGCGCGGCGGGAGCCATGGCGGTGACGGCCTCGGCCAGAGCCGTGGCGTCACGTGGCGCGAAGAGCCGGCCGGTGCCCTCGGGGCACTCGCGCAGCATCTCGGGCGAGCCCCCATGGTCGGTCGCGACCAGTGGCACGCCCGAGGCGAGCGCCTCGACCGCGACCGATGCGAACGGCTCGGGGTCGGTCGAAGGGAGGACGAAGAGGTCGACGTCGGCCAGCAGGTCGGGCATGTCGGTGCGGGGCCCGAGCCAGTGGACGCCGGTCGTCTGCTCCGCCACGCGGGCCAGGTGCTCCGCGTACTGCTCCTTGCCTCGGACGGCCCCACCGGCGATGACCAGCTCTACATCCGGTCGTTCCCGACGGATCTCGGGGAAGGCCGCGAGCAGGACGTCGAACCCCTTCCAGGTGTCGAGACGCCCGGCGCCGGCGACGAGCACGACGTCGTCGTCGATCCCTACCCGCGCGCGGAAGCGGCCGGCCCGTCCGGGCGACAATCCATCCTCGGCGCCGATGGCGTCGTGCACCACCACCACGTTGGCACCAGGGAGCTGTGCCGCCACGGGCTCGGAGACTGCGACCACCCGCCGGGCGAACCGCCGGGTGAGCTGCCTTTCCACCGAGAGCGCCCACCTGGACTGCACTACGATCTCGCGCGCATGCCAGACGTGCGGCGTTCGCAGCAGCCAGGCGACGGCCCATCCGTACCACGAGTGCAGTGAGTTACTGTGGATGACACCGGGCTGTACTTTCCGGCACAGCTGGGCCAAGCGCAGCACCGACACCGGCCAGCACGCGGCGTAGCCGGCGAAGTAGCCCACGCCGCCGCTCCGCGTCAACCGCCGCATGGGGACGACATGGACGGTCACGGCGGCAGCGACGAACTCGGCGGTCATCGGCGACGGCTCGGGGAATACGACGTGGCACTCCCAGCCGTGCGCGGTGAGGTACCGGAACGTGCGGAGCAGCGCGTGGTCCGAGCCGCCGCGCTCTGCCACCGGTTGGATTGAGAGGATTCTCTTCGTGCGTGTCGCCATGAATGTCGAACAGCTCTTCTATCGGGTACCGGGCGGTACGGGTCGCTACACGGCGCGGCTCACGGCAGCGCTGGCTGCCGAGTTCCCCGCCGACGTGGTGGTGCCGTTTGTAGCATGGCATGGCCGCCGTGCCCTCGAGGCTGGCCTGGCGCGTTTCGAGCTCGACCGCGGCCTTGCTCCGACGGTACGGCTGCCGCTGCCCCGTCCCGCGCTCTACGACGCGTGGAACGTGCTGGGCGCACCCCGGCCGGAACTGTTCGCCACCTCGCTGCGCCGTGCGGACGTGGTCCACTCGCCTGCCCCTGTCGCACCGCCGGTGCGTGGGCACCTGGTGGTCACGGTACACGACGCCGCATTCGCCCTCTACCCGGAGTCCTACCCCCGACGAGGTCTACGGTTCCACGAGCGGTCGCTCACGAGGGTGGCCGAGCGCGCCGACGTCGTGCTCACGGTTACGCACGCCGCCGCCGACGAGATAGTGGCCCATACCCCCGTGCGCCGCGAGCAGTTACGGGTCGTGCTGTCAGGCGTCGACCATCGCACGGCCCTGCCGTCGGAGGTCGACGACGCCCTCGGGCGCCACGACCTCGCTGGGTCGCCGTACGTCTTGTGGGTGGGCAGCCTCGAACCCCGCAAGAACGTCGGCACGCTCGTCCAGGCGTTCGCCGAGCTGGTCAGGACGGATGCCGTCCCGCACCGGCTGGCGTTGGTCGGCCCGCTGGGGTGGCTCCACCGGGACCTCATTTCGGACCGGGATCGTGCGGTGCTCGGCGACCGGCTACGCGTCCTCGGCCCAGTCGACGAGCAGGACCTCCGCGCCCTGTACGCCGGCGCGTCGCTGTTCGCCTTCCCAAGCCTCCACGAGGGGTTCGGGCTGCCCGTCTTGGAAGCCATGGTCCAGGGCACGCCGGTGATCTGCTCGGACATCCCCGCGTTGCGCGAGGTCGGAGGGGAAGCGGCGTGCTTGGTCCCGGCCCGCGACGTCGGCCGCTGGACCGAGGCGATCGGCGAGCTGGCCACCGACGCCGACCGGCAGCGCTCCCTGGCGTCGGCCGGTCGCCAGAGGGCCGCAGGGTTCGGCTGGGAACGCACGGCGCGCGAGACCCATGCCGTCTACGAGGAGCTGCTGGCACGCTGAGCCGCGCCCGTCCGGCCCTCAGAGCACGGTGTATTCTCCCGCGGTGACGCCGGCGCGGGAAGCGAGCGGTCACCATGCCCGGGCTGCTGCCCTCTGGCGCCGGCACGCGAGGTACGTGGGGACTGCTTGTGTGGTGCTCGCCGTCGTCGTTGTCGGCGTGGCGGGGGTCGCCTCGGGCAGCGCGGGCCGCAGGGCACACACGGACAAGAGGTCGAAGGCAGCGCATCACCGGACTCGTCCGATGGGGACGGCCACCGGTGCCCGGACGTTCCTTGGTGCCTCCGGTGTCGAGTCCTCGGCGATCATTGCCGAGAACCGGCGTCCCGGCACGACGGCCTGGCGCATCACGGGAGCACCGGCGAGCGGCTCTATCGACGGCTTTGCCAACGAGAATTACGCGGCCGGCGGGCAGCAGGTCGTGCTCTACGTCTCGACTTCGGCGGCGACGTTCCGCGTCGTCGCGTACCGGATGGGTTGGTACCAGGGCAAAGGTGCTCGGCAGGTCTGGAGCTCGTCGGAGGTGCCGGGGTTGCTGCAACCCCCATGCCTCGTGACCCCGGGGGTCAACATGGTCAGCTGCGACAACTGGTCGCCTTCGCTTACCGTGCCGATCACGTCCAGCTTCGTCCAGGGCGACTACCTCTTGAAGCTGGACGGCAGCGGCGGCGAGCAGGCCTACGTACCCTTGACCGTCTGGGACCCGAACAGCACGGCGGCATACCTGTTCGTGAACCGAAGCCTCACCGAAGAGGGCTGGAACACGTACGGCGGGTACTCGTACTACCAGGGCCTCGGCCCCTGCACGCTCGGACAGAAGGTGTCGTACCCGCCATGCAACCGCGCACGCGTCGTCTCCTTCGACCGCCCGTACGCGGAGGGGAACGGCGCGTCGGATTTCCTCGGGAACGAGTTCCCCCTCTTGCAATTCATGGAAGAGCACGGACTCGACGTGGCCTACGTCACCGACGTCACCATTGACGAGCATCCATCGATCGTCCTCAACCATCGCGCCCTGCTTTCGCTGGGCCATGACGAGACGTGGACCTACAACGAACGCCAGGCAGCGGAGATTGCGCTGGCCCGGGGGGTCAACCTGGTGTTCTTCGGCGCGGCGGCGGTGCTCCGCCACTCCCGCCTGCAGGCCTCGCCGTTCGGCCCCGACCGGGAAGAGGTGAACTACCGGGACTCCACGGAGGACCCACTGAACAGGTCGGGCGACCCGATGGAGGTCACGGGGAACACCTGGAGCGCGCCGCCGACCGACCTCTCGCCCACCGGGATCACCGGCGAGGAGTACAGCGGGTACACCAATCCCGGCGCGCTGCCGGTGCCCTTCGTCGTCGAGGATGCCTCCGCCTGGATCTTCAAGGGCACGGGCCTCCACGACGGCTCGTCGGTGCCCGGCGTCGTCGACTCGGACATCGACCACGTCGATCCCTCCTCCGGCCCCGTCAATCTTCAAGTCCTGGCCCACTCGCCGGTGCCCCTGTCGGAGGCCTACACGAACCAAGGCAAGTGGAACGGCGTCACGTACTCGGACATGACCTACTACACGGACCCGACAAGCGACGCCGGGGTGATCGACACCGGAACCGTGAACTGGATTTTCGCCCTCAGCCCCTGCCCCGCCTCGGCGACGTCGTGTCCGGATGCCGTCATTGCACAGATGACCGGGAACCTCTTGTGGTTGTTCGGTCAGGGACCGGCGGGCACAATCGTGCCGTCGGTTCCGAACCGGCAGGCCGTGACCCCTCCGGGCTCCTGACCACCCGCCGGGCCTGATCCGGAGCTGGTCACCCGATTCGTTGGCTGCTGTCCAGCTCCCGGTAGAGCCGGAGGAAGGCGGAGGCGGTGTCCGACCAGCGGTACGACTGGGCGCGCGCACGACCTGCCGCCACCAGGCGGTCGCGCCTCGCCCGGTCGGTGAGCACCGCGAGGAGGCCATCGGCGAGGGCATCGACGTCGCGAGGAGGCACCAGCAGGGCGGCGTCCGCCACCACCTCGGGGATGGCGCCGGCCGCGGTGGTCACCACCGGGACGCCGAGCGTCATCGCCTCTAGAGGTGGCAGGCCGAATCCTTCGTAGAGCGAGGGGTAGGCCAGCGCCGCGGCGCCGGCAATGAGTGGTGCGGGGTCGCCGACCCATCCCTCGCGCCGCACGCGGGCTCGCACGCGGGGTGGGAGCCGCCCAATGGCGACCTGGAGGGCGTCCTCGCCCCACCCGGGTGCGCCGGCCAGCACCAGCTCCACGTCGGCGACCTGGTCGGCGACGGCGCCGAAAGCGGCCACCAGTCCGGGGAGGTCCTTCCTGGGCTCCGACGTGCCGACCGCGAGAAGGTACGGGCGACGGGCGTCGGGTTGCCCGCGGCCGACGCCGCTCTCCGCCCGGCGTGCGAGACCTTCGGCGTCGACGCCCCAGGGAATGACCCGCACTCGTTCTTCGGGCACGCCGAAGAGGTCGGTGATCTCACCGGCGACGTAGGCGGAAGGGGTGTGCACGACGGCCCCTTGGCGTACCGCCGCCCGCACGAGGCGCGGGTAGCGGCGACTTGCGGCGCCGACGAGCTCGGGGAACGTGATCCAAGAGACGTCGTGGACGGTTACCAGGCGCGCGGCGCGCGAGGGCGGTACCACGGCGTTGGTGCCGTGGACCACTTGGAGCCTGCCGGTCCACCATTCGATCGGTGGCCACGCGACCCTTCCCCACAGGGCGAGCACGGGGGAGGCGGGGATCGGGCGCGGTGCCAGCCGTACGCCCGGCGGGAGGAGCGGCGGCAATTTCGTCCGGCCCCGCCAGGTCAGACCGTACCCGGTGAGGGCCACGGTGCCGTCGTCTGCGGCTACCAGCGCGCCGAGAAGCTCGTGGACGGTGTTGCCGATGCCGGTACGCCGCCCGACCAACGGTGTGCAGTCCACGCCGACGGTCAGCACCGAGCCAGGGTAGCCGTTGGGTTTCCCTGGCTGGGATGAGCGCGGAGCTTTCGGTAGGGTGCTCTGGTGCGAGCGTTGATCACCGGGGGCAAAGGATTCGTCGGCCACTGGTTGGCGGCGCACCTGAAGGACGCCGGCGACGAGGTGGTGGTCACCGACATAGAGACGGACATCTCGGACGGTCCGGCCCTGCGCAAAGTGGTGGCGGCCGCCGCGCCCGATGCCATCTACCACCTGGCCGCGATGACCCACGTCGGCGAGAGCTGGGAGAACCCCAGCCAGGTGCTCAAGGTCAACGTGCTCGGCACGGCCGAGCTCCTGGCCGCCGCCCGTGCGCTCCCCCGGCCCCCGACGGTCTTGGTGGTGAGCTCCGCCGAGGTCTACGGCGTCGTGAGCCCGGAGCGTCTACCGCTGGACGAGGACACGCCTTCCGCGCCGGCGACACCCTACGCCGCGAGCAAGCTGGCGGCGGAGGCGATCGCGCTGCAGGCCTGGCGGGGGTATCGCCAACCGGTCGTCGTGGTCCGGCCCTTCAATCACATCGGACCCGGCCAGTCGCCCAACTTCGCCGTGCCGGCGCTGGCCAAGCGCATCGTCGAGGCGCGCAAGTCGGGCGCACGCTCGCTGCGCATCGGCACCCTCACCACGAGGCGTGACTTCACCGACGTGCGGGATGTCGTCGTGGCCTACCGACTGCTGATCGAACGCGGCACGCCGGGCACGATCTACAACCTCTGCTCGGGCCACGACGTGGCCATTGCCGAAGTGGCCGAGCAACTCTTGGCCCTGGCGCACGCCGAGCTCGACCTCGTCACCGATCCCGAACTGGTGCGACCGGTGGATGTCCCGGTGTTGCGAGGCGACGCCGGCCGCCTGCGCCACGCGACGGGATGGAACCCCTCCATCCCCCTCGCGACAACGCTCGCCGACGTCCTGGCCTCGTGGGAGACGGACTGAAGGCGAGCGTCGCGCGCAGCGGACAGAGCGGTACCGCTCAGGAGGCGGCGACCCTCTGGCGGATCTGGCTGCGCACTTCGCGGGCTTGTTCGAACGCCTTCGTGGTCAGCTGATGGATGGAGTCCGGGAGCTGCTCCTCGAGCGGCTGGAGGCTCGACTCGATGAACTGCGACGCCGTCTCCAACAGGTCGTCGAGTTGCGTGATCCCCTTGCGCAACTCGCTGCGCACATCGCCCAGGTGCTGGTCGAGTGAAAAGTCCTTGGTGAGCTTGTTCTGCAGCTCGACCCGCTGGACCTGGGCCCTCTGGAAGCCCAGCACGCCGAGGCCGACGGCGACGTACGCCGCGTCTCGGGCCAGATCGGTGACGCCTTTGGACAGGGTGCTGAGGTTGGTGACTTCAGGCATTGTTGCCTCCTGATCTCTCGGTTCTTGGTGACAATGGGCACCCGACTGCGGCCCGTCGGGAGGCACCTGGCCCCTCGACACGGCCCCCCGGGTTCGTCTACTACTGTATCACGTTTGTTAAACAGTTGCAAGCGATCCGTGCCCAGCGGTGATCCCGAAAGTGCAGGGCAGGAGCGGTTAGCGTCGAGCACTTGATGGAGTCCCAGGTGCCGGCAGTGGTGGCGGTGGTCGTGACGACGGGGACGGGTCCATGGCTGGAGCAGACGCTGGCGTCCCTGGCCGGGCAGAACTACGTGGAGTTGTCGGTCCTGGTGCTGGTCACGGGGGATGGGCCGGACCCGACAGCGCGGGTGGGGCGGATTCTGCCCGAGGCGTTCGTGCGCCGCCTCCCGGGCCGCCCGGGCTACGGCGCCGCCAGCAACGAGGCGCTCGGCATGGTCGAGGGGGCGGCGTTCTTCCTGCTGTGCCACGACGACTGTGCGCTCGACCGCGAGGCCGTGCACAACCTGGTGGAGGAGTCATTCCGCTCCAATGCCGGTGTGGTCTCCCCGAAGTTCGTGCACTGGGACGACCCGTCGATCCTGCTGCACGTCGGCATGCACTGCGACAAGACAGGCGCGGTCGTCGATCGCATCCAGGACGGCGAGGTCGACCACGGCCAACACGATGCCGTGCGCGATGTCTTCGTGGCACCGGGCGGCTGCATCCTGATCCGGGCCGATCTGTGGCGGGAGCTCGAGGGTTTCGACCCCGGCATCGTGGCCATGGGAGAGGACCTCGACCTGTCCTGGCGCAGCCAGGTGGCGGGGTCACGCGTCGTGGTGGCGCCCGAGGCGCGGGTGCGTCATCGCGAAGCGGTGGCGAGCGGCGCGTTGGCCCTGTCGGTGGACGGCGTCGAGGTGGACGGCGTGCGGGTGACATTGCAGGGGCTCCAGCGCCGCCACGAGTTGCGTGTCGTGTTGAAGTGCTACTCGTGGTTCCATCTGATCCGGGTGCTGCCCCAAGCGGCGCTCCTGGCCCTGGGCGAGCTGCTGGTGGCGGTGCTCGCCCGCGACCGCCGGCGGCTGCGGACGGTCGCCGGCGCATGGTGGTGGAACGCCCGCCACCTCTCGGAGTTGCACGGCCTGCGCCGCCAGGTGGCCGCGCACCGGCTGTTCCCCGATGCCGAGGTGCGGCGCCTGCAGCTGCGGGGCAGCGCCCGCCTCTCGCACTACCTGTCGCGGCTCTCGCACCAGGGGCTCGATGCCGCCAATGCCGTGGTGTCCCGCGGAGGGCAGGTCAGACGGCACGAGAAGGTCGAGCGCCCGCTCCTGACGGGCAGCGTCGGCGTGGCGTTCAGCGAGGACGCCGATTTCGACGAGCTCGACGATCTGGGTCACCGCTCCGGACGTGACCGCTTCGGGCACCAGGTACGCCAGTCATTCCTCAGCACCGGCCGCCAACGCGTCGTGGCGGTGGTGGTGGCGGCACTGGTCGTCGTGATCGGCACCAGGGAGCTCTTCTTCGGGTCGCTCCCTTTGGTGGGTCAACTGGCACCGTTGCCGGGCTGGTCGGCGAGTTGGCACCACTTCTTCTCCGGGTGGCAGCCGGCCGGTGTCGGCACCACTGCTCCGGCCACCCCTGCTTTCGGGATCGTCGGTGTCGCCGGAACCGTCCTCTTCGGCGCCATGGGGTTGGTGCAGAAGGTCCTTCTCCTGGGCTGCATCCCGCTCGGGGCAGTGGGGTTGTCGCGCTTCATACGCCACCTGGTGTCGCCCCGGGCCCGCGTGGTGGCGGTCATCTGCTATCTCGGCTTGCCGCTCCCCTACGGGGCATTGGGGACCGGCCGCTGGGACGGCCTGGTGGCCTACGCCGTGTTCCCCTTCATCGTCGCCCGCCTGGCCCGGGCCGGCGGCATCGCCCCGTTCGACCAGGTCGCCGGGCAGGGCTGGCGATCGGAGCCTTTCGGCCAGGTGGTGATCCTGGGGGCGATCGTTGCGCTCGGCACGTCCTTCGCTCCGGCCGTGCTCCCGCTGACGCTCGTCTGCACCCTCGCGCTGGCCGGCGGCGGGCTGCTGGCGGGGCAGGCCAAGAATGTCGGGCACCTCTGTACTGTGGGCGCCCTGGCGGCCGGTGCCGCCGTCGTGCTCTGCGCCCCGTGGGCGGTGGGGACACTCCTGGCCGGCCGGCACGCGGTCGAGATCTTCGGGCTGCCGATCTCCACCTCGGCTGCCCCGGGCTGGGGCGAGGTGGTCCGGTTCGCCATCGGCCCCACGGCCCGCTCTCCCATCGCGTGGTTGCTGGTGGGTGGCTCGGCCCTCCCCTTGCTGCTCGGCCGGGGGCTCCGGCTGGTCTGGGCGGCCCGTCTGTGGACGATGGCGTGCGCCTCGTGGGTGCTGGCGTTCGCCGCCACCCACGGGTGGACCGGCGCTTTCACGCCTTCGGAATCGGTGGTGCTGGTCCCGGCCGCGATCGCGGTGGCCGCGGGCATCGGTCTCGGCATCTCTTCGTTCGAGAACGACCTGGCCGGTCAGGCCTTCGGCTGGCGCCAGGTCGCCTGCGGTCTGGCGCTGGCTGCCACCACGGTGGGTCTGCTCCCGGCCGTAGCCGGGGCGCTCGGCGGTCGATGGAGCCTGCCCAGCAGCGGGATCGAGCAGCCCTTGGCCTTTCTGGACCGGTCGGGCGGTACCGGCGTCTACCGGACGCTGTGGTTGGGCGATCCCCGCTCCCTTCCCGTCGGAGGGTGGTCGGTGGAGCCCGGCCTGGCCTACGCGCTGACCGACGACGGCCTGCCCGATGCCACGGATGTGTGGACGCCCGCCGGCCCGGGTCCGGCCGGGATGGTGGCGCGGGCGGTCCAGTTGGCCATCACGGGGGGCACGGTCCACCTGGGGCAGCTGCTGGCGGCCCAGGGCATCCGCTTCGTCGTGGTCGTGAACGGGCTGTCGCCCGCGGCGCTCGGGCTGCCCGCCTCCGTCGACGCCCCTCCGCCGGCGGGGCTGCAGGGGGCGCTCTTGGACCAGGACGACCTCGAGATCAGGCCGGGGGAGTTCGGCGTCCAGGTCTTCCGCAACGCGGCGGTCATGCCGGTGACCGCGGCGCGTACCCGCGCGCTGCCGTCGACCACCGCGCTGTCGTGGCCCACCGCGCCGGACGTCGTGGGTTGGCGACCTGTCCTCGACGCGCTGGCGGGACGGGAGGCGGCAACGGGCGAGCTCTCACCCGGCACGGTGTACGCCGCCTACGCGCCGGCCGGGAGCTTCACGCTGACCCAAGGAGGGCGGCGCGTGACCCGCCAACCCGTCTTCGGCTGGGCGGCTCAGTTTACCGGCACCACGACCGGGACGGCCAGGCTCTCGCTGCGACAGTTCCCCTACGTGCCGTTGGCAGTGGCGTCCGAGGTCGCCCTCTGGCTCGTGCTGGCGACGGCCCTTGTCGGCCGGCGCCGGACGCGGGCACGGAGGGAGGAGTGAGCCCCGCCCACCACGCCGGCGGGCGGCGCTGGCTCGTGCTGGTCGTCGTGGCCGCGGTGTTCGTGGGGCTCGCCCTGGCGGCACGCGCACCGGGGAAGAGCGCGCCCGGCGGGCCCCCACCGAGTCCGGCGGCACTGGTCGGCGCCGCCAGCGCCGAATCATCGGCGTGGTATTGCACCGGGCAGACGACCGTGGCGGGGGCCCTGGCCCCCGGCTCGGTGATCCTCACCAACACGACCGCACGGGCCGTGTCGGGCACCATCGACGGGGTGACCGACTCGGGCGCCCGGGTCGCGACCGCGGTCTCCGTGCCCGCCCGAGGGCAGACGGTCGCCACCGTCCCCACGCCGGCCTCGGGGACGTGGCTGTCCGAGGTGGTCCTGCTGTCGAGGGGTGGGGTCGCCGTGACGCAGGCGTTGCGCGGACCGTCGGGTTGGGCCGAAGCCCCGTGCCAGAGCAGCACCTCGCCGCAGTGGTACTTCCCGAGTGGAGCGACGACGGGGTCGGACGCGATGTTCGTCGTGTTGTTCAACCCGACTTCGACGCCCGATGTGATCGACCTGACCTTCGCGACGGCGAAGGGCGTGGTCCACCCCATCAACTTCCAGGGACTCGTGCTGCAGCCCGGTCAGACCCAGGTGGAGAGCGTGGGCGTGTACGTGCAGGAACAGCCCAGCATCGCCACGACGGTCACGACGCGCATCGGGCGGGTGGTGGCGAGCGAGCTCGAACTGTTCAGCGCGGACGGCTCAGGTCTGGCCATCGTGCCGGGATCACCGCAGCCCCAGCAGGAGTGGGCCATCCCGCTCAGCGTGGAGATCCCAGGGGGGAGTTCCTCCATCGACGTGTTCAACCCGGGGCCGACGGCGCAGGAGGTCACGGTGCGCACCCGCCTGGCCTCGGGCCCCCTCTCCCCGTTCCGGGCCCGGGTCCCGCCCCAGAGCACCTGGGTGCTCTCGACGAGCGCCCAGACGCGCATCCCCTCGGGCGATCCCTACGGCGCCGTCATCGACGCCAGGGGAGGCGCCGGGGTCGTGGTAGGGCGGATCGTGGCCGCGCCCGCCACGGCGCTGGCACCCCAGAGCGGGATGACGGACGCCGTCGATGGGCTGAGCTTCGCAACCCCGACGCGGGAGTGGCTCGTGCCGTCTCCGGTGTCGGCCTCCCTGGACGGCACCGTGCCGGACAGTCTGGACCTGCTCAACCTGAGCGGCCGCTCCGAGACCTATGCGGTCGCGGTCATGCGGCCGACGGGGTCGCGGACGCTCGAGTCGGGACAGATCCCCGCCGCGACCTCCTTGTCGCTGAGTGCCCCGGCCCTGGCGCGGGCCGGCCTCGATCCCCTACTCGTCCACGCCAGTGGGCCGGCCGCGGTCAGCGAGGATGTCGGGCCGACCGGCGTCTTCGGCGTCGTGACGATGCCGGGGATACCGCTTTCCTCGCCGTCGGGGGGGTGAGCGTCACAGGTTGCGCCGCTGCAGGCGCCGCCATGAGAGCCGCCCCCCGAAGACGAGCGCAACCAGGCAGAGCAGCGCGAACAGCGCAGGGCCGGCGGCGCGGATCAGGCCCTCGGCGCCCACGGCGAACCCGTGCAGGCTGTCGCGCCACGCCTTGGTCCATCCGGACGTGGTCGCGACGGGCGTGCGATGGTGGTGACGGTGAGCCGCACCGGCCTCGCTCACCGTGGCGGTCAGCGTCGAATAGGCGGTCTCACCCGAGAGGACGTTGAGCTGCCCCTGGAGCTGCTCGATCTGGGTCTCTATCCCGTCGAGATCCGACTGCACGGCCAGCACGTCGCCGATGGAGGTCGCCTTGGCCATGATGGTGAGGTACTGCTGACGGCTGGCCTCGAGCGCGGTGATGCGCGACTGCAGGTCGACATACTGCCCGGTGACATCGGTCGCCCTCGTCGTGAGCTGCGAGACCTTGCCCAGTGACCGCGCCGAGTTGAGCGCGGAGGTGAAACTGGCTACCGGGATCTGTAGCGTCACCGACCCGCTCGGCGTGCTGCCGGTCAAACTGCCCGATTGCGTATCCATGTTGGCCACGAACCCGCCGTAGGCGTCAGCCAGGTCGACCAGTTTGGTCATCGTCGATGACAGCGCACCGGAGGGCACGGTGAGATCGAGCGACCCGGTCTGCTCTATCCGGGCCGGCTGCCCGATAGTGCCGTTGGGGAGGTTGGACGGGTTCGGCGCCGCCGTCGTCGGCGCCGCCGCCGTCGGCGTCCTTGCGAGGTCCGGGTTCGACGCGGAGAAGGCCGGGCCCTGCGCGGCACCGGCGCTGCTGGGCGAGGCGATTCCCTTGGTGGCACTGTGCTCCGACTGGTTCCCGGCCCGACTCGGTGTGGCGGGGGAGTGCGCGGGGGCGCGGCCGGCCACCGCCGACCCGGCCGTGACCCTGGGTGGGGTGGACGTGTTCGTCCACAGCACGCCGGCGCCAGCCAGGGCCAGCACCACCACCAGCGACGCCGCCACGACAAGGCGGGGGTGCGCACGGATGACCCTGCGGACGGTGCCCGCGCCAGGCCCCGCCCCCGGGCCCAGGTCGAAGGTGATCTGCTCGGGCACGACCCTCCGCTCCTCGGCTCCCCGCTGGGCCCGGCGCAGGGTGTCCGCCTCGCCCGACGACGGGATGGGGTAGGAGTCGCCCAACTCGTGGAGCAGGGCGCCCAGTGTGTCCTCGTCGAGCAATGCCACGATCAGGCCTCCTCGGAGTCGTCGGAGGCCGCATCGAAGGCCAGGGTGGCGATGCTCGGGTCGTCGGCCAGGCGGCGCCTGGCCTCGTGGAGCCGGGACTTGACCGTCCCCTGCCGTCGACCGATGGCCAGAGCGATGTCGCGCTCGCTCAGATCGGCGTAGTAGCGGAGCACGATTGGCACCCGCAAAGAGACCGGAAGCCGATGCAGGGCCTCAAGGACGGTCTGGGCCACTTCCGAGCGCTGGGCGACCGTGGCGGGGTCGCCATCGACGCTCGCCACATCGCGCAGTGCCTCGTCGCCGGTACGCCGATCACGATGCGGGATCTCACGGCGCAATTTGGAGTAGCACGAGTTGACCACGACACGGTAGAGCCACGGTTTGATGCTCGGGACCGACGTCAGCGAGTCACGAAAGCGCCAGGCCCGCAAGAAGGCGTCCTGGACCGCCTCCTCGGCGTCGGCCTGGTTGCCCAGGATCAGGCAGGCCGTGCGGAAGGAGACGGCGTACCCCTCGGCGAGCCACTCTTCGAGCTGTTGTTCCACCATCCCCCTCTATGACGCAGAACGGCGCGCATCGGTTCGCGCCGTTCTGCCCCTATGGCGCGGGAGTTGTCGGGTCCTCCGGGGGGGTGGGGGGAGGGGAGCTCTCGGGCAGGGGCCATTGCGGCGCCGGCCATTTCTGCGCCACGTCCTCGTTGCGCGCACCCGGCGCGGCCGAGACGGCGGCCGGCTCCGGTGCCACTTCGTGGGCATCGTTGCCGTTCCCGTTGGACAGCGTGCCGTTCATGAACTGCGGGACCGCTTTGGCGCCCTCGGTGTGCACGGGCGAGCCGTGGGCCTCGTCCACGAGGCGGTTGACCTCTCGGCCGTCGATGATCTCGTTGTCCAGGAGCGCCCGTGCGATGGCGTTGAGGCCGCCGCGGTGCTTGCTGAGCACCTCCATGGCCCGCTCCTCCTCGGCCCGAAGGATGCGCTCGACCTCGTCGTCGATGATCTTCGACGTGTCCTCGGAGTAGTCGCGGGTGTGCATCAGGTCCTCACCGAGGAAGACCTGGCCTTGCGAGCCCCAGGCCATCGGACCGATGGCCTCGCTCATGCCCCACTCGCGGACCATTTTGCGGGCCAGCTCGGTGTTGCCCACCAGATCGTTGGCCGCACCGGTGGAGAGATCGCCGTAGACCAAGAGCTCGGCCACCCGGCCACCCATGCGGACGCAGAGCGCGTCCTCGATGTACTGGCGGGGATGTATGTGCCTCTCTTCCATGGGCAGCTGATGGGTCACGCCCAGGGCCATGCCCGTCGGCAGGATCGTGACCTTGTGCACGGGGTCGGCATGTTCGAGGACGTAGGCGAGCACGGCATGGCCGCCCTCGTGGTAGGCGATCCGCTCCTTCTCGGAGTCGGACAGCACCATGCTCTCCCGGCGCTGCCCGAGCAACACCCGGTCGCGCGCCGATTCGAAGTCCTCCATGGCGATATCGACGCTGCCCCGCCGCACGGCGTGCAGCGCCGCCTCGTTGACCAGGTTGGCCAGGTCGGCCCCACTCATGCCGGGAGTACCCCGGGCGACCACGCTGAGGTCGACGTCGTTGGACATGCGCTTGCCCTTGCAGTGCACCTGGAGGATGGGCAGGCGCTCCTCGAGGTCGGGCAACGGCACGACGATCTGGCGGTCGAAGCGCCCCGGCCGCAGCAGGGCGGGGTCCAAGATGTCGGGACGGTTGGTGGCCGCGATCATCACGACCCCCTCGGACGTGTCGAAGCCGTCCATCTCCG
>PKYA01000011.1 GCA_003133545.1 Acidimicrobiaceae bacterium | reverse complement strand
GTAGTTAAAGTACGCTACGGGTCCGTCAGGGTAGCGGCCGGCGTTGAGCAGCTCGCGGCGACCCACCGGTCTGCCCTCGTTGTTGTAGTACCCAGGCGTGCAGTCTGGGTCGGCCAGCAACGACTGGCCGCCGTCTTCGAGCTTCGCCACCCATGCCTGTTCGGCTGCCTCGCTCACCTCAACTTCGTCTGCGCCGACGTTGAGGGCATGGGCGACGACCGAGGCGATCGTCGCTCCGGCTTCGGTGAGGTTGTGGGTGATGTTTGAGATGAGATTGGCACCCTGACTCGGGCCCACGATGAACATGTTGGGGAACCCGTGCACGTGAATGCCGTTCAGGCTCCGCATGCCTTCGGCCCAGTGCCCCGACAGTAGTCGCCCGCCCCGGCCCGCCACTTCGAAACCCGATCGCCGAGCGTAGTCAGTGCCGACCTCGAAACCGGAGGCGAAGATTAGGCAGTCGAGCTCGTAGTGCACCCCGGCGACCCAGACGCCGGTCTCGTCCATGGCCTCGACCCCGCGGCCGTCGGTATCGACCAGATGGACGCCGGGCTCGTTGTAGGCCTGGAGGTACTCGTCGTGAAAACACGGCCGCTTGCAGAGTTGGCGGTACCATGCCTTCGGCGGTGTCTCGGTCCTCCACAATTGTGTCGACCCGAGCCCGGATCTCGGTCATCTTCTCGTCGTCGCTCTCCTCGTAGGCTCTCCGGAACTCTTCCGGACCAAAGGGTGCGCCGGTTTGGCCGATTTCGTCAACGACGCGATCGCGAATTCGCTGTGCGATATCGGTCCAGCCGTCCTGAACGAGGTCCTCGTCGGCGAATCCCCCTGTCTGTAGAACCGCGAAGTTCATGAGCCACTTCTGTTGCCAGCCCTTCTCGAGTGTGGCAAAGAATTCCGGGTCGATGGGGCGGTTGTTGCGGACGTCGATTGAAGACGGCGTCCGCTGGAATACGGTGAGCTCCTGGGCGGCCCGCGCCAGGTGGGGGATGCATTGCACCGCCGTCGCGCCAGTGCCGATGATCCCGAGACGCTTGTCGCCCAACCTGTCCATACGAGCGCCATCGGGGCCGCCGCCGGTGTAGTCATAGTCCCACCGGCTGGTGTGAAAGCAATGCCGAGCGAAGGTCTCGATCCCAGGGATGCCCGGAAGTTTGGGCCGATGCAAAGGGCCCGTTCCCAGGGCGACGAACCTGGCCCGGATTTGATCACCCCTGTCGGTCTGAACGATCCACCGCGCCGATGTCTCGTCCCATGTCAAGTCTGTGACCTCAGTCGAGAAGAGCGCCTTCTCGTAGAGCCCGAAGTGGTTGGCGATCCGCCGGGCGTGTCCGAAAATTTCCGGGGCGAAGGCGTACTTCCGTGTGGGCATGTGCCCCGTCTCTTCAAGCAGTGGCAGATAGATCATCGCCGCGGTATCGCACATCGCGCCCGGGTATCGGTTCCAATACCACGCACCGCCGACGTCTCCGCCTCCCTCGATGATGCGGACGTCCGTGACGCCAGCCTGCTTTAGGTTGGAGCCCGTCACGAGCCCCGAGAAGCCGCCCCCGATAACCACGATCGTCACTTCGTCGAAGACGGGTGCCCGATCGATCGGCTCGGCATAGCAGTCGTCCAGGAAGTGCGCGAACGGACCTGTCGGTTCTATGTACTGGTCGTTCCCATCCGGCCGCAACCGTTTTTCTCGCTCGGAGCGGTATTTCGCCTGCAACGCCTCCCGGTCGATTCGGGCTGGGACAGTGTTCTCAGGGGAAGGATGATTCGCGGTCACCTCCCCATTCTTGCCACGGTCTGCGTCCCCGTCAGTTGGCATCCCGAAATGAGGCAGCAGAAGTCGCCGCTAGCTCTTCCCTGGGGCACGTGTGGGGCACGACATTTGGCGCGTCGTCTCGATCGCCCACGAAAATCTGCCTCTGACCTGCCCTTTTCCAGTAGTCGGGACCGGCGTCGATCCGGTGACCTCACGCTTTTCAGGCGCATCGGCATTTCAAGGTAGGGCTAACGGCATTGTTGTCTCCTATGACGCACCCGTCCCGCAATTCTCAGCGGGCGGGTCCTGCGGTACAACTGAATGAATCGATATGGAGTGACGTGGGTCGTTCCGATAGACCGTTCGGCTTATGAGACGGTCAGGGCTGTCGTCGGTGGGCGGAGCGGACCCCGCTCGCGAAGGGAAGCCCGGGTCCACGCGCCTCGATAGCTCCATCGCTGTTGCTGCATTTATTACTCCCCTTGGTGCACGCTGGTGAGAGCCCGGATCTTTCGCCCGCGAACGGACTGGTAAAAGTAATCAAGCAGAGGAGCAACAAATGAGCACCAAAGACGGTGCATCACGCAGGGAGCAAGTCAAATGATTGGTGGGCTAGCTACAAGCATCTTTGCTGTTGGAGCAGTTCTGGATTTCGCAGCAATGGTGTACCCAAACCAGCACGGAATTACTCCTCGTGCGGCCCATGCTGTAGTTCTACAACGTATATCTACGGAGTTGTCATGATCATCGTCTTGGGCTTAGTTATCGTGGTGGCCGCGGTGGTCGTGGGAGTGGCCGCGGTGGTGAGCAATGGCGGCCACGGGCACGCCTTGACCCACGGGTTCTCCGTGTTCGGCTACCACGTGACCGGCTCGACGGGAAGGCTGTTTCTCTACGGCGTTGTGGTCGGAGCGATTGCCGTGTTCGGGCTGAGCCTGCTCCTCAGCGGTGCCCGGCGTACCTCTCGGCGCGGTCACGTCGCCCGGGGCGAGCTCGAGGCGTCCCGCCGGGAAACGGTCGCCGTGAGCCAAGATCGCGACAGTCTCCTTGATCAGCGCGACGACGTCCGAACGGACGCCTCGGCCGCCCTGCGGACCAATGAGTCCTCCGACGATGAGCGCCAATTTACCCCCGCTACCGAGCGTAAACGCCATATGTTCGGGCATCGGGCCCGTGAGCAAGTGAACTCCGCCGGCGTACCCAACGATCAGGTCTCACCAACCGTGCACGAGCCGACCGCCGAACGGGTTGGCACCGATGGAGAGCCCGCAGACAGTCGGGCGTAAGCCAGGAGTACGCAGAGCGGGCGCTGCACCGGTCACCTGGCCCGATCGACTGCTGCGCATCGATCTATCCACCAATCAACCACAACAAAAGAAGGGA
>PKYA01000210.1:240-10400 GCA_003133545.1 Acidimicrobiaceae bacterium | reverse complement strand
TCAACCACAACAAAAGAAGGGATGGTGGCCGCTGCGTCCGCTGATGGCCAGCACAGCGCCGATGAAAAGGGATGCCGAGCATCCAGATGATCGAGAGCCCGGCTATGAAGCGATCGGCCAGAAGGCTGCCGGTGACTCGTACGAGGCCGCAAAACAGCGTGATCAAGCGGGCAAATGTTGAGGTCAAAGACGGAGCTCCTCAAGACCAAGGGCCGGTCTTCACCGCCGAGCTCCCTTCCGACGTGCCCGAAGAGGCCATGTTCGCTCTGCGCAGCGTTCCTCGAACGCCGCCAAGGCGCGTCAGGTGGGACAAAGCGGGGCAGCGCTGGGTAGACGTGCCCGCGACAGTGATCAAGGGCGACGACGACTTCTGATCAAGCGGGAGGTACAGGCCAGTCGGCATACCCCCGGATGCTGATGCGTCAATCCCTGGTCAGATGTCTTGACTCTGTTGGATTCGTAGGCGGTAGTTAGTGAGCGAGGTCATTCGTGTCCTTCACCTGGAGGGACCAAAACGCGAAGTGGCGCCGTTTCGCTGATGTGTCCGGTAGCGGATCCTCTGCGGGCACCCAATCGGCGCCCTGACGGATGAGCTTGGTTGTGCCGGATGCCGTTCCGCTTGCGGGAATCCTTTGTGGTCCGGTGGCCGGCGACCGGAGCGGTGGTTCTGCTCGCGAGAGGCAGCTATTCCGGCAATGGGACCGCGAAGGTGGATCACGAGGCCGTCACTGTAAATGTACGGGGCACCCTCGGAGCAACGACGCCGGTGCTCGCCGAAGTGCTGAGATAGCCCCCGATCGAAGAAGTACCCAGAGCTGACGGACGAGGCCGAATCTCACTCGATGTCAGTCGCAACCGGCTACTGCAAGGTGTCTATTGGGTCGTTACGGCGGTCGTAGTTCTTTTCCGCCCGGAGCAGCCGGGTCCACCGTCACTCCACAATGAGCGGTATTCGGTCCCGTTGAATCTCACATGTCATCGGTGCAGTCGAAGGTTGAGGGCTTCGAGGACGCGCTCTATCGTTGCGGCATCCGCGCCTGCGCCTTCGACGTGCGGTGCGCGACGGTAGATATCGGCAGCAGCAGTATGAAAACCGCCGGGGAGACCGACCGCTTCGAAGGCCTTGGCAATCTCCTCCATCTCTCCCACCCAGCGCCAGCCCTTGGTCGCAGCCTGGTTGGCTGCAGTGAGGACCCGCTTGGTCAGATCTGGCTGCGACTGCGACCACTCCTCGACGAGCGCCTCTTCGACCCCTTCGGAGCGCGCGTACCTGCGGATAGCGAGAACAAGCGCGCTGGTGCCTTTGGTCCAGGCCGCGTAGGCGCACTTGAGGGCGGACGCGTCACCCGCGTGGTCTGACACCACTCGGCATTCGAGGTTGGCGCCGGCGAAGCATTCCGCCAGGTGCTGGGCGCCGGCCCCAGAGAGGTAGATACGGGAAGGTCGTCCGGGTATGGGCGGCCCGCCGATGATTCCCCCATCGACGTAGCGGCCGCCGCCTGCCCCGATCAGCCGGGCGATGTCGGCAGCCGTGGGTGGTGCGACGGCATTCGCGTCAAGATATGTGCCGCCGTAACCGGCGACAAGACAGGCCATCTGCACCGCGGCGTGCGGCGGACAGACCGAGATGATCATGTCGGCATGAGCGGTGACATCGGCGAGAGACTCGACGTCGCGCAGGCCAGCCTTCTCGGCCCGTGATCTGGTGGCTTGACTGCGCCCCTCCGACGCCCACAGCACCTCATGACCCGCGTCCACCAGGGCGCTGCCGATCCCGGCGCCCATTTCACCAGGGTGAAGTATCCCGATTCGCATCCGCGCCATCCTTCTTAGGGTCACTGCGCAGGAACTTCTGTGCGCTGTGCAGAATAGTCACTTCGCAAGAGATCCTCTTCAGGTGCTCGCTGGCCCGCACCAAGCGGACCGTCTTGGCTACGGCGGCCCCGACGGATTCCCCTGAACCGATAGGGGTAATCGAAAACGCAGCGATCATCCCGGCACGGTATCGGCGCCGAGCCTGGTTTCCCCCGTCCGGAGCTTTCCTCCCGGGGCCGAGACCATCAGCTTGATGAGCTCCTCAGTGATCCGGGGCTCCAGTCCCTCGGTGTGGCCCTTATCGAGCCTGACCACGTCGGCGATGACCCGGCCGTCCTTGGCATTGGGGAACACGTACACCTGGGACGTGCCCGGGGCGGGCTCGCGCCCCCAGCTCTTGGTCGGGTTCTCGTCGAAGCGACCGTCGTGGATCTTGCCCGGCTGCGTGTCGACGACATCCGCCATCCGGACCCTGGACTCGGCGCCGTAGCGCTCGGCCCAGGGAGAGTTCTCGGGAAGCGAAGCGATCTCGTGCTCGCCGGTGGCGTAGATGAACGAGAAGTCGGCGGTGGGCGGCGGTGGTGGCTCGAAGATGCGGCGACGGGCGAACAGCTCCTCCATGCGGGCCCTCTCCGCCTCGCTGCGGGGAGGACCGGCGTTGGCGGCGCGCTCGGCGGGAAGTCCGAGACGGCCCCCGGAGAGGCTCAACCAGCCGTCCACGCGATCGGCGAAGTACTGGTTCGTTGACAGCAACCGGTTGGAGGTTATCCCGCCCTGCGAGTGGCCGATCAGCCAGAAGGAGCGGATGTTTCCGGCGCCGAAGCGTTCAACGACCGCCTCGACCAGATCGGCGAGGTACTCATCGTCGGCCTCGGCCGCCCAATAGCGGGTGGGCTCCTTGGTGGCGGCCGATGGGGTGGCGATGACCAACTGGTAGGCGTCGGCGTAGTCGTAGGCGGGGAAGTACTCGCGCTGCCAGGCTCCGACCGACCCACCGCCGTGGAGGTTCATGATGAAGGTCACCTCCTCGCCGTCCGAGAGGTCGGACGGGAAGTCGAGGTAGCACTTCCGGCCGGTCTTCTGATCTACGAGCTTCTCCTGCTCCACGGCTTGCCCCCAAAGTTCGGTCCGGACGCCCTGCGCTCCGGCTCCCCAGGCCGGAATATACGCCGGGCCGATCTCCTCGACGCTAGCGCCATGGTCGCGATCGGCCGCCGGGTGGGCCCGCGATGCAGCATTAGTCCTCCGGCCGGCGACCGTGGCAGCTTGACCGAGGTATTCGGGGCGCGAGTCTAGGACACATCGCCGGTTCGAGACCCGTCGAACCGGCGTCAGAGTCCCAGGCGTCGTTCGGCATATGGGAATCGCTTGTCGTCGCCGGGAAGAATGAGCGATAGTTCTGCTCGCGGTAGGCAGCACTCTCGGCAATGGGGCGGAAAAGAGGTGTCACGAGGCCGGCGTTCGGTGACACCCGACGCTACGTCTTGGGCCGCGCGTTATGTGACAGGTCGCCACTCCCTACGCCGTTCTGTGTGCGTCGGCGTGCGCAAGCATCCATTGTTCGGAGCGCCCGTTCGGAGCGATGGAACGGCCAGCCTCTCGCGTGCGAGGCGTCCGCTGATTTAGTTCGTCGGGATTGTTGGTGCTACCACGCACTTGTCCGACGTACTGCCCTCCTTGGAGGCCGACGTTCGTCGAGTAACACTGGGCAAGGGAGGTCATCTTGGGCGCTGTCTTGCTGGTGTTCCGGACTGAGTTGCGCCGTCGGTGGCGATCGTGGCTGATTCTGGTCGTCCTCATCGCCGTTGTGGGCGGGCTGGCCCTCGCCGCCGCCGCGGCCGGGCGGCGCACTGCCTCGGCCTTCCCGCGCTTCGTTGCCGCTCACGGCTATGACGCCTACATCTACAACAACCAACCCGTCCGTGGTCTGGCCACGCTGCCCGGCGTCGCCACCGTCACCGACATCGGCACGCCGGCGGTCGGACAGCCGACGTGTGCCTGCACCCACGTCATCGACGAAGGGGACTTCTACGTCAATGAGCTGTCGCCCAAAGGGCTGAGCCGACTGGTGAAGTTGGTCGACGGCCGGATGCCGACCCAGTCGTCGCCCGACGAGGTGCTGGCCTCCTACAACCTCCAACAGGACTATGGCGTGCACATCGGGTCGGTGATTCACCTTCCCCTCTATGCAGCCTCTCAGAGGCAGGCCGTCATGAGCGGCGCCAACACCGCCCCGTCGGGGCCGACGATCGCCGTACACGTCGTGGGGATCGAGGCGGCCGAACTGGAGTTCCCGTCCGGACAGGGTCCGGAGTACGACTTGTTCACGACGCAGGCGTTCGCACGTACCGTCAATCACCGCACTTTGCTGGCCGACATCTATCTCGTCCGGCTGCGTCACGGGACCGCCGACCTCCCCCGGTTCGCCTCCGCCCTCGCTCCCCTTCACGTTAGGTACGTGTCGAACCAGGACACATCCGCTCAGGCCGTGGCGGAGTCGATCCACCCCCAGGCCGTGGGCTGGTGGATTTTGGCCGCACTCGCCGCGCTGGCTGGCCTGGCCGTCATCGGGCAGGGACTCGGCCGCCAGAGCATCGTAGAGAGCGAGGAGTACCCGAAACTGGTGGCCCTGGGCCTACCGCGTCGCCAGCTCATCGTGCTGGGTACGGCACGAAATCTTGTTGTGGCGCTCGCAGGAGCGGCCGGCGCCGTCGTAGTCGCCTTCGCCCTGTCCCCCCTGGCCCCAGTTGGCGAAGCGCGCCTGGCCGAACCGTCACCCGGTTTGGCCTTCGATCCCCTGGTCCTCCTCCTCGGCGCCCTAGCCACCGTGGTAGTGGTGGGAGCCCTCGGCCTCTGGCCCTCGGTGCGCGCCTCGCATGTGCGGGCCGGGGGTAGCCAGTCAAGCCAGTTCCACCGGTCGTCGATCGCGGCTCATCTGTCCGCCACCGGCGCTCCTCCGAGCGCGGTGATCGGCGTCCGTCACGCACTAGAGCGGGGGCGGGGCGCCAGTTCCGTCCCGGTGGGAACCGCACTTTTCGGTACCGTCATCGCGGTTACTGCTCTGTGTGCCACCGCAGTCTTCGGCGCCAGCCTGTCGCACCTGACGGCCACGCCCCCGCTCTACGGCCAGGACTACCAGATTCAATTTTCGAGCGGTCAGGGCAATCCAACCAAGGAGTTGGCCGAATTGGAGCGCGATCATGCCGTCACCGCGATCATGATCGGCACAAGGTCTGAGATATCAATCAACGGGGTGAGCGTCACTTCGATCTTAGGAAAGCACGTCCGCGGCCCACTCCTCCTTTCGACGGTGGATGGCCACGCCCCGTCCGGTGACGGCGAGGTCTCTCTCGGCGCTACCACACTCCATCAAGCGGGCGCGCACGTGGGTTCGGACGTCCATGTGACCTTGGAGGTGCCAACGGGCGGTACGGCCGTTGCTTCGTTTCGCGTCGTCGGGACAGCGTCGTTTCCCAGCGACTTCGGCCTTGGGGGTTTGGGTACGGGGGCGGCGTTCACCGTCGGCGGCTACTTGCACGCCCTCTGTCCACCCGGAGCGGCGCAGGCGTCGTGCCTGAGCGCGTTCCGCTCCAATGAACAGTTCGTCCTCCTAGTGCACATGGCTCCTAGTGCGGCGGGACGGGCCGACATCGCCCATTACCTTCGCGCCTACCCGGGCATTGCCCAGCTGCCCAATACCCCTATCTCGCTCATCAACTTCGGGGAAGCGGTGAACTTCCCGCTCATCCTCGGCTTCGTGCTGGCGTTGTTCGGCGCGGCCACGCTCATGCACCTCCTGGTGGTCAGCGTGGCTCGACGGCGGCACGAAATTGGGCTCTTGAAGGCGCTCGGGTTCGTCAAGGGTCAAGTTGGCGCCACGGTGTGTTGGCAGGCGAGCACGGTTGCCCTGGTGGGAATCATTGTCGGCATCCCATTAGGCGTGGCCGTAGGTCAGGCGGTGTGGCGGGCCTTTGCCAACAACCTGGGTGCCGTGCCCGTATCCGTCGTACCGGTCGAGGTGATAGCCGTGCTCGGGGTGGGTGTTCTCGTGGCGGCCAATCTGCTGGCCTTGGCGCCGGCTGTGGTGGCGGCTCGATCGAAGACCACGGCGCAACTTCTACGTGCGCTGTAGGCCGGCATATGGGGCGGCCAAACACTAGCCTTCGTGATCAGGACTACTGAGTGATCGCGCCAGGTCGTCGACCGATCAGTCCTCTGCGGCCAATCCAGTTCCCCGTTGTGCGTTTGACGTGTGTTACCCGCGCGACCACCGAAGGCCGTCTGGCGGCCCCGCATGTCCCGCAGACCGATCGGTGTATGGGATGGTGCGAGCAGGATTGCTCCCTTCTTGTGTTGGACCGGTGAGGTGATATCGACCGAACCCCGCCGGACTCTCCTCGCAGAGGGCGGATATGGTCCCCCGGTCCCCAACACAGTTGTCGTGCTACACCCTGCGCCGCCGCTCTGTCCTGACGAGTCCCGATCAGCAGGCTTGACGTGCCCTTCAGTCCCGCCAAGCCCTCACGACGCGCACCCCCTGGACGATGGTGGCCGTAGCGCTCGATCCCGACGTGTACTCAACGGTCCACACTCGATGTTCATTGTTGGGGAGGGTGGTATCGCCGCCGTTCGTGCAGATGTAGCCGATGTCCACGCCATGAACGTTACCCATTGCACCGGTTCCTTTGATACAGCGGGCGCCGTTCGCGAGTTGGATCGCCCACAGGGCAGCCGAGCTGTAGTACTTGTCGGGAGAGAAGGCCGGAAGGGCTTCGGAGAGCTTCAAGACGGTGACAGAGCGCGCCCAGGGGGCAGCGAGGCAGGCAACGCTTTCCCTCGGCGCAGGCTTTGGAGCGGAGAAGCAGGGATCCATAATGTGGCTGGTTGTGGTCATGCAACGCCAGGCATTCGGGTCGTTTGGTCCTTCCATTGAGTTTTCCCAGCAGAACCCCACGTCATGGACGCCAATGCTGAGTCCGGACCGCAATGCGCCAGTCGTCGTGTAGGGATTGGGTGTTGACACGATGGAAGTCGCGTCCGATCCTTTGCTGCTCGCCAGGACGAGCGCCAGTGCCGTCGCAGCCACGGCGAGACTTATCCCTGAAAGCATCCAGCGCCTTCGTCGACGTCGCCTACGCGCCTCTTTGAAGAGCACCTGGAACTCTTCGCTTTCGATTGGTTGGGGCGGACTTGAAAGGAGCGTCATCGACGGCGGCCTCGGACAGTTGTGACAATGTTCATGGGAGCGTCTCGATCATGAAGATAACCTCTTCTCTTCGATACCCCTGGTGACGGGCAAACTCGATCAGATCCCGAACTTGGCGCAGGACTGCCCCCTTTTGGGTTGTGCCAGTAACCGTGATGCCGCTGCCTCGACCGAACTCCACCAGTCCCTCCTCCCGGAGGATGTGCATCGCACGCAGCACCGTGTTCTTGTTCACGCCGAGAATGGCGGCGATGTCTTGGGCAAGGGGTAGTCGATCCCCAGGCCCAGCCTCCCCCTCGGCGATGGCTCGACGGATCTCCGCCGCCACCTGGTCATGGAGGAGAACGGGGTCTGAGCGGTCGATGTTGACAGAGATCATGGTTCTAGTCATAGTAGTTCTGTGACGTGCGGATTTCTAGCCCTTCGATGACCATCACGGCACCGCACCCCACTTCGACAAGAAGCGGAGACGCCCAGCTGCTTTTTGAGGAGGCCCGTCGAAGGCGACGGCGTCGCTGGTTCGTGGAGTTCATTGTCGCGGTAGTTGCGGTCGCCGTGACAGCCGGACTCCTCAATGCCGGAGGCCACAAATCGCCTACGAGTCAGGTGCGGCACGCACCCCAACGCGCCACGACCTCCCGGCCTTCACCCTCGGTTGGCGAGCCGGGAGTGCCGCTGAACCGCCCCGAAGCCCTGGCAGTTGCCGCCAACGGGAACGTGCTCATCTCCAATGAGGGGTCGAACCAAATCCTTGAACGTCTGCCCAACGGCACATTGACTAGTTTCGCCGGAAATGGACAGGCTGGGTTCAGCGGCGATGAAGGACTGGCGACTGAGGCCCAGCTCAACAACCCTCAAGGGCTGGCCGTTTCACCGGACGGGACCACGTTTGTGGCCGATTCGGGAAACAATCGAATCCGCGCCATCTCCACAACCGGTGTCATCACCACCTTCGCCACCGTTGTGAACCCAACTGCGCTTGCCTTTGGCCCTACAGGGGTCCTCTATGTCGTCGATAACGTCGGAGTGCAATCCATCGGGACCAATGGGGCCATTACAACCGTCATTCCAGCGGCCGGGAGTTTTCTGCCCGATGCCATCGCTGTCTCGGCGTCAGATGTTCTCTACGTGTCGAACTTCTTGGCAAAAGATCTGCTCGAATACTCGGGGGGCAAGCTGAGCGTGATTGGGCAGGTGCAGGGAACCTACGTCACGCCCGCCGGGCTTACCACTGCACCTACCGGTGGAATCTATGTCGGCAATTACGGCTGGTTCGGGGTCGATCGACTCACCGGAGCCGCCGTCACGCCACTCGCCAGCTTCACCGTCGGCTCATTGCCCGGAGTCCACGGTGTATTTCGACCCTCCGGAGTTGCCGTAGCCCCCAACGGTGAGGTCTACGCCGATACTGACGGGGTAAACGGAGGGACGAGCCAACCGGCTCTCATTGGCATCGACCGTGATGGTGAGGTGCATCTGTTGGCCGCGGGACCACCTACCGCATGATCACATCCCCTCGTCGAAAAGATGTCACCTCAAGAGCGTTCTGCCGTTCGGTGAAGGGACAGTCGGTCCCCCGATCGCGGGGAACGCCGTGACCATCATCGCGCCGCCACCTGCATGCAGTGAACGAGCAAACTCAGGCGCTTTTCGAAGAGGCTCGGTGAAGGCGTCATTGTCGTATGAGGATCCCCTGCGGGCACCCAGCCAACGGCCTGAAGAACGAGCTGAACGGTGCCAGATGCCGTTCCCTTAACGAGAACGGCAGATCTCCCGCCCCGGGAGTTGAGGAGAGGCGCGGCGCATCGCAGCACGTTCGACGCTAGGACTGCCATAGCGCCGGGCTGGTCACTGATCCTCTGTTAATCGAGAAGTCTCAAAAGTGGTGAACCAAAAGTTCGTCCGGTGCGTCATATTGATACACGCGTTGGGCACCCACCCGGTGCGACGGGCGATTCCCATTCGTGGTGCTGCGGAGGCACGCCATAGGATCGAGCAACGGAGCCAGGATTTGACGACACCGAGGATTCCGACTCCGATCTGGCTTCTCGTTGCCAGGGTCGTTCCTGCTCTCATCTTGCTTGCCTGCACCCTCTTGGCAGGACCGAGCGTCGCCACCGCCGCACCGGGCAACGGTGACCAGTGGACCCCTGTGTATTCTAGGGACTTCGCCGATCCAGATGTGATGCTCTACCAGGGCACCTACTACGGCTACGCCACTCAAAGCTTCGCGGATGCGGCGCAAACCATCAACATCCAATCGGCGACCTCTCCTGACGGGGTCCATTGGACGGCGGGTCCCGATGCGATGCCCACCCTTCCCTCGTGGGCCCAACCGACAACCGACCTGGCGAATAAGGACACCTGGGCACCATCTGTCGTCCACAATGCTGTCGACAATGACTTCATCATGTATTTCGCGGCAACCGATGCGTTGAGCGGTCCCGCCGACGGTGACCAGTGCATCGGCATGGCTGTGTCGACGTCGCCAAGCGGTCCCTTCGTCGACAATTCCTCCGCTCCGTTCATCTGCCAGAGCAATTATGGCGGGAGCATCGATCCCGATATTTTCACGGAAGGCGGAGTGTCAGTGCTCATATGGAAGAGTGATGGCGACCATATCGGTGCCCCCACCTACATCTGGTCGCAACCCCTGTCGTCCAATTTAATGTCGCTAACCGGCACTCCCGTTGAAATCTTGGGAAGTGACCAGTCGTGGCAGGCAGGCATTGTCGAGGGACCGGATATGGTCGCCATCGGCGGGGTCGACTATCTCTTCTACGCCGGAAATGACGAAGGCACCGTGAGCTATGGCATCGGCTACGCAGTATGTTCGGGGGGGTCCGTCGAAGCCATGTGCCGACGGAGCGAACCCGATCCTGACGTCTGCCATCGGCATGTCCGGGCCCGGAGGTCCGTCGACCTTTGTCTCACCCTCGGGTCAGCTGCAGATGGCTTTTAGCGCGTGGGTAGGAGCGATCGGTTACGAGTCCGGCGGCTCCCGCCCCATGTTTCTGGCCAATGTGACGTTCACCGATGGCGTCCCCACCCTCGCTCCCGCCAACGCGGTCGTGTCGCCATCACCACCCAATTCGGCTCCCGGCTATTGGCAGGTGGCCGCCGATGGCGGTGTCTTCAC
>PKYA01000210.1:0-177 GCA_003133545.1 Acidimicrobiaceae bacterium | reverse complement strand
GGTACTGGCTGGTCGCGTCCGATGGAGGGATCTTTTCCTTTGGCGATGCTCGGTATTACGGATCCACCGGCGGAGACCCACCGGGCTATCCCATCGTCGCCATGGCGGCGACCGTCGGTGGCGGCGGATATTGGATCGTCGATTCCAATGGAGCAGTCTTCAGCTTCGGTGACGCCA
>PKYA01000180.1:7575-42665 GCA_003133545.1 Acidimicrobiaceae bacterium | reverse complement strand
CCGCGTTCCCCTACGACGGTATCGAGGCCGTCGGGGAGTTCGGCGACGAGATGGCCGATCTGCGCGTGGTCCAGGGCTGCCAGCACCTCGGCCTCGGAGGCTTCCGGGCGCGCGTACATGAGGTTGGCGCGCAGCGTGTCGTGAAACAGATAGGGATCCTGGGTCACCACACCCACTACGTCGCGGATGGATTGCATCGTGACGTGCCGGACGTCGATGCCGTTCAGCTTCAACGATCCGGCCGTGACGTCATAGAGGCGGGGGACCAGTGAGGAGATGGTGGTCTTGCCTGCGCCTGAAGGCCCGACGAGTGCCACCATCTGTCCGGGCTCGACCCGGAACGACACATCGTGGAGCACCTGGGTGGCCTGCCCCGACTCGAGGACGGCCACTGACTCGAGCGACGCCAGGGAGACTTCCTCGGCGCTGGGGTAGCTGAAATCGACTCCTTCGAGCTCGATGGACACGCCCCCGCGGGGAATGTCCAGGGCATCGGGGTCCTCTTCGAGCATCGGGACGATGTCGAGCACCTCGAAGAGCCGTTCGAAGGAGACCAGCGCGGTGACCACGTCGAGCTGGAGGTTGGAGAGTTGGGTGAGCGGCCCGTAGAGACGGGTCAGGTACTGCGTGAGGGCGACCACGGTTCCCACGGCGAGCGTGCCGCGCACAGCGGCGACGCCGCCGAAGCCGTAGACGACCGCCGTGGCCATGGACGCCGTGAGCGTCAGGGCAACGAGGAAGATCCGGGCATAGGTGGCCTGGGCCACGCCGATGTCGCGCACACGGCCCGCCTTGGCGTCAAAGGACGCCGCCTCGACCGCGGGCCGGCCCAGGAGCTTCACGAGCATGGCACCGCCCACGTTGAAGCGTTCCTGCATGACCATGTTCATCTCTGTATTGAGGTCGTAGCCCTCCTTGGTCAACGAGCCGAGGTGTCGTCCCACGATGCGGGCTGGGATGAGGAACACCGGGAGCAGCACCAGCGCGGCCAGGGTGATCTGCCAGCTCAGGTAGAACATGGTGCCCAGCACGATCAGCACGGTGACCAGGTTGCCCACCACGTTGGAGAGAAGGTCGGTGAAGGCCTGTTGCGCGCCGAGGACGTCGTTGTTCAAGCGGCTGATCAGGGCACCGGTCTGGGTGCGGGTGAAGAAGGCCAGTGGCATGCGCTGGATATGGCGAAAGACCTTGGAACGCATGTCGAAGATCAGCCCTTCGCCGATGAAGGCGGAGATGCGGCGTTCCGTCAGGGACAGCACGGCGTCGAAGATGGCCAGTCCTCCGGCCAAGATGGCCAGGCGGATGACGAGGTCGGCATCGTGGCGATCGATGCCGTTGTCGATCAGGGCGCGCAGAATGAGGGGATTGATGGCACTGACGACGGCGTCGAGCACGACGACGGGCAAAAAGACGGACAGGATCTTCTTGTAGGGGACGGCGAACGTCATCATCCGCCGGGCCGTGCCCTTCTTGACCCGGTGCTGCAGGATCGACCGGTCCTGGCGGAGCGACCGCATGCCTGCCCACGCACCCCCCCGTCCCCCGCCCATGGCGTGCCCGCGCATGGCCACTAGCGCGGGCTCCGGGTGCGCATGCCTGCCGCGTGCACGGGCGAATGCCGTGGCCGCGCTGCGTTGGTCATCCCCTCAACTTACCGGCGGGGCGCACCGCGGCCGGCCGTACTTGTGCGAAGGTTGAGTGGTGGTCGATGTCCTTTTCGTGTGTACGGGCAATCTCTGCCGCTCGCCCAGCGCCGAGCGGTTCTTGACCCGTCTTCTGGCCCAGGCCGGTGTGGAGGACGTGACGGTGGAGTCGGCCGGGATCGTCGGCGCGTCTATTGGAGTGCCCGATCTCTTAGTGGTCGAGGCGGCCACCTACGGGTTGGACCTGCGCCACCATGTGCCGCGCCGGGTGGACCATGACACCCTGGTACGTGCCGATCTGGTGATCGGCATGGCGCGCTACCACGCGCGGGAGATCGTGCTGGCCGAACCCGGGGCGTTCGCCCGGACCTTCACCCTGCGCGATCTCGTGCGGCGAGCAGAGAAGGACGGGCCGCGCATGGAGGGAACGTTGGCCGACTGGTTGGGCTCCATCGGCGCCGGAAGACGCCATCTTGATCTCGTCGGTGACCTTCCGGTGGACGATATCCCTGACCCCATTGGAGGGAATGCGGAGGTCTACCGGGGCATGCTGGCGGAGGTAGCGGCCCTTACGGATGTCCTCCGGCGTCTGGCCTGGCCGGCTACAGGGTGAGGTCACCCCGCGCCCGGTCTGTTTATGCCGGCGGTGTCACCTCCCGGGCCGCTCGAGCGAGGTAGGCGGCATTGGACGGCTCATCGATGTCGCTCTGGTAGATCAAGAGGTAGTTCCCGTGGAGTGTCTCGAGTCCGTTGGAGATGTCGCCGCAGAGGCAGTCATGGGAGGTGCGGGTCGGGTAGCGCTGCTCGAGGGCCAGCGGGCGGCCGGACCATTCGGAGCTGAGTTGCTGCGTTGCGGTCAAGCCGTCGTATTGGAGTCCCCAACCGGGCACTCCTTTGAACCACGACAAGAGTGCGTCATAGTTGGCAACGTTGCCATCGAAGAACGTCATGTCCACCAGTTGGAAGACCGCGGTCAGGACGAACGACGTGGCAAAGAACGAGGCAATGTTCTTCACCGTCGCCAGCCATAGAGCGTCCGTGTACCCGTCGGACTGCCACGCGGCGATGCCCGCAGCCGAAGAAGTCCCGTAGCTTTGCGTCCCTCCCTCGCGAGAGGTTTGCCTTTTTCGAGTACTTACTGTCGATTGCCTAGTGCGATTTCCTGCGATCGACTGCGAACTTTCGAGCCCTCCAACTCTCCATTGCCTGCTGTCGAATCCTTACAAAGCGAACACTGAAGGAGTTGCCCCCCTCAAGTCAATGACTATTGCCGAAAGGAACGGCGCGCGGCTGAAGATCCCGCACCGCGTTGCACCCCGGAAGCGCGACCACCTCCTTGCAACCTCATCGAACCGCGTGGACCCCGCCGTCGACGTGCAAGATCTCGCCCGTTGTCATCGGCAGGAGGTCGCTGAAGAGGGCGACGCAGGCGCGCGCCACCACATCGGCGTCGTGCACATCCCACCCCAGCGGAGCCCGGTCCGACCAGGTCTCCTCCAACTCGGAGAATCCGGGTATGGACTTGGCCGCCATGGTGCGGACGGGGCCGGCCGCGACCAGGTTGACCCGGATGCCGTCGGGCCCCAGGTCACGGGCCAGGTAGCGGGTGAGTGACTCGAGAGCTGCCTTGGCGACGCCCATCCAGTCGTAAATGGGCCAGGCCACGGTGGCGTCGAAGTCGAGCCCCACCACCGAGGCCCCGCCATGGTGCCCGGCCTCGGTGAGCAGGCCTCGGCACGCTTCGACCAACGCCTTGAGGGAGTAGGCCGAGATGTTGAGGGCCACCGAGACCTCGTCCCAATTGGCGGCGAACATGCCGCTGCCCAGGCAGTTGGGCGGGGCGAACCCGATGGCGTGCAGTATGCCGTCAAGGCGGTCCCACCGCGCGGCCAGGGCCGAGCCAGCGGCGGCCAGTTGCTCGGGGGAGGTCACGTCGATCTCGAGGACGTCGGGCTCGGAGGGGAGCTTGCGCGCGGTGCGCCGGGTGAGGGAAAGGGCCCGGCCGGCGCCCGACAGGACGATCTCTGCGCCCTCCTCCTGGGCGCGTTTGGCCACGGCGAACGCCAATGAGGCGTCCGTGAGGACGCCGGTGATGAGGAGGCGCTTTCCGGCCAGAAGTCCCATTGGGTCCGCGAGGTTATGCGACAGTAGGGGCGTGCACGTGGGAATACTGGGCGGGACGGGCCCGGCCGGCCGGGGAATGGCGGCCCGGCTGGCGGCGGCCGGGGCCACGGTCACCCTGGGCTCGCGTGAGGAGGAGAGGGCAACTGCCGTCGCAGCCAAGGTTGTGGCGGGCTGGGCCGGCCGGCACCTCGAGATCGCGGGAGCCGACAACCCAGGAGCTGCTGGTGCTGAGGTCGTTGTGGTCGCTACCCCGTGGGACGGCGCCGTCGCGACCGTGATGCCCCTGCGCGAGATCCTGGCCGGCAAGGTGGTCATTTCGATGGCCAATGCCCTGGTCAAGGAAGGCCGCGAAATGCTGGCCCTGATCCCGCCACGCGGATCCGTGGCCGCGGCCGTACAGGCGGCACTGCCCGATTCGCTGGTCTCCGCCGCCTTCCACCATCTTCCGGCAGCAGAAATGGAAGACCTGGATTCGGGGTTGGAAGCCGACGTGCTCGTGTGCTCAGACCATCGGCACGCGACGGACGTGACCACCGCTCTGGTGGAGTCGATGGCCGGCTTGCGACCGCTCGACGCCGGGAGCTTGAATCAGGCGGCCGCCATCGAGGCGTTCACCGCTGTGTGCATCACTCTGAACATCCGTTACAAGGCGCATTCGACGTTGCGCATGTTGGGGATGTAGCCGTGCGGCTCTACGACACCGCTCGCCGGAAGGTGGTGCCCTTCGAGCCCGGCCCTTTGGTCACGCTGTACTCCTGCGGCATCACGCCCTACGACGCAGCACATCTCGGCCATGCGGCCGTCTACGTGTTCTTCGACATGCTGCAGCGGCGCCTCCAAGATGCCGGGCACGAGACCAGGTGCGTGCGCAACGTCACCGATGTCGACGACGACATCCTGCGCAAGTCCCGCGAGCTCGGGGTCCACTATCTGGACCTGGCCGCAGAGGAGATGGCCCGCTTCGATGCGGAGATGGGGATGCTGAACCTGTTGCCGGTCTTCTCCGAGCCTCGGGCGACCTCCGCCATCCCCGAGATCCTCTCGCTGGTCGGCGCCGCGTTGGAGTCGGGGCATGCCTACGAGTCCGGGGGATCGGTCTACTTCGACGTCGCCCGCTTCCCACGATTCGGGTCCATCAGCGGGTACGACCGCGCCCAGATGCTCGAATTGGCCGCCGAGCACGGCGGCAAGCCGGACGATCCCCACAAGAGGAACCCACTCGACTTCGTGCTGTGGCAGCCTTCACTGCCCGACGAGCCCGCGTGGGAGTCGCGCTGGGGGCCCGGCCGCCCGGGATGGCACATCGAGTGCTCCGCCCTGGCGCTGCGCGAGCTCGGGCAGACGATCGACATCCACGGCGGCGGACGCGACCTGTTATTCCCCCATCACGAATGCGAGACCGCGCAGTCCGAATCTGTGACCGGCAAGCCCTTCGTGCGGCTCTGGTTCCATGTCGGCCTGGTGGGCCTCGGTGGAACCAAGATGTCCAAGTCGTTGGGAAACCTGGTCTTCGTCGGCGACCTGTGCAAGGAATGGGAGCCGGCAGTGGTGCGCCTGGCCCTCCTGGGCCACCACTACCGTGAGGACTGGGACTGGGTGACGCTGAAGGACATGCCGGCGGCGACGGCCCGCCTGGCCCTGTGGCGTACCGCCGCGACAGCGGGCGATGACGGGGCCGCGGGGTTGCGCGCCGTCCGCGCCGCTCTCGATGCCGACCTCGACACGGTGGGAGCCCTGGAGGCCCTCGACGACGAGGCCCGGGCCGGGCGCACGGTCCGTGCCGGGGCCGCCTTGCTCGGAGTGGAGCTCTGAGCGGGAGGGTCCGGTACCCTGGGGCATTCGCTCCGGTGGGAGGTCGCCGCCGGCTGACCCCGAAAGGCTGAACAATGGCAGGCGTCATCTCGGTACGGCTCCCCGACGGTTCGATGCGGGAGCTCGCCGAGGGAACGACCGCGGCCGAGTTCGCGCAGTTCATTGGCCCGCGCCTGGCCAAGGCGGCCGTCGGGGCCACCGTCGACGGCCACGGCGTCGACTTGAGCGCCGCGCTGGTGGACGGCGCCGAGGTGGCCATCGTCACCGCCGACTCCGACGCCGGACGTGAGGTCATCCGCCACTCGACTGCCCACGTCCTGGCCCAGGCGGTGCTGCGCCTGTGGCCGGGAGCCAAGTACGCCATCGGCCCGGTGATCGAGAACGGCTTCTACTACGACTTCGCGCTCCCGGATGGGGCCCGGTTCAGCGATGACGATCTGGGCCGGATCGAGGCCGAGATGCGCGCCATCATGGCTGAGGACCAGCCGTTCGTGCGCCATGAGCACAACCTCGACGAGGGATTGGAGCTGTTCGCCGACCAACCCTTCAAGCGGGAGATCATCGAAGCGGTCGGCTCGGGGGCCGACGAGGTCGACGCCGCCGGTTCGGTGGTGAGCACCTATTGGAATTCCGACTCGTTCACCGATCTGTGCCGGGGCCCGCACGTGCCCTCGACCAGCCGATTGGGGCACTTCAAGTTGATGCGGGTCGCCGGGGCGTACTGGCGCGGGGACGAGAAGAGGGCCCAACTGCAGCGGATCTACGGGACGGCTTGGGAGTCCGAGAAGGCGCTAGCTGCCTACCTGCTCCAGCTGGAGGAGGCCGAGCGGAGGGACCACCGCAAGCTGGGTGCCGAGCTCGACCTGTTCAGCTTCCCCGACGAGATCGGCTCCGGGCTTGCCATCTTCCACCCCAAGGGCGGGACAGTGCGCCGCCTCATGGAGGACTACTCGCGGCAACGACACGTCGAGGCGGGCTACGAGTTCGTCAACTCGCCGCACATCACCAAGTCGAAGCTCTTCGAGATCTCCGGCCATCTGGAGTCCTTCGCCGACGGCATGTTCCCGCCGATGGAGCTCGACGGCGGGACCGAGTACTACCTCAAGCCGATGAACTGCCCCTTCCACATCCTCATCTACAAGAGCAGGCAGCGCTCGTACCGCGAGCTCCCGCTCCGGCTGTTCGAGTTCGGCACGGTCTACCGCTACGAGAAGTCGGGCGTCCTGCACGGTTTGACCAGGGTGCGCGGCCTGACCATGGACGACGCCCACATTTTCCTCGCCCGTGACCAGCTGGCCGAGGAGCTGCGGCGGACGACGGACTTCGTGCTCGACGTCCTGCGGGACTACGGGCTGAGCGACTTCTACCTCGAGCTCTCGACGCGCCCCGAGGGCAAAGCCATTGGCACCGACGAGGACTGGGAAGAAGCCACCGAGATGCTGCGCGCGACCGCCGAGGGTATGGGTCTGGACCTGGTCATGGACGAAGGCGGCGGGGCGTTCTACGGGCCCAAGATCTCGGTCCAGGCGCGCGATGCCATCGGCCGGGCCTGGCAGATGTCCACCGTGCAGCTCGACTTCAACCTGCCCAAGCGTTTCGAGCTCGAGTACGTGGGCGCCGACAATGCGCGCCACCAACCGATCATGATCCACCGCGCCCTCTTCGGGTCCGTCGAACGCTTCATGGCTGTGCTGCTCGAGCACTACGCCGGCGCCCTGCCGACGTGGCTGTCCCCCGAACAGGTCCGCGTGCTTCCGGTGAGCGAAACCCAGGCCGACTATGCCCGATCGGTTGCGGCCGCCTGCTCCGGAGCCGGCCTGCGGGTGAGTATCGATGAAGCAGCCGAAAACCTCAAGGCGCGCATCCGCAAGGCGAAGCTGTCAAAGGTCCCCTACATAGTGGTCGTCGGCGCCGACGATGTGGCGAACCAGACGGTGGGCGTCAATCCTCGCTCGTCGACGGCCCCACCTCGCCGCGGCGTGGACTTGACGACGTTCGTCGACGACATGGTGGCCGAGGTGGCTCGGCGCGGCTCACCCGAGGACCAGGCGGCTGAGCGCCCGGACTCGTGAGCCTGGAGAACCTGTGGGCCGGGTGGCGCCACGGGTACATCAAGGAAGCGACCGAGCGGGAGCGGGCCACCGGTAATACGGACGACGCGGCGTCGTGCGTGTTCTGCCATCTTGCCGAGAGCGGTCCGCCTTCCGCCGAGAACCTGGTGGTGTGGCGGGGCCAATGGTCGTTCGTCGTCATGAACGCGTATCCCTACGCCAGCGGACACGTCCTCGTGATGCCCTTGCGCCACATCGCCGCATTGACCGCGCTGACCGAGCCCGAGTCGACGGAGGTGTGGGCGGCCACCCGCAGTGCTGTGGCGGCGATCGAGGGTGCCTATGACCCCGACGGGCTCAACCTGGGGGCGAATCTCGGCCGGGCGGCCGGCGCCGGCATTCCGGGCCATGTCCATCTCCATGTCCTCCCGCGCTGGTCGGGCGACACCAATTTCATGACGTCGGTGGCCGGCGTCCGGGTGATGCCTGAGACGCTGCAGGTGGCCTGGAAGAAGCTCTCCGAAGCCTGGCCGGTCCCCTAGTCAGCTCTGCCCACGGGCGATGGTGGCCGTGAGGTGGTCGGGCACGCTGTCGTAGTGATCGTGCTCGACGGCGAAGGTGCCCCGCCCGGCAGTCAGCGCGCGCAGGTCGACGGCATAGCGGGTCAACTCGGCAGTGGGGGCGAAGGCCGTCACCGTCTGGAACCCGTCGTCTGCCTGATCGGTGCCGACGATGCGGGCCCGGCGGGAGTGGAGGTCTCCCAGCACGTCTCCTTGGTTCTCGGCCGGGATCGTCACGTCCAGCTTCGAGACCGGCTCGAGCAGGATCGGACCGGCCTCGACCATGGCCTGCCGTATGGCGGCGGCCGCCGCCATCTTGAAGCTCACCTCATTGGAGTCGACCGAATGGGCCTTGCCGTCGTCGACGGTGACCGCGATGTCGACAACGGGGAACCCGAACACCCCACCGCCGGCCATCGCCTCGATGACTCCTTTCTCGACGGCCGGAATGTACTGGCGCGGGATGGCGCCGCCGACCACTTTGTCGTGGAAGACGAATCCCTCGCCGCGGGGCAAAGGCTCCAGCCGAAGATGGCAGACGCCGAACTGGCCATGGCCCCCGGACTGCTTCTTGTGCTTGCCCTCGGCCTGCGCGGGAGCGGTGATGGTCTCGCGGTAGGGGATGCGGAGCTCCTCGCGCTCGACGTGGACGTTGCACTTGCGCTCCAGGCGCTCGAGCGTCACCGCCAGGTGCACCTCACCGCTGACACCTAGGACGGTCTGGTGCGTCTCGTCGTCCCGGCTGACGCTGAGTGCAGGGTCTTCATCGCACAGTCGTTGCAGTGCCGACATGAGCTTGTCGTCATCGGCCCGCGTCGCCGGCCGCACCGCCACGTGCAGCGCGGGGGCGGGGAGTTGCGGTGGCGGCACGGTGACGGGCTGGCCCTTCGGCGCCAGGGTGTCGCCGGTGCGCGTGCCGTTGAGCCGGGGCACGGCCACGAAGTCGCCGGCGGCGACCGACGTGGTCGGCGTGGTGGTGTGCCCGGACAGCACCTGTAAGGCGTGCAGGCGTTCCTCTTCGCGTGTGCGCGTGTTGACGAGGACTGTGTCGGGGGTGAGCGTGCCCGAGACGACCTTGCAGAGGGACATCTTCCCCGTGTGGGTGTCGGTGAAGGTCTTGGCCACGGTGAGCAGCACGGCGCCGCCGGGGTCACAGGGGATCTCGGTCGTCGTGTCCCCCGCCGCGACGGTGATCGGGGGAACAGAGCTCGGTGTCGGGCAGAGTTCCTCGATGAGCCGGGCCAGGCGATCGACACCGACACCGGTCAATCCCGAACAGCACAAAACGGGGAAGACGGCGCCGGAGGCGACGCCGCTGGCCAGGCTCTTCTCGAGCTCGTGGTAGTCGATGGACTCGCCGCCCAGGTAACGCTCCATGAGGCTGTCGTCACCAACGACGATCCCCTCGACGAGCTGCTCGTGCACCTCGTGCTCCTCGTCGAGGAGCTCCGCCGGGATGGGTCCCTCGCGTCCCACCGGAGGGACGGTGCCGTCCGCCGGCGTGTTCGGCGGCGGGGTGTCGTAGTGGGTGGCCGTGTCGCCCAGCAGGTCGATGACGCCGTGAAAGGCGGACTCGGCCCCAATGGGGAGCTCGACCGGCGCCACTCCGGCACCGAAGGCGGCGCGGATCTCGGCCAAGGTGCGATCGAAGTCGGCCCGCTCGCGGTCCAGCTTGTTGATGACGATCACGCGGGGCAGACCCAGTTTCGCCGCGGCCCGCCAGGCGTCCTTGGTCTGTGCTTGCACGCCGTCGGTGCCGTTGACCACCACCACGGCGAGGTCCGCGCGGGCGAGCGCCGTGAGCATCTCTGAGGCGAAGTCGGCGTAGCCGGGTGTGTCGAGCAGGTTGACCTTCACGCCGTTAACTGTGAACGGCGCCAGAGCCGTGGAGATGGAGAGCTGGCGCGCGATCTCCTCTGGCTCGAAGTCACAGGTGGTGGTGCCCTTCTCGACCGAGCCCCGCCGGGGAATGGCACCGGTGGCCGCCAGGAGCGCTTCGGCCAGCGTCGTCTTGCCGGCACCGTGATGGCCGACAAGGGCGACGTTGCGGATTGCGGTCGGGTCGTGTGGCACCTGGTCCCTCCGTCCGTGCTGCGATGGTGTGACTGTCAGGCGCGCGTGGCACCCACGCATCGAGTGTACGGCGGCTCGCGTCCGGATGCTCGGGCGTACCCGGGAGGGCGCGACGCGGTGGGGCCGGGGGCCCGGACTCGACCAGCCGGTGGGGGGCCGATGCCGGCAGTGGTGGCAGCGGCCTTGGCCGTCAGTAACTGACGGCCCCACCCGAGGTGGCTGGTGACTTGTGGCCCTTCGACGAGGTGGTGTGGAGGGCAGGGCCCACCACGACGATGTTGACGTTCATGCCCAGCGCCTTGTGACCCGGGATAGGGCAGAAGATGTCGTACCTGCCGTTTTCCAGTGTGACCTTGAGGTCGGCTTTCTTGCCGGGGGAGATGTTGCGTGTGGCGGGGTCGTGCAGCCCGGGCCCGGTGATCTCCAGGGCGTGCACAATGGTCCCCTTGTTCTCGGTGACGAACGTGTAGTCACCGGGCTTGAACGACTTGACGGAGAGGGCGATCCGGTATTCGGTCTCGATCGCCTTGACGGTGATGGTTTTGGCGCTCGCCCCGGCCGGGAGGGCGCCGGTCAGGGCCATCGACCCGACGGTGGCCAGAGGGATGAGGCTGAGCGTGGCCATTTTCGAGCGCACTGTCATAGGGTGTCCTTGTTCTCCTTCGTCGAATTACGTCGTCGAAACCAGTCGAAATCGGTCCAAATCTGTCCGTTTTGGCCGTCGGCGCTCTGTGACCGCCCTCGAGGCGTACGTCCGCCGGCGCTGATGGGATTGCCAGGCGGCCTTCTGTGTGTTTAGCAGCCCGTTTGCCCGAGGGGGTGGCGGCCGGCATTGGGCCACTTCGAGGGCCCCGGATGATAAACTTTTGTATCTGTTGCATGGGCACCGCCTCTCACAGGGGGTGCCGGACGAGGAGTTTTATGTTCGACGGTCGCTGGCGCGAGGCGGTCGACCGGTCCACCGGGCCAGTCGGCACCGCCCTCCACCGCCGGGGCATCACCGCTGACGTGCTCACCGCCACGGGTTTGGTGTCGGCCACGGCAACCGCGTTCGCCGTCGCCACTGGCCACCTGCACATCGCCATCGTGCTGCTCATCTTGACCGGTCTGCACGACCTGCTGGACGGGCCGGTGGCCAAGGCGGCCGGCACGGCCTCGGTGCGGGGTGCCTTCTTCGATTCCGTGACCGACCGGGTGGCCGATGCCGTGCTGATGGGTGGCGTGGCGTGGTACCTGATCGACAAGCACGAGGGTCACCTTGTTCTCCTTCCCCTGGCGGTACTGGGCGTGACCGCGCTGGTCTCCTACGAGCGGGCCAAGGCCGAGTCGCTCGGCCTTTCGGCCAAGGGGGGGTTGATGGAGCGGGCCGAACGGATGATCCTGCTCGGGGTCGGCTTCTTCTCCAGCGCGTTCTTGGTGCCGGTGCTCTGGGCCATGCTGGCCCTGATCTCGGTGACCGCCATTGCCCGCTTCGTCAAGGTGTGGAACGCGGCCTCCGGCAGGGACGTGGAGGTCCGGCGTCGGGTGGTGGCCTGGCGCGAGGGAAAGGTCGAGTCCCGTTGGCGTACCTGGCGCGAGGGCGTGAGCGTGCCGCGGGGGTCCGCTGATCAAAGGACCGGGGTTCCGGTTGGTCGCTGGCGCGCCCGTCGACAGGAGAGCTTGAGCAGCCGGTCGGGCCGGACGTTGCGGGCCCGGCGCCGCGCCGCCCGCCCGCATGCGCAGCCGTCCGGTAGTGCGACGTCGAGGGGATCCGGGGGAATAGGCGGGCTGAGGGGTCGCGCCAGCGGGGCGTCGACGGGCGGCGCACCGCCCTCGCGGTCGCGTCCGGCACGCGGGCCCCATTCTTGAGCCTGCATTCCGCGTAGCGGGGGATGACGGTGGAGGAGGCGGGCGCAATGGCGCCGGGCTGGCGCGCCACGGCGAAGTACTTCACCTACACCGGCCTGGCCTCGTCCATGGGCCACCTGCCCGAGCCGGTGGCCCGGAGTGTTGTTGGGGGTGTCGTCCGGGTGATGTCGTGGCGCGGTGGGCGCGCCCTGGCCATGAACGAACGGCACCTACGCCGTGTACTGGCCAGCGAGTGTGAGGAGGGCGTCGTACCCGATCCGGCCCTGGTGCGTCGCTGGAGCCGGCGGACCTACACCGAGTACGGCCGCTATTGGAGGGACGGCGCGCGCGTGCCTTACATGTCTGAAGACGTCATACGGGCCCGGATGAGCCTCGAAGGCGACAGCGAGGACGTCGTGCGCAGCGCCATGCGGCGTGGACAGGGCGTGGTCCTGGCCCTGCCCCACGTCGGGAGCTGGGAGTGGGGCGGAGCCTGGCTCGCCCTGGAGGGCATGCCCATGACGGTCGTGGTGGAGCGCATTGAGCCGAAACGCCTGTTCGAGTGGTTCGTGGACCAGCGCGCCCAGATGGGCCTGACCGCCGTCCCCCTCGGTGAGGGCTCGAGTGCCGCCATTCTCAAGGCATTGCGCAGCGGGGCCATGGTGGCACTCATCAGTGACCGCGATCTGCCCGGCAACGGGGTGGAAGTGAGTTTCTTCGGGGAGCGGACCACCCTGCCGGCCGGTGCGGCCACCCTGGCGCTGCGCACGGGGGCGGCGCTTCTTCCTACGGTCGTCTATTCAGGGCCCGGGGATTGGCACACCGCCGTGGTGCATCCGCCCCTCGATACGGCGCGGCGCGGCTCTTTGCGCGCGGATGTCCATCGGCTGACCCAGGAGTTGGCGACGTGCTTCGAGGAGTTCATCGTGCGGCGGCCCGAGCAGTGGCACCTGTACCAGCCCAACTGGCCGAGCGACCGTGAAGGCGATCGGGGTGGCGGCAGTTGAGGGTGGCCATGCTGTCGCCATATGCGTTGACGCGGCCGGGAGGCGTGCAGGGCCAGGTGCTGGGGCTCTCCCGTGCGCTGCGCCGGCTGGGCCACGAGGTGACGGTACTCGGCCCCGCCGATCCGGGAGAAAGTGGCGCTGACCCCGATGTGTTCGTGATCGGGCCTGCCAGGGGGGTGCGGTCCAACGGCTCGGTGGCGCCGGTGACGGTGTCGCCCGTGGCGGCCTGGCGGGCGGTTCGCTTCGTGCGCCTGGGCGCCTTCGATGTGTTGCACCTCCACGAGCCGTTGGCGCCCATCGCCGGATACGGGTTCATGCTCCGGCCGCGGGTGCCGATGGTGGGGACGTACCACCGGGCGGGCGTCAGCCGGTGGGTCCCGGTGCTCAGACCGCTGGTCGAGCTGGTCGGGCGGCGCATGCAGGTGCGCGTGGCCGTCTCCGAGGCGGCCCGGGAGACGGCGATGCAGTCGAGCCCCGGCACGTACGAGTTGCTCTTCAACGGGGTCGACATGGACGCGTTCGCCACGGTCGATCCGGTGCCGTCCGATCACCCGACCGTGCTGTTCCTGGGGCGCCACGAGACCCGGAAGGGGCTGGGTGTGCTGCTGGACGCATTCGCGCAGCTCCATCGGCCCGCCGTCCTGTGGGTCGCGTCGGACGGGCCCCAGACCGAGGTGCAGCAGCGGCGCTACCCCGAGTCGGACCGGGTCAAGTGGTTGGGACGGTTGCGCGACGACGAACGCGATGCCCGCCTCTTGGGGGCCGACGTGCTGTGCGCGCCCTCGCTCGGCGGCGAATCGTTCGGCATGGTGCTGCTGGAGGGCATGGCAGCCCGGTGCGCCGTGGTGGCGTCGGATCTCCCGGGGTACCGGGCCGCCGCGGCCGGGCACGCCGTCTTGGTCCCGCCGGGGGACAGGGGCGCGCTCAGCCGTGCGCTCGGCACGGCCCTGGCGGACGCCGTCGAGGGCAACGGGCGGTCCTCAAACCGAGCACTGAAATCGGCCGAGGCTCACGTCCGGGAGTGGTCGATGGACCGCCTCGCGGTGCGCTACGTGGAGATCTACGAGCGGGCGATTCGCGCCGGCGCCCGCCCGGCCCGGCCGTAGCCGAACGGCAGCCCTACACTCAGCTCGTGCTGCGCGTGATCGGACCGTCGGGCGGTACGGGAACGGTGCACGACGGCGGTGGCCATCCCGAGCGGCCGGCCCGGATCGATGCGGTGATGGCCGGCGTGGCCGAGGTCGCGCGCACGCTGGGCAGCGACTTCGAGCTGCTTCCCGCGGCCGCGGCGGATCCGGCGGCGCTGTCCCGGGTGCACGCGCCGGCGTACCTGCAGAGGCTCGAGGAGTTCTGCCGGTCCGGCGGGGGCAAGCTCGACCTCGACACGTTCGCCCGACCTGATTCGTGGCAGGCGGCGCTTCTCTCGGCCGGCGCCGGGTTGCAGGCAGTCGACGTGCTGCGCCGAAGTGGGGAGGGCACGGCCTTCGTGGCCACCCGCCCCCCGGGCCATCACGCGCTGGCCGAGCATTCCATGGGTTTCTGCCTGCTGAACAACATCGCGGTGTCCGCCGCCGCGCTCGTCGAGGCGGGTGAGCGGGTGCTCGTCGTCGATTGGGACGTGCACCACGGCAACGGCACCCAAGCGCTCTTCTGGGACGACCCCTCGGTCCTGTACGTCTCGACGCATCAGGCGCCCTTGTACCCCGGGACCGGTGCGGCCGACGAGGTGGGCGGCGCCGGCGCCCGAGGGCTCACGGTCAACGTGCCGCTGCCGGCCGGTGCCACCGGCGACGTCGTGCGGCGGGCGCTCGACGAAGTGGCGGGCCCGGTCATAGAGGACTTCGGACCGACCTGGGTCCTGGTCTCGGCCGGATTCGACGCGCACCGGGCCGACCCATTGGCGGGGCTGGCCCTCTCGAGCGGCGACTTCGCCGCCCTGGCCCGGATGGTGGCCGGCTACGCGCCGCGCCCCGGGCGGCTGGTCCTCTTCCTCGAAGGCGGCTACGACCTGGCGGCGCTCCAGGAGTCGGTGGCGGCCACACTGGGCGCGTTGGCCGGGGTGCCGCGGACTGACAGCACCGAAGCGCCGACCTCGGGTGGGGCAGGAGAGGAGGCCGTGCACGCCGCGGCGCAGGCACGGCGTCAGGCCCTGGCGCGTCCCTGACGGGAGGCAGGGCGAGACCGGAGACGGGCAGGAGGTAGGCACCCCCGCCCGTGAGGCCGGCCCGTTAGGCTGGGAGGTTCCATGGTTGAAGAACAGGCGAATTCCGGCGCGTCCCCTCCGGCCGGCCGGTCCGGCGGGGGTGGAACTGGCGGTGGGTCCGGCGGTGGGAACCGCAACCGGAGCAGGAACCGCAACCGGAACCGAAATCGAAGTGGCGGTGGTGGAGGGAATCGCGGCGGGTCGAACGGCACCGCCGGAGCCGGCGGGGATCGCCGGCCGGCACCAGGCCGTTCCGGCGCGTCGCGGAGCGGCTCCAAGGGCGGAGGCGGCCAGCCGGCGCGTGCCGGGGGAGCGTCCTCGAACCGCAGCCGTGGGAGCGCCCCGGGTGGCGGGCGCAACGGCGCCTCCCGCACCCTCGCTCCGACGCCCGTGCCTCTGGCCCCCCTGACCATTGAGCCCGGCCTCGGTGCCACCGAGGTGCTACCCGGTGAGGTGCGCGCCAACCACCGCCACGCCGTCACGTTGTGTGCGCTGGCCGCGCTGCTGCCGGCCCTCGTCCTTGCCGTGGTGCTGGGTCTCGTCTTCTCGTTGGTGGTGGGCGCCATCGTCCTCGTCGTCGTGGAAGTGGCCGTGGCCTGGGGGCTCTGGCGCGCCGCCCCGCGCCTGGCCTTGCGCCAGGTGGGGGCGGTGCCGCTGGCCGAGCGCGACAACCCCCGGTTGTTCAATGTGACCGACGGCTTGTGCGCCACCTTTGGGTTGCGCATGCCCTCCCTCCACGTGGTCTACGACGCGGTCCCCAACGCGTGCGCGTTGGGGCGCGATGCCGGGTCGGGCGACGTGGTCGTGACGTCGGGCCTGCTCGAAATGATGGGACCGATTGAGCTCGAAGGGGTGATCGCCCACGAGTTGGCCCACGTGAAGCGGGCCGACAACGGCGTCTCGGTCATCGCGCTAACGCTGGCCCGCTTCGGCGGTGCCGGCCTGTTGCGCCGGTGTGTGCCCGAGGGGAGGGAGTATCGAGCCGACGTGGTGGGCGCGTCCGCCGTGCGCTATCCGCGCGGCTTGTTGGACGCCCTGCGGCTGATGGAGGGAGCGCCTGCTCCCGCCGGCAACTCGGTGTTCTCCGCCACCCGCTTTCCCGCCACCCGCTTCGTGTGGATCGATCCGTCGGTGGGCCATCGGGACGGGCCGGCGGTGCCTGGGGATCTCGATGTCACGTCGGTGCGGGCCGCCGCGCTGAGCGAGTGGTGAGAAGGGGCGGCCCACCCTCGTAGACTGGGGCCATGAGTGGTCCTGGAGTGCCGAATGCCGAGGTGACGGGGACGTTCACCGTGAAGCGGGGGCTGGCCGACATGCTGCGGGGCGGCGTGATCATGGACGTGGTCAACGCCGAGCAGGCCAAGGTGGCCGAGGACGCCGGCGCCGTGGCCGTCATGGCGCTCGAGCGGGTGCCGTCCGACATCAGGCGTGACGGCGGCGTGGCGCGCATGAGCGACCCCGAGCTGATCGAGGGCATCCAGGCGGCCGTCACGGTCCCGGTCATGGCCAAGGCGCGCATCGGTCACTTCGCCGAGGCGCAGGTTCTGCAGAGCCTCGGCGTGGACTTCATCGACGAGTCCGAGGTGCTGACCCCCGCCGACGAGGAGTACCACATCGACAAGTGGGGCTTCGGCGTGCCGTTCGTGTGCGGGGCGACGGACCTGGGTGAGGCGCTGCGCCGCATCTCGGAAGGGGCGGCCATGATTCGCTCGAAGGGTGAGGCAGGGACCGGCAACATCGTCGAGGCCATGCGGCACTTGCGGTCGATCCTGCGGTCGATCCGCTCCATCGCGGCGTGCCGCGACGGCGCCGAGCTCTACGGTTGGGCCAAGCATCTCGCCGCGCCGATCGGGTTGGTGCAGGAGATCGCCACCTCGGGTCGTCTGCCCGTGCCGTTGTTCTGTGCCGGTGGCATCGCCACACCGTCGGATGCGGCGTTGGTGATGCAACTCGGGGCCGAGGCAGTCTTCGTGGGCTCGGGCATCTTCAAGAGCTCCGATCCGGCCCGGATGGCCTCGGCCGTGGTCGAGGCGACCGCGCATTACAAAGATGCCGACCACGTGGCCAAGGTCTCGCGCGGGCTGGGAGAGGCGATGCGCGGCATCGAGCTCTCCGACACGACCGAGCGCCTGGCTGATCGAGGGTGGTAGACGCTCCCACCGAGGGGGCTGCAACGACGACGATCGGGGTGCTCGACCTGCAGGGCGACGTGCGCGAGCACGTGGCTGCCCTGGGCCAGGTAGGGGCCGCCAGCCGGTTGGTGAAGTGGCCCGGCGACCTCGAGGGTATCGACGGGTTGATCCTGCCCGGTGGCGAGTCGACGACCTTGTCGATGCTCCTCACATCGAGCGGTCTGTTCGACGCTCTGGCTGCACTGCTGGACGAGGGGCTCCCGGTGTTGGGGACGTGTGCCGGACTGGTCCTGCTGGCTCGCGAGGTGCTCGACGGGCGGCCGGATCAGCGTTCCTTCGGCCTGGTGGACGCCGTCGTCCGGCGCAACGGTTTCGGGCGTCAGGTGGCGTCCTTCGAAACCGAATTGGAGTTCGGAGAGGGCCCTCCCCTCCCTGCCGTGTTCATCCGTGCGCCCTTCATCGTGCAGGTGGGCCCTGCGGTCGACGTGCTGGCCCGGGTGCGGTACCGGGGCGGTCTTCCTGAGGGGGACGAGGGGGCTGAGGGGGCTGAGGGGGNNGACGGGAGACCGGCGGGTGCACCGACTGTTCGCCGACATGTGCGCCGCGCCTCGGGCGGGCGAGCGCTCCTGAGCTCCTGCGCGGCACCCGCCGGGCGAGGGCGGCTCAAGCGGGGGGACGGTTGTCCATCACCAGGCAGCTGCTCGTGGCCTGGGCCAGTAGCTTGCCTGCCGAGTCGGTCACCTCAATGGTGACGTAGGCCACGCGACGGCCTGGCTTGGTGACGCGACCGGTGGCGCGGATCAGGCCGGTCTCCTTCGTGACCGGCCTGAGATAGGTGACGTTGATGTCGATGGAGGTATACGCCACCCCGGCCTCGAGGGTGCTCTGCACGGCGCACCCCGCCGCGCTGTCGGCCAGCGAGCACACGAGGCCGCCGTGGACGACACCGATGGGGTTGTAGAGGGATTCGTCCGGCGTGCATTCGAAGACCGCCACCCCGCGTTCGACCTGCACCAGCGCGAACCCCATGAGCCGGGCGATCGGCGGTGAGGGAACCTTCCCGTCCCGGACAGCGCGCATGAACTCCAGGCCATCCTGGGTGGCACCGAGGGTGGCGTTGACCATGGGGTCGTACCAGGTGACGGTCTTGGATCTCGGTGTGCCCCACGCGCCGTAGCTGCTGTCGCCCTGCTCGTCGTCGTGCAACGTGGCCTCTCCTGTTTGTACGCGGTGGTGCGCGGCTGATCCGAGCTTGAATCTACGTGGGTAGCCGCGCTGTCCGATCAGGTCGTGCCTCGGCGAAGTGCTCCGAGCCGATAGGGTCATGTGTCGGGAAAGGAGCAGATGGCGAAGTGCCCAACAAGGCGATGGGGCGCCGTCGCCCGCAGCGTCCCGGCGGCCGCCCTCGCCGTGGGGCTGGCGTTCAGCCTGTTGACCGGAACCGCGGGAGCGGCGTCGAGCCCGGGCAAGAGCGCCCTGAGCACAGCCCGCAAAGCACTGCTGGTCCTTTCGGACATGCCCAAGGGATGGATGTCGAGCTCCTCCTCTGGCGGCAACTCGTCGTTCCCCGGGGAGGCGCAGCTGGCCACCTGCATCGGGGTGCCCAAGAGCGTCATCACCTCGAATCCCCCGTCCGCGACGAGCCCCGATTTCAACAGCAAGGACGATCTCCTCATGGTGGGTGACTCTGTCGCTGTCTACCGCCACGCCAAGCTCGCTGCGGCCGAGCACGCCGCGCTCGGCAACGCAAAGACGCCGGGCTGCATGACGACGATCTTCAATGGGGCGGCGAAAGCGTCAATCGAGAAGAGCTTCGGATCGGGGACGACACTGGGTGCTGTCGTGGTGGCGCGCACTCCGACCGCGGACTACGCCCCCGGCACCATCAACCTGACGTTGTACTTTCCCATTATCAGCGATGGTGTCACCGTCAACGTGCAGATCACCGAGGTCGACTACGTACGGGGGAACGAAGAAGGTCAGGTTACGTTCACCGCTTTCAACTCCACGTTCCCGGCCTCTTTGTCGAGAAGTCTGATGGCACTGGCGGACAAGCGGCTGTAGGCGACACACGCGCTGGAGCGCTCGATCGGCGATCGGTCCTCGGTCGGCGCTCGATCTGCGGTCAGTACTCGCCGACCAGTGCACCGTCGACGAACGCCCGGCATTTCTGCTTCCGGGCGCCACCGAGAAAGCGGGCAGCGGTCTTCTCGATGACCACCGGATGCACCTCTTCTTGGCCGACGGAGAATTCGAAGCGTCGCGTCTTGGGCGAACGGAAGAAGGTGATCGCCTGGTTCTTCTGCACGACCTCTTCGCCGTCGACCCGGATGTTGACCCTGCCCAATAGCTGGCCCCAATGGAAGGCGACGCGGTGCTTCTCCGCTTCGCCGACCTCGAACTCGAAGTCGATGTCCAAACCCATGCGGCAATACTGCCTCAGCGGCGACGCAGTGCAGGGGACCGTCGGCAGCGGGGACGCGCAGTCGAGGTGCGGCGCGGCCGCGTCAAGCTGTGAAGGCCCGCACGATCTCTTCGGTGACGGCGTCGGGATCTTCGAGCGGGAGCATGTGTCCGCGCCCGGGCAAGGTCACGAGGTGCGCGCCCGGAATGGCGGCGACTAACTGGGCCGCACGCGCCGGTGCCGTGAGCCGGTCCTTGGAGCCGACGATCACCGTGGTGGGTACCCCGATGGTGGCGATGCCCTCCAGCAGGTTCATCCTACTCATCGCGATCATGAAGCCGGCGCGCACCGCGGGGGCGGTGTCGGCGAAGAGCGTCCGGGTCAGATCCATCTGCGCCCGCACCGGGTCCGTTCCGAACACGCCCCGCACGAAGCGGTGGCCGCTCGAGGCCCGCAGGGCGAGTGACACGGCGGGGGAGGCGATGACACCGGCGGCCAACCGCTCTGCGCCGGGAGGGCCGCTGCCCATGTCGCCGGCGGCCGTGGCCACGAGGACGATGGCGTGGGCGCGCGCGGTGAGGACATCAGGCCGGTAGGTGGCGAGGGACATGATCGACATGCCGCCCATGGAGTGGCCGGCCAGCACGGCGTCCTCGATGGCGCGGGAATCGAGCACCGCGGCGAGGTCGTCGGCCAGGATCTCAATACTCAAGCGCGCCGCCCCCTGGGTGCTGGCGCCGTGCCCGCGCTGGTCGTAGAGAACCACCCGGTGGCCGCTCTCGACGAGGCGGCGGGCGACCGGGACCCACACGGCGTGAGTGCAGCCCCAGCAGTGGGGGAGCACCGCGACCGGGCCGTTCCCGACGTCCCACACCGCCAGGTTGGCGCCGTCCGGCGTGACGACGTTGATGGGTGCGGGCACCTCCAGGTCCCCCCAACCCAGCTCGGCGAATCCGGCGTCTGCGCCACTTGGCGGCGAGCCCGTGGTGGCGCCGGGGCCTCGGCTCGCGGCGCGCGACGACGCCATCTTCTTGTAGGCCGCGGCACCTCCGACGAGCGCGGTCGCCGCACCGAGGGCGAGGAGGCTGCGCCGATGGCGCGGCATGTGGAGCCTCGGCATCAGCGGCGCCCGCTGAGCCGAGCCAACAGTTGCTGCAGGCCGATGGGTGCGAGCCGGTGGGCGTACCAGGCGATGACGGCTTCGAATCCCACGGGCACGACCGCCTTGTTCGCGGCTATGGCGTTGACGATGGCGGCGGCGACCTTCTCGGGCGGGTGCCCTCGGGAGAAGCCCTTCTCCAACTTCGTCCGTGCCTCGGGGTCGTCCCTGCGGCCGGTGAAACGAGTCGACTGGACGATGGGCGTGTTGATGAAGCCGGGGCAGATGGCGCTCACGCCGACCCCGCGCGGCGCCCACTCGGCGCGCAGGCATTGCGAGAGGTGCAACACGGCGGCCTTCGTCGCACCGTACGCCGACTCCATCGAGGTCGGGGTGTAGCCGAGCCCGGACGACACGATGACCACGTGGCCCCGGGAGGCGGCGAGCATCGGTGGCGAGAAGGCGGCACAGCAGTGCACGACGCCGTCAAGGTTGATGGAACGGATGAACGCCCACTCTTCGGCCGTCATCTCCGAGAACGGGCCCGTCATACCCACGCCGGCGTTGTTCACCAATATCGTCAGCGCGCCGTGGGCCCGGTGGACGGTCGCGGCCAGGGCCTCGACCTCCTGGCGGTCGGCCACGTCGAGTTGGTACGAGCTGTGGACATCCCTGCTGCCCGCGCCGGCGCGCTCGGCGCACTCGGCCGCCGTCTTCTCCGCCGCCGTGCCGTCGATATCGGTGCACAGGACGGTGGCGCCTCCGGCTGCCAGGGCGTGGGCAGTGGCCCGCCCGATTCCGCTCCCCGCTCCGGTGACCAGAGCCGTGGCGGCATTGAGGGCAACGGCGGGTCGTCTCACGATGACGCGGCGCCACGCGACGGCCGGGCCGCGACGGGCTCCGGCGCAGTCGTCGGCGCGCCCGAGCCCGAGCCCGACAGGGCATAGTCGGCCGGATCAAAGTGGCGGGTTTTGTGGATGAAACGGAAGGTGTAGTCGGGCCACAGCGTCGTATTGCGACCGGCGTCGTCGAGGTACCAGCTCGAGCATCCGCCGGAGTTCCACACCGTGGGCGCGGCTTTGGCCTGCACATCCGCGCCCCAGCGCTCGAGCACCTCGGGCAACACTTCGGCCTGCCGTGCGCCTCGGGCGCGCAGGGCCCGGAATGCACCGACGATGTGCGCCACCTGGGCCTCGATCATGACGACGAGGGAGGTGTGCCCGATGCCGGTGTTGGGCCCGGCCAGCATGAAGAAATTAGGGAACCCCGGGACCGTGGTCCCGCAGAAAGCTCGCATGCCGGTCTGGGCCCAATAGTCCTTGAGTGTGCGGCCATCGGCGCTCCTCACCTTCTCGGCCATCGGGTGGTTTGTGGTGCGGAAGCCCGTCCCGTAAATGATGGTGTCGATTTCATGCAGTACCCCATCGGCAGTCATTACGCCGCCCGGTTGCACTTCGACGATCTTCTCCGTCTCCACTGTGACATTGGGGCGCTGCAATGCCGGGTAGTAGTCGTTCGATTGCAGCAGGCGCTTGCAGCCGGGCGTATAGGTCGGGGTGAGCTTCGCCCGCAGCTCCGGGTCGGCGACCTGGCGGGCCAGGAAACGCCGGGCCAGACCCTCGATCCGCCCCAGTGCGACGTCGTTGCGGATGAGCAGGCGGCCGAGGAGGAACTCGTTCATCCAGTAGCTGCGGGCCCGAGAGAACTTCTGTGTCCACGGAACGAGCCGGTAAGCCGCCCGCTCCAGGGCCGTCGTCGGGCGATTTAGGTGAGGGAAGATCCACGGTGGGGTGCGCTGGAAGAGGGTCACTTGTCCCGCCGACTTCTGCACCACCGGGAGGAACTGGATGGTCGATGCCCCGGTGCCGACGATGGCCACTTTGCGCCCCGTCAGGTCGTGCCCGTGGTCCCACTGCGACGAGTGGAACGCCTTCCCGGCGAAAGATGCCGCACCCGGGATATCGGGGATGAACGGCTCTGACAAGAGACCGCCGCCGTAGATCAGGAAATCGGCCGTGAGCGATCCCCTGGAGGTGTCGATCCGCCACAGCGCGCGATCAGCATCCCACGCCGCCTCCTCCAGTGCAGCGCCGAAGGCCACCTTGCCCAGCACACCGAAGCGCCGGGCTGTCGCCTGCAGGTAACGCTCTATCTCCGGTTGCGCCGAGAAGGTCTCGGTCCAATTGGGGTTGGGTGCGAAGGAGAACGAGTAGAGGTTCGAGACCACATCGCAGCGGCAACCGGGGTACGAGTTGTCGTACCACGTGCCGCCGACGCCCCCGCGCCGCTCCAGGATGATCAGGTCCTCGGCATAGCCCTCATGGGAGAGAGCGATCGCCGCGCCGAGGCCCGAGAAGCCCGACCCGACGATGGCGATCCGGGTATGGGCCGGAAGGGGCAACAGAGGGCGGGGGGTTTTGGAGGGGGGCAGCGGGTCAGTGCGCCGCACGGAGGCCGATCTCGTCACGGCTCGCATCATAAAGATGTGGCAGGCGGCCGGGGCGGAGGTTGGCTTCGCCACGCCAGAAGTTGGACTTCGCCTCGTCAGAGGTTGGCTTCGCCTAGGCAAAGAGATGAAGTGCCCATACCCCCTCCCGAAGGCGCCTGCGCAAGCTGGGCGGCATGTCTTTTGGAGAGGAAGATGAGGAGTGGGAGAGCACCGAGCTGCGGACAGTGGCCGATCGCCTGTTGGCACCCGTGGCCGTGCTCGGGCGCGACAGCACCCTTCTGTACGTCAACGACGCCGCGGCGCTTGCGATGGGCACAGTTCCAGAACGGCTGATCGGGCGGCGCCTGCTCGACCTGATCCATCCCGAGGACCGTGCGAGGGTGATCCGCGAGCTGCGGCAGGTTGCGGCCGGGGAAGTGGCCGGCGGGATGGCCGTGTACCGGATCCGCGCTGACACGTCCGCACACTGGCGGACCTTCGAGACGATCGCCGACAACCTGCTCGACGATCCCCATGTCAATGGGATCCTGGTCTCCAGCCGGGACATCACCGACCAGTTGACGCATGAGGCACGGCTCCACGACGCGGCCTACAGCGATCCCCTCACCGGCCTGCCCAACCGGGCCGAGATCGGCGCACGGCTCGAAGATCTGGTGGGCACGACGGGCCAGCTTGCGGTTGCCTTTCTCGGTTTGGACCGCTTCAAGCTGATCAACGACTCACTCGGGCATACGGCGGGGGATGCCGTGCTCAAGGTGGTGGCCACCCGGCTGGTGCTGTCCCTGCCGGAGCAGACACCCCCGGCGGCCCAAACTCATCGGTCCGGGTGCCCGATACAATCGACTTCTCCAAGCAATTCCCGAACTCGCTATCGCCGTTTTGGCAACCCCAGTCTCGCTCTGAGGAGGAACATGTCGGGCCACTCGAAGTGGGCCACCACCAAATACCGCAAGGGCGCACAGGACAAGGCGCGCGCCAAAATCTTCGCCAAGTGCATACGCCAGGTGGAGGTGGCGGCGCGGGAGGGCGGCGGTGACCTCGATGCCAATGCCACTTTGCGCACGGCATACCAGAAGGCGCGCAGCGCATCGGTCCCGTTGGACACCATAGAGAAGGCGATCAAGCGGGGCACAGGTGAGCTCGAGGGCGTGCGCTACGAGGCCATCAACTACGAGGGCTATGGCCCGGCCGGGGTGGCTGTCATAGTCGAGACGTTGAGTGACAACCGCAATCGCACCGGCTCCGAAGTGCGCAACCTGTTCAATCGCAACGGCGGCAACATGGCCGAGCCAGGAGCGGTGAGTTGGCAGTTCGAGCGCAAGGGGATTGTGGCGGTCTCACGCGCACACGACGAGGACAAGGTGATGGAGATCGCCATGGAGGGTGGCGCAGAGAACCTCTCGGACAACGGCGAATTCTGGATCGTCACCTGTGCCCCGGCGGACCTCGAGTCCGTGCGCCAGGCCCTCGATGCGGCCGGCATCGTCCCGGAGTCGGTGGACCTCTCTCTCGAGCCGACCACCCTGGTTCCAGTTCCCGACGAGGGCGACGCCAAGCGGGTTCTCCGGCTGCTCGAGGCGATCGACGATCACGACGACGTCCAGGCGGTGCACGCCAACGCGGACATCGCCGACGAGGTCCTGGCCGCCTTCGAGGGCTGACCGGCGCGACCCGGACCGACCCGGACCGTCCACCCGGCGATGCCTGGCTCCGACTACGCTACGAACGCATGTTCGTATTGGGGATCGACCCCGGCCTCTCTCGCTGCGGTTACGGCCTGGTCGGCAGGGGCGAGGACGACAGCAGGCTCGTGGCCCGCGCCGCCGGCGTGATCGAGACGGACCCAGGAGCCGACCTCCCGGATCGGTTGCTCATCTTGCATACCGAGCTGCGCGCCCTCATGGTGGATCTCTCGCCCGACGTCGTGGCCGTCGAACGGGTTTTCTTCCAGGTCAATGTCAAGACGGCCATGTCGGTGGGGCAGGCAAGCGGGCTCGCCCTGGTTGCGGCCGCCGAGGCGGGATGCGGAGTGACCCAGTACACGGCCAACGAGGTCAAGCAGGCCCTGGTGGGTTACGGCGCAGCCACCAAGGACCAGGTGCAGCGCATGGTGGCCCGCGTGTTGGGTCTGGCCGTGCCGCCCAACCCGCCCGACGCTGCGGATGCCCTGGCCCTGGCCGTGTGCCACCTGACCACCGTCCCGTTGCGGCGCGCCATGGAGGCCGCCGTGGCTCGAGAAGGGAGCTCATCATGAAGGAGGGCCTACGGTGATCGGCCTCTTGCGGGGAAACGTTGTGGTGCGATCGGCCGAAGGCGAGGTGATCGTCGATGTCGCCGGCGTCGGTTACCGCGTCTCGGTGACCCCGGCCACGGCCGCCGCATTGACGGGTGGCGGTGGAAGCGCGCCGGGCGGCGCCGCGACGCTGTACATCCATACCCACGTGCGCGAGGACGCCATCGTCCTCTATGGGTTCGTCCACGACGACGAGCGACGCTGTTTCGAAGTTCTCCTCGGTTCCCACGGGGTCGGCCCGGCGTTGGCCCTGGCCATCATGGGCGCGCTCTCTCCGGCGTCGTTGTCCACGGCGGTCCTCGAGGACGACATCGAGACCCTGTGCACCGTCCCAGGCGTGGGCCGCAAGACGGCAGCGCGTCTTTTGATTGAGCTCAAGAGCCGGCTCGACCTGCCCGATCTGTCCATGGACCTTTCGGGTTCCTCGCGGACCGGCACCAGCCGTACGTCGCGGGCCGAGGCGCGCGCCGCGCTCAGTGAGCTGGGCTATGGGCCCGAGGAGATCCGTGGCGCGTTGGACGGCTTGCGCGACGATGTCGGCGTGGAAGAGATGCTGCGATTGGCCTTGCGCGAACTGGCCGGTCGGTGAGCATGGCGGCGCGTTCGGGGGTCGAGGGGTGAGCCCGAAGGCACGGCGCGAGGTGTTGGCGACCGCAGCGGGGCCTGAGACCGGCGAGGCTCGATTGGTCGAGCCCGTAGTGGCCGACGGGGGAGAGGAGGTCGAAGAGGCCGGGCTCCGGCCCCGGTCGCTGACCGAATTCGTCGGGCAGGCCCAGCTCGTGGAGCACCTGGACATCGTGATCCGGGCGGCCCTGCAGCGCCAGCAACCCGTGGACCACCTCCTTTTCGCCGGGCCTCCCGGTCTCGGTAAGACATCCCTGGCGGGGATCGTGGCCAGCGAGATGGGGGCCGGGTTGCGCATCACCTCGGGGCCCGTCCTGACCCGCGCCGGCGACCTGGCCGCGCTCCTGACCGACCTCCAAGACGGCGATGTCCTTTTCATTGACGAGATCCACCGCCTCCATCGCTCCGTCGAGGAGATGCTCTATTCGGCCATGGAGGACGCCAAGCTCGACATCCTGATCGGGAAGGGTCCGACCGCCCGCTCCATCCGCCTGGATCTTCCTCGCTTCACGCTGGTCGGTGCCACCACACGGACCGGACTGGTCTCGGGCCCCTTGCGCGACCGCTTCGGCTTCGTCGGCCGCCTGGATCTCTATGCGCCCACCGACCTGCGTGCCATCGTGGAACGCTCGGCCCGGATCCTCCATGTCGAGGTCGACGGGGAAGGGGCGACCCGGATCGCCGAGCGGTCGCGCGGGACGCCGCGGGTGGCCAACCGCTTGCTACGCCGCGTCCGTGACTTCGCCGAAGTGCGGGGCGACGGCTCCATCGACGGGCCGACCGCCGCCGAAGGGCTCGACCTTTTCGGCGTGGACGAGCTCGGACTGGACAAGGTGGACCGGGCGATCCTCTCCACGCTGTGCGGCCGCTTCGGCGGCCAGCCGATCGGTCTGACCACCCTGGCGCAATGCGTGGGCGAGGAGACCGACACCATTGAGGAGGCGTACGAGCCCTTCCTCTTGCAGTGCGGCCTGATCCAGCGCACCGCACGGGGGCGCGTGCCGACCATGCGGGCGTGGACACACCTGGGCCTGACCCCACCGACCGGTTCGGACCCGCCGGGGACGGCGACGCTCTTCGAGTCCTGAGACGGGGCTACGCGTTCAAGGAGGAGGGTGAGGTGACGGCCGGCGAAGGCGCTGAGTCGGGCGCCACCGGCGCCGTGGAGGCCCGCAGGGGGAGGAAGACCCGGAAGGTGGTCGACCAGCCCGGCGAGTCGACGATGTCGATGAAGCCCTCGTGGGCCTCGGCGATCGATTTGGCGATGGCCAGGCCGAGGCCGGTCCCCGGCACCCCCATCTCCATGCTCGAGGCCAAACGGTAGAACCGTTCGAAGAGTTGGGACCGATCGTCCTCGGGGATGCCGGGCCCGTCGTCGTGGACCAAGATGCGCGCGAAGTCATCGATGTCGTCCACCACCACGTGCACGCGGCCACCGCGGGGCGAGAACTTGATGGCGTTGGACAAGAGGTTGCCGAGCAGCTGGTGCAGGCGCGTGTGGTCGCCGAAGACCGGCACGCCTGATCCGGGTTGCAAGGAGACCTCGACCCCGGCCGTGGCCGCTGAGGTCTGGCAGGCCTGCACGGCCTCGTCCGCGAGTTTCTGCAGGTCGAGCGCGCTGAAGGCGACCCGCAAGCCGTGGCCGCCTCCCGGGTCGGCCAGGAGATCCTCGGCCACCCGCTGCAGCTGTGCCGAATTGCGATCAATCGTGCGCAGCATGCGGATCTGATCCGCGCTGAGCTCGGGCACGCCATCGAGGAGGAGCTCAATGAAGCCGCGGATGGAGGTGATGGGAGTGCGCAGCTCGTGGGACACGGTGGCCACCACGTCGTCCTTCATTTTGGTCAGCTCGCGTAGGCGGTTGTTCTGCTCAATGAGTGATTGGGTCACCTCCTTTTGGATCGCGTAGAGGCGCTCGCGCTCGGCCGCCAGCTCCTCGCGTTCGGTGATATCGATCGCCACCACGACGTAGCCGGCGCTGTGGGGCGCAATCGCGGAGGGGTCGATGCCCCCGGGCGTCGGCAGGGTGCGCACCCGAACCACGCAGCGCCGGTTCTCCCCGTTCTTGCGCCGCGCCGTCCAGGGCACCTCGGCCACCGCCTCGGGGTCGGCGGGCTCGAGTGCGTTGCGCATGGCATCAATGGTCTGGCGTCGTTCGTCGATCTGGGCCGGGTCGATGAAGTCCGCGATGGAGCGAATGCCCACCACCTCCGAGGCGTTGTAGCCGAGCATCAGCTCGGCCCCCGCCGAGAAGAACGTCACGGTTCCCGCAGGATCGACGCCCATAATGGCGCTGCCAGTGGCTGCCCGCAGCAGCGTCTCGAGACGGTCGCGGGCGTTGGCGGCGTCATCGGCGTTGCGCCGGGCCAACAGTGATTGCTGCGCCAGATCACCGACGAAGATGCGGTCGCGGTGCACCATCGTGGAGATGGTGGCGGCCACCAGTGTCGTCACCACGACGATGATGATGACCTCCCGCCATTCGGCGAGGGGGTAATTGGGCGCGCCGATGAAGAGGACCGGCACCACGAGGGCGAGGTCCATGCAGAACAAGCCGACCAGTAGATGAGGGCGCCGCCCGTAGAGGGACAGCCACACGATCGGTAGCACGTAGACGATCACCAGTGCCGAGTCGCGCCCTCCCTGGGCGTCGCGGATGAGGGCGATCACCGCCATGTAGCCGGTCGGGATGGTCAGCCAGGTCCAATCGGGCAGGCGCTCCCACGGGAGGGCGAAGGAGGCGATGAGGAGGACGAAGAAGACCGCCAGCGCGACGAGGATCTCGAAGCGGGCGCCATGGGGGAAGGGGATCACCCCGATGAGGACGGTGCCCAGCGCCACCAAGGCGAAGAGCGGGAGCCGCACGCGCGTCGGACCGGAGAACCCAGGGATTCCCGCGCTGCTCGCGTCCTTGTCCACTTTCGCCACTCCCCTCACCCCCTGGAGAACCGGTTCCGTCTGGCCGCCGGATGGATGAGAGGGTGTGCTCATGGCCGAACTGCGTTCACCTGGCCCGCGCCCGGTAGCGGTAGCCAAACCCGCGCACCGTCTCTATCGGGCCGTCGTCCTGGTCCCCCCAGCCGAGCTTTCGGCGCAGGCGGAGGACGGCATACTTCACACGGGAAGGGGCCAGACCGCTCGGGTCGTCCCAGGCCAGCTCAATGAGCTGATCTGACGACAGCACCTGGCCCTGGTGGCGGACCAAGGTGGCCAGGAGCCGGTACTCGGTCGGGGTCAGCACGACAGGAACGCCCGCCACGGTGACCTGCGACTCGGAGAAGTCGACCCGGATGGTCCCGTCCTCGAACGAGACGATGGGATCGTTGCGCTGCACCTGGCGGCGGCTGATGGCCTGGATCCGCGCCAGCAGCTCGACCCGGCTGAAGGGCTTGGTCAGATAGTCATCCGCTCCGGCGTTGAGGCCGCGAACTTTGTCCCTCTCAGTGGAAAGTGCGGTCAACATGAGCACGGGGACATCGCTCATGTCGCGGATCCTCTCCAGCACCTGCCAACCGTCGAGGTCGGGCATGCCGACATCGAGGATGACCAGGTTCGGCTGTTTCTGATGGAAGAGCCGAACCCCGTCACGGCCCAACATGGCCTCGGTGACCGAGAATCCCTCGCGTTCCAGCATGGTCCGGAGGAGTTGCCGGATGTCCTCTTCGTCCTCGATGACAAGGACTGAAATGTGGCCATTGCGCATGCAACGCACCACTGTACTGGGATCACGGGTCGATTTAGTGATCCCTTCCCACCTGGGCATCGGGGCGCGCCAAACCGGGGCCCACCGGAAAGCCACCACCGGTTCCTCTCGGATCTCTCCGACCGGTGGTGGCCCCGGCGTACCCATCGTCCATTTCGCACCCCACGTGCCGTTTCACACCCGACTGCCCCCCGCAAGGCCCCTTGTCCCCTGACCAGGGGCCTTGACCTGGTCGCCCCCCTCCGGGCGACCTGCACCAGGTGATCATCGGCTCGTGTTGTGCCGCGGACCATGGTGGAGGAGGCATGGTGCAGCGGCGGCGCTTTCGGGTTGCGGACCGGTTGCCCGGTGCAAATTTCGCCGTGGCGCACCGAACTGGGGCGTTCTCCCTGCCGGGAGACAAGGAGGCGGGGCGGCCGGGCTGCACCGGTCCGCCCGGCCAGCGTCACGGAAAGTCGGGATCCAAGAGATAGGGTGTTCAGTCGCGTACGCCCCTGCTTGAAGGATCACTCATGATGCTGTCCCCTGCCCTGCTTGACCTGCTCGCCACGGCCAAAAAGTCGACGAGCACCGGCAGCTCTGCCACCCTCATTGTCCTGCTGGTGATCGCCGTGGCCGGGTACTTCCTCTTCCTGCGGCCCCAGCAGCGCAAGGCCAAGGCCGCCCGGATGAACGTCGGCTCGGGCTACGAGGTGGGGGACGAGGTGCAGACGATCGGGGGCGTCGTCGGGACCATTCTCGAGATCAACGGCGATCGGTACACGCTGCTCACCGGGCACACCGGCAAGGACGGCAACCTCGATGGTGCCCAACCCACCCGGATCGTCTTCGTCCGCCAGGCCATCGCCCGCAAGGTCGAGCGCGTGGTCGATGTCGAGCCGGAGGCCGAGCCCGACGCCCACGAGCCGGTCGAGATAGAGGACCACGACGAGGAGGCTGAAGAGGCGTGAGCCCAGCGTCGTCCCGTGGCCAGAAGCGCCAGAGGCGGAACCTCCTCATAAGCGTCTTGGCCGTGGTGGCCATCGCGGTGGGCTCGTTCGCCGCCGTCTTCTCGGTGAAATGGACACCACGCCTGGGCCTCGACCTGGCCGGCGGCCTGTCGGTCGTGTACCAGACGGCGAAGTCGGTCCCGCAGTCAGAGCTCCAAGAGACGGTCAACATCTTGAACAACCGAGTCAACGGGCTCGGGGTTTCGGGCGCGCAGGTGAGCACGGCAGGCAACAACGAGATCGCGGTATCCATCCCGGGCGTGAAGGACGCGGCCACCGTCCTCGCAGACATCGGCAACACGGCGCAGCTCTACTTCCGGCCCGTGTCGTGCACCGCCTTCCCGCTGAGCTTGCAGCCTGCCACCAAGGCCACCAAGACGAAGAAGGCCACCCCGGCCCAGAAGGCCCTCTCGGGCGACGGCACGCTGCCGGCGTGTGGTGCGTCGTATGCCACCAACGCGGCCAACCTCGCCGTGACGCCCAACAGCTCGGTGCAGGGGTACGCGTCCAACAACCCGACGCCCGATCCAACGTTCGCCGACTACACCAGCACCGACTACAGCACGCCCAATTACGCCAAGAAGACCGTGCTCCTGCCCAGCCTGCCGGCCAGCGGCTCCAGCACCAAGGGCACGCTGCGGTACGTGCTGGGCCCGGCGGAGATGACCGGGACGGCGATCGGCTCGGCCGTGGCCCAGACCAGCCAGACCGGTGCCTGGGAGGTGAATTACTCGCTGAAGGGGTCCGCCAACTCCAAGCTGTGGGACACGGTGGCCCAGGAGAACTTCCACTTGCTCCTCGGCATCGAACTCGACGGCGTCGTGCAGTCGGCCCCGCTCATCCAGCCGTCGCAGGGGACCTTCACCTCGTTCGCCGGTCAGGGCACCATCAGTGGGGGCAACATGACGGAGGCGGATGCCAAGTCGCTGGCCCTGGCCATGGAGTTCGGCTCCCTCCCCGTGCGCCTCAAGCAACTGACCACGCAGACCGTCTCCCCGACGCTCGGGAAGTCGGCCTTGAAGGCCGGGCTGGGCGCCGGCGTCGCCGGGCTCATCTTGGTGCTGCTCTACGTGCTGGTCTACTACCGGGCGCTCGGGGCCGTGGTGATCTCGGGGCTGGCGCTCACGGCGGCCACGCTGTGGGCCATCATCTCCGCACTGGGCCATACCTCGTTCAGCCCGAGCTTCGACCTGGCGGGCATCACGGGCCTCATTGTGTCCATCGGTATCACCGTCGACTCCTACATCGTCTACTTCGAACGATTGAAGGACGAGACCAGGGCGGGCCGGTCCATCCGCACGTCGGTGGACCGCGGCTTCAAGAGCGCCTGGCGCACCGTGTGGGCGGCCGACTTCGTGTCCCTGCTGGCTGCAGTGGTGCTCTACGTAGTCGCCGTCGGCGACGTGAAGGGCTTCGCCTTCTTCCTCGGGCTGTCCACCATCATGGACATGGCCGTGACCTGGTTCTACACGCGTCCCTTGGTCGTGCTGCTCGGCCGTAGCGACCGGGTGGCTGAGGGCAGGGGCCGGCGCTTCGGCATCGCCCAGGGGCTGGCCATCGACCGGGCGGAGAACGGGAGCGCGCCGGTTGGTGGCGATCTCGTCACCCCGAGCCGGGTGCCCGCAACATGAGTGACGACGATATGGAACCTGGCACCGAGGACGGCGACCACGTGGACGACCTCGACGACGTCGACGGCTACGACGAGGTAGAGGGCGATGACGTAGAGGGCGATGGCGCGGAGCTGCCGTCCGTCGATGCCGCCGCGCGTTCGCTCATGGGTCGGTCCCGCTCCCGCTCGCCACGGCCCGGACGAAGCCCCCGCCCGGCCAAGCCGCACGGCCCGTTGCAGCGCCTCTACCGCGGTGAGACCAAGTTCGACTTCGTCGGCCGCCGGCGCGTCTGGTTCAGCCTCTCGACCATCATCATCGTCGCCGGCATCATCTCGATCATCCTGCGCGGCGGGCTCAACCTGGGGATCGAGTTCAAGGGCGGCATCGAGTGGACCGTCAAGGCTCCGCACGTCACGCAGACCCAGGCGGTCGACGCAATGTCGGCGGCCGGCCTGAACTCGCCCATCGTCCAGCTTCTGGGCCAGGGCGGCAACCAGCAGCTGAACGTGCAGGCCGACCTCAACAAGCTCTCGGCGGCGCAGCAGAGGAGCGTGACCCACAAGGTCGAAGTGGAGCTGGCCCGGCTGTCGCACACGTCAATCGAGAACGTCGAGAACGGGGTGCAGACCGTCGGGCCCACGTGGGGCTCCTCCATCACCAACAAGGCCATTGAAGCCCTCATCATCTTCTTCATCGTGGTCGGCTTCTACATCAGCATCCGCTTCGAACCCAAGATGGCCCTGTCCGCCTTCATTGCCATGGTCCACGACGTCGCCGTAGCCGTCGGCGTCTACTCCCTGTTCAATTTCCAGGTCACGCCGGACACCGTGGTCGCCATCCTGACCATTTTGGGCTACTCGCTCTATGACACCGTGGTGGTGTTCGACCGGGTGCGGGACAACACGAAGAACATCGGCTCGACCGGGCGCATGACCTACACCCAGATCATCAACCTGTCCATGAACCAGACGNNTGGCCCGCTCCATCAACACCTCTGCGGTGGCCATCATCCCGGTGCTGGCCGTCCTTCTGATCGGGGCCGAGTTCCTGGGCGCGTCCACCCTCCAGGAATACGGCCTGGCGCTGTTCGTCGGCCTGTTGAGCGGGGCGTACTCATCCATCTTCATCGCCTCGCCGATCCTCTCCATGTTGAAGGGTCGGGAGCCGCGCTGGATCGCCCTCGAGAACAGGCTCGCCACCAGAGGGGATCGGACCGGGCCCCTCTCCCCGGCAGCGGCCGCCAACCTCTCCACCCAGATCAGCATCGCCGCCGGCGGCCAGCCCCGCGGCGGCGGTCCGGCGAAGCGCACCGGGCCCATCCGACCCGGCTCGGCCACCAACACCGCGGTCCTGGATCGGCCGGCCCAAAACGGGGGCGGCCCCCGTCAGCCGCCCCGCCCCCGCAAGGGAAAAGGCAAGCGCAAGCGCTGAGGAGCACCGCACGGAGCGTGCGAGGTGTGCCGAGGTATCGTGCCTGTTCGGGTAGCGTGGAGGGATGGTGACCCTGTCGCGGGTGACTCCCGCTACCGACGACGGGGAGCGCGCGTTCGAGGACATGGTGGGGCCGCTCCTGGCCGAGTTCACCAGCCACCGGCCTCACGACGACACCGGCGGCATCGTGGCAGCGGCCCGGTTGGCCCTCTCGGCGCACGACGGGCAGTTCCGCCGCTCGGGGGAGCCGTACATCACGCACCCCATCGCCGTGGCCGTCATCGTGGCCGAGCTCGGGCTCGATGCGCAGACCGTGGCCGCCGCGCTCCTCCACGACGCGGTAGAGGACACTGGCCTCTCGCTCGAGAACATCAAGGAGGCGTTCGGCCCCGATGTGGCCAAGGTGGTCGATGGGGTTACCAAGCTGGACCGCCTGCAGTTCGACTCCAAGGAGGCCCAGCAGGCGGCCACCATCCGCAAAATGCTCGTGGCGATGGCCGACGACTGGCGGGTCCTGCTGATCAAGTTGGCCGACCGGCTGCACAACATGCGCACCCTGGCCGTCATGCCCGAGTGGAAGCAGCGCCGCACGGCGCAGGAGACGTTCGACGTCTACGCCCCCTTGGCCCACCGCCTCGGCGTGCAGCAGGTGCGTTGGCAGCTCGAAGACCTGGCGTTCGCCACCTTGCATCCCAAGCGCTACGCCGAGATCGAGCAGATGGTGGCCGACCGGGCACCTCAGCGAGAGGAGTACCTGGCCCGGGTGCTCGTCCACGTGCGGGACCGACTCGAGAAGATGGGCGTGGAAGCCGACGTGACCGGCCGGCCGAAGCACCTGTGGAGCATCTACGAAAAGATGGTNNACATGTACCAGTCGCTGCACACCACCGTCATCGGCCTCGACGGCAAGCCCGTCGAGGTGCAGATCCGCACGACCGAGATGCACCACCGCGCCGAATACGGCATTGCCGCCCACTGGGGTTACAAGGAGAAGGAGGACGCGTCGGCGGACATGGCGTGGCTGCAGCGGATCGCCGACGTCGACCGCCAGAC
>PKYA01000180.1:0-7531 GCA_003133545.1 Acidimicrobiaceae bacterium | reverse complement strand
CCTACGCGATCCACACCGAGGTGGGCCACCGCTGTATCGGGGCCCGGGTCAACGGGCGGCTGGTCCCGCTCGAGACCCAGCTCAGTTCGGCCGACACGGTCGAGATCTTCACCTCGAAGTCACCCACCGCCGGACCCTCGCGCGATTGGCTGCAGATCGTGGCCTCCACTCGGGCCCGCCACAAGATCCGCCAGTGGTTCAGCCGGGAGCGGCGCGAGGACGCCATCGAGACCGGGCGCGAGGAGCTGGCCCGCGCCCTGCGACGCGACGGGCTCCCCGTGCACAAGCTGCTGGGTTCGGCCTCCATGCTCGAGGTGGCCGAGTCGATGAACCTGGTCGACCTCGAGGCCCTCTACGCCGCTGTGGGCGAATCGCAGGTCTCGGCCCAGTCGATCGTCCAGCGGCTGGCCCGCGCCTTGCGTGGCGGAGAGGACGAGCAGCTCCCGACCACGGCGCTGCGCGGTGCCCGCGGCCCACGCCAGGGCCGGCGCACCGCCGCCGGCGTCTATGTCGAAGGGCTCGACGACATCATGATCCACCTCGCCCGTTGCTGCACTCCGGTCCCGGGCGACCAGATCATCGGCTTCGTCACCCAGGGACGAGGGGTCTCGGTGCACCGGGCCGACTGCGCCAACGCNNGTCTCCGAGCACCACCTGAACATCGTCGCCGCCCGCACGGCGACCACGCCCGACCGCGTCAGCCGCATGGCCTTCGACGTGGAGCTGGCCGACCCGACGCATCTGCATTCGCTCATCAACGCGCTCAAACACCTTGACGGAGTCTTTGACGCCTACCGCCAGCTCCCGGGCAAGAAGGTCTGATCGTGAAGGGGAGCAGGTGACTGCGGGTTCCGACGCGCCCGCTGACGCGCCGGCCCGGACCCCAAAGGGCATGCACGACGTGCTGTGGCCCGAATCCGCCCGCTGGGAACGCCTCGTGGCCCGTTTCGCCGCGCTGGTCGAGGGCGCCGGCTACGGCCTGGCCATCACGCCCATCGTCGAGCACGTGGGCATCTTCAACCGGGGCATAGGCGAGGGCAGCGATGTGGTGGGCAAGGAGATGTACACCTTCGTCGACCGGGACGGTCAGGTCATGGCCCTGCGGCCCGAGGGCACAGCGCCCGTTGTCCGCGCCTACGTGCAGCACCACCCCGTGCCCCCCTGGAAGGCTTGGTACGTCGCCCCCTCGTTCCGTCACGAGAATCCTCAGCACGGTCGCTACCGCCAGCACTTCCAACTCGGCGTCGAGGCGCTGGGACCATCGGACGCCGACCTCGACGTCGAGGTGATCGCGCTGGCCTTCGACTTCATCGCCTCTCTCGGCCTGCATCAGGTGATCCTCAAGGTGCACTCCATGGGCAACGAGGTCTGCCGCCCCGGCTACGTGGAGTTGTTGCGCGCGTTCCTGGCCGAGCACCGGTCCCAGCTCTGCGGGCCTCACCAGGCCCGCTTCGAGCAGAACCCGCTGCGGGTGCTCGACTGCAAGACGCCCGAGTGCGAGGACGTCACCGAGGCGGCGCCGCGCTTCGTCGACAACCTCTGCGAACCCTGCGCGGCACACTTCGCCCGCGTCCGGGCCGGTCTTGACGCGCTCGACGTGCCCTTCGTGGTCGACCACCGGCTGGTCCGCGGTTTCGACTACTACACGCGCACAACCTTCGAGTTCGCGTCGGGGGCCATCGACGCCGCCCAGAACGCTCTGGGCGGCGGGGGGCGTTACAACGGCCTGGTCGAGATGCTCGGTGGTCCCCCGACCCCGGGCATCGGGTTCGGCCTCGGGATCGAGCGCATTCTCATCGCCTGCGACGCCGAAGGGGTCTTCGCGACCGAGGCGCCCCCGCTCCATGCCTATGTGATCGACGTCACCGGGGGTGAGTCGGCCGTGCTTTTGACGGCCGAACTGCGCCGTGCCGGCTTCCGGGTCGACCGCGGCTTCGACGGTCGCTCCATGAAGTCACAGTTCAAGAGCGCCGATCACTCGGGTGCCCTGGTGGCTCTCGTCATCGGGGACAGGGAACTGGCGGAGGGTACGGTTGGCCTCAACCCGCTGCGAAGCGACGGGGAACAGCGCGACATCCCCCGGTCCGACATCGTCGACGAGCTGCGTGCGCTGCTGTCCTGACCGAACGCACCGACCGAACGCACCAGACGTATCCGACAGAAAGCATCGTGATGACAACGAACAGCGCCCCGGCCGACCCGGCCGGGAACCAGACCACGGCCCTGCGCACCCATCTCTGCGGGGTCCTGCGCGCGACCGACGAGGGTGCCCGGGTCACCGTGTGCGGATGGGTGGCCCGCCGCCGGGAGCACGGTGAGCACCTCGCCTTCCTCGACCTGCGCGACCACAGCGGGGTCATCCAGTGCGTGATCGACAACAAGGTCGATGTGCGCAGCGAGTGGGTGATCGCGATCACGGGCACCGTGCGGCGGCGACCCGCCGGAACGGTCAACCCCGGCCTCGCCACGGGTGAGGTCGAAGTGGGGGAGTGCACCGTCGAGGTGCTCAACGAGGCCGATGCGCCGCCGTTCTCGGTCGACGACCGGGACGAGTCCGACGAGCCGGTGCGCCTGCGCTACCGCTACGTGGACCTGCGCCGCCCGCGCATGCAGCGCAACCTGCGCCTGCGGGCCCGGGTCAACGCCGCCATCCGGAGCGCCATGGACCGGCAGGGGTTCTGCGAGGTCGAGACCCCGCTCTTGTGGGCCCCCACGCCCGAGGGTTCCCGCGAATTCTCCGTGCCCAGCCGCCTGCACCACGGCTCCTTCTACGCCCTGCCCCAGAGTCCGCAGCTGGCCAAGCAGCTGTTGATGGTCGGGGGCTTCGACCGCTACTACCAGATTGCCCGTTGCCTGCGTGACGAGGACCTGCGGGCGGACCGGCAGTTCGAATTCTCCCAGCTCGACATGGAGATGTCCTTCGCCAGTCAGGACGACGTCATGGCCTGTGTGTCCGAGGGCGTCCTCGATGCGGCCGAGGCCGCTACCGGAGAGCGCCCTCCCCCCATCACGCGCATGACGTGGGCTGACGCCCTGAACCGCTTCGGGACCGACAAGCCGGACCTGCGCTTCGAGATGGAGCTCGTCGACCTCAGCACCGAGTTCGCGCACACCGAGGTGCGTGCCTTCTCTGGTTCCCATGTCAAGGCGCTGCGCGTGCCCGAGGGTGGGTCGTTCTCCCGTTCGCGCATCGACTCCCTGGTCGAGCAAGCCAAGCGCGCCGGTGCGGCGGGCCTGGCCTGGTTCCGGGTCACGGCGGGCGACGCGGCCGGCGACGCGGCCGGCACGGGGGCGGGCACCCAGCCTCTCGGGCTCGATTCGCCCCTCGACCGCTTCTTGTCGGAGACCGAGCGGGCGGCCGTCCTGGAGAAGACCGGTGCGAAGGAGGGTGACCTCCTCCTGGCCGTCTCGGACACCCACCGGATCGCCTGCTCCGTCCTGGGCACGCTGCGGGCCACGCTCGGCTCGCCGCCGGTCGGCCAAGGCCCCCATCATTATGTCTGGGTGGTGGACTTCCCCATGTTCGACGGGGTCGATGCCGCCGGGAACCCGCAGGCGGCGCACCACCCGTTCACCATGCCCTACGCCGAGGATCTCCCTCTCCTCGACACCGATCCGTTCGCCGTGCGCTCGCAGGCCTATGACCTGGTGCTCAACGGATGGGAGCTCGGATCGGGCAGCGTGCGTATCCATCGCCGCGACATCCAGTCGCGGATCTTCGCCACGCTGGGCATCACCAGCGAGGAGGCCGAGAGCCGGTTCGGCTTCCTCCTCAACGCGTTCCGCTACGGCGCTCCACCGCATGCCGGCTTCGCCTACGGGATCGACCGCCTGGCCGCCATCCTCGCCGGGGAGGAGAACATCCGCGAGGTGATCGCCTATCCCAAGACCCAGTCCGGTGCCGATCCCCTGACCGGCGCCCCCTCGCCATTGCCCGCCCGCGCCCTGGTCGAGCTCGGGATCCGCACCGTGGGCCCGCCTCCGGACACGCGGCCGGCCCCACCGCCGACGTGAGCCTGTTCGCTGACGCGGCCCAGCGGAACCTGCAGCGCCAGGCCCCGCTGGCGGCCCGCCTGCGGCCGCGGACACTCGATGAGGTGGTCGGTCAGGAGCACCTCGTCGGCCCGGGTGCGCCGCTGCGCCGCCTGGCCGAGAGCGATCGCGTGGGCTCCGCCATCTTGTGGGGGCCCGCCGGTACCGGCAAGACCACGCTGGCGCGTTTGCTGGCGTCGACCACCGCCAAGCACCTGGTCACCCTCTCGGCCACCGCCGCCGGCGTCAAGGACGTGCGCGAGGCGCTGGCCGAGGCGGAGCGGCGCCTGGGGGAGCGGGGTCAGGGCACGATGCTCTTCGTCGACGAGGTGCACCGCTTCAACAAGTCCCAACAAGACGTGCTCCTACCGGCCGTCGAGGACGGTCTGGTGGTACTCATTGGCGCCACCACTGAGAACCCCTTCTTCGAAGTGAACCCGCCGCTGTTGAGCCGGTCGTCCCTGTGGCGGCTGCGGCCGCTGAGCGCGGAGGACATCCGCATCCTCATCGGGCGCGGGCTGGCCGAGGAGGGCGCCTCGGCCGACGACGACGCCGTCGAGGCGGTCGTGGCCGCCTGCGAGGGGGACGCCCGGGCGGCCCTCACCACCATTGAGGTAGCGGTCGCCCTGGCGCGCGCCGACGAAGAGCGGGCCGGAGCGGGCCCGATCGTGCTGACCATGGACGACATGGTGCGCGCCCGGGACGGCCGACTGTTCCACCAGGGCGCGGACGAGCACTACGACCAGATCAGCGCGCTGATCAAAAGCGTCCGCGGCTCCGATCCCGACGCCGGCCTCTACTGGATGGCCCGCATGATCGAGGGGGGCGAGGACCCCCGCTTCCTGGCCCGCCGCCTCGTGATCCTGGCCAGTGAGGACATCGGCCTGGCCGATCCGCAGGCGTTGCTCATCGCCGAGGCGGCGGCACGGGCCGTCGAGTACGTCGGGTTGCCCGAGGCCGCCCTCAACCTGGCCGAGGCTGTGCTGTACCTGTCCCGGGCGCCCAAATCGAACGCGGTGATCGTCGCGCTGGGCCGGGCCCAAGAGGACGTGCGTTCCGGCCTGCCCCAGGAGGTCCCCAACCACCTACGCGACAGCCACTACAAGGCCGCGGCCTCGCTGGGGCACGGCGAGGGCTACGTCTACCCGCACGGTGACCCCTCGGGGGCGGTGGGGCAGCAGTATCGTCCAGAGGCGCTCGAGGGACACGTGTACTACGAGCCATCCCCGCACGGAGCCGAAGGCAGAGAGGTCGACCCCTGAAGAAGTCCACGCTCGTCACTGCCTGCGCCGCCGCCGTGCTGTGCGGGGCCGTGATCGCCCCGCTGGCGGTCGCCAGCACCGCTGTAGCGAGCGCCGCCGATGCCGGCACGGCCGCGGCGACGGCCAAAGTGGCCCTGCGGGGAGAGTTGGCCGAGATCCCGGCGGGCGTGACCCGTCTCGGCGCGGCGCCCGGGTCCGAGATGCTCCACATCGACGTGGGGCTCGCCGGGCGGGACCCCGCCGCATTGGATGCCGAGGTGGCCGCCGTCTCCACCCCTGGCTCCGCTTCGTACCACCACTACCTGAGCGCGGCACAGTTCGCCGCCGCCTACGGCCCCAGCCCGACCGAGGTGCAACTGGTGACCGCCGCATTGCGCGCCGAGGGGCTCACCGTGGGCGCACCTACCCTGGGCAGCAGCCTCCTGCCGGTCAGCGCCAGCGTGCGTGCCATCTCGGCCGCGTTCGGTACCTCGATCGAGTCGGTGCGCCTCCCCAGTCACCTGACCTCCACCGTCAACACCAGCGCGCCGGAGATCCCCGCCGTGCTGGCGCCCGACATCACGGGCGTCATCGGCCTCAGCGCACTCTCGCAGGAGCATTCCATGCTGCGGCGGAGGGCCACAGCGACGAGCGGCGCGGCGAGCGGCGCGGCGAGCGCCGCCGCAGCGAGCGCCGCCGCACCAGACGCCCATGCCGTCGCCGCGCAGACGGGCGGGCCCCAGGCCTGCGTCGGTGCGACGGATGCTGCCGGTTCGGGTGGCTACACGTCGACGCAGCTGGCCAGTGACTACGGCTTGAGCCAGCTCTTCGCCCAGGGCCGCACCGCCGTCGGCCAGACCATCGGCATCGTGGAATTCGAGAGGTTCTCCACCACCGACATCGCCACCTTCCAGGCCTGCTACGGCCTGAGCAATCCGGTGCGGGTCGTCACGGTCGACGGGTCACCCGGCGGGTCGCCCGAGGGCTCCGGCGAGGCTGCGCTCGATATAGAGCTGGCCTCCGTCAGCGCGCCCTCGTCCTCCCTCATCGTCTACGAGTCGCCGAACACGGCCGGTGCCTCCTCGATCGACATGCTGAACCGCATCGCCAGCGACGACCAGGCCCAGGTGGTGACCACCAGTTGGGGCGAGTGCGAGCAGGACAACGCGCCGGGCGACGCCTCTCAGGAGCAGCCCATCTTCGCCCGCATGGCCGTGCAGGGGCAGACCATGGTGGCGGCCTCGGGGGACGCCGGCTCCGAGGACTGCTACGACCCCTTCTCGAATTCGGGCGAGACGCAGCTGGCGGTCGACGACCCGGGCAGCCAGCCCGACGTGCTGAGCGTCGGCGGCACGTCGATGATCGGCGGCAACGCGGCCAACCAGTCGGCCTGGAACAACTGCGGCGTGCAACTCGGGGTATGCCAGGAGGAGACGGGGAACGGTGCCGGCGGCGGGGGGTTCTCGGTCGTGTGGCCCCGCCCCGCCTGGCAGCCGCCGACCGTGGCCGGAAGGAGTGCCCCCAACCAGCGCATGGTGCCGGACCTCTCCCTCAATGCGGACCTCGCGCACGGTCTCGCGTTTTACTTCAGCGGGTGGGGGCAAGTCGGGGGGACCAGCGTGGTGGCCCCCCAGATCAGCGGCTTCCTGGCCGACACCGACCAGGGCTGTAGTTCCCCCGTGGGCCTGGCCGGACCGGGCCTCTATGCCGCCGCCAACAGCGCCACCTTCAGTGACGTGACCACCGGCAACAACGACTTCACCGGGACCAACTCCGGGGACTACGCAGCCGGCACCGGTTACGACCTCGCCACCGGGCTGGGGACGCCCGAGGAGCAGAACCTGGCCATCGCCCTGCAGGGCGATGACGGCTGCCCCTCGGTCGCCGCGCTCAGCTCGAACGGCGGTGCCATCTCCGGTGCCGGGCCCATCACGGTCAGTGGCGGCGGCCTGGCCGACGCCAGCGCCATTACGTTCGGCGCCGCTGGCCCGGGTCGCATCGTCTCGCAGACCGAGACGTCAGCGGTCGTCGTGCCGCCCTCGCCGGGTCACGCCTTCTGCGTGCAGGTCACCGTGACCAACCCCGAAGGGGTGTCGGTGGCCACCGCGGCCGGCAGCTTCGCCTTCGGCGGCGCGGGCGACTGCAACGGCTACCGCTTCGTGGCCTCCGACGGCGGCGTCTTCGACTTCGGTTCCGCCACCTTCGCGGGGAGTACGGGGGGCATGGCCCTCGCGGCGCCCATTGTCGGCATGGCGACC
>PKYA01000085.1 GCA_003133545.1 Acidimicrobiaceae bacterium | reverse complement strand
TGGGTCGGTCACGGTTCCTTAGGCTCGGACCATCCTGTGGATGGTCCGAGCCTTCCGTGTTATCCACGTTTCCGCTTGGCGAAGGCACCGATCCAATCTTTCCCTAGCAGAACAATGCCAGTTGGGCCCCTCCATCGGTATGCCCGTAAGTGCCCAAGTGGGGCGGCAATCGGGGCGACGGGAGCGCTCCCTGTAACCTTGCGATTAAACCGCTATCTCGAGTTCACGCAGCTCGTCTGATGACTGGATAGCGAGTTCTTGGCGGTCTTCGGGTGCCTTTGGGTCGGCCGGGGCCCGGCTTGACCGATTTCGGTGCATGCGCGGGCGTGCCGATCGTTGCACGCAGCTGGCGAAACCCTCTGCGAACTCGTGACGGAGTGAGCTGCGAGAGCTCTTGCCTCCGCTCCCATGGCAGTCGGAGGTCCGCGACGAGCTCTCGCGCGAGTCGGAGCTGCGTGTAGGCGGCCAAGACGAGCCACGTCCATCGATCGGCCTGCTCGGGGTTGCGCAGGGCAGGCGTCGTCCAGGCGAGCGTCCCTTTCATGAACCGGAACGTGTGCTCGATGTCGAACCGGCGAAGGTAGGACTGCCAGCAGCGGCTGAGGTCAGGTGTGCCGGGACCCGACCACCACAGCCAGAGCGTCTTTTTCGTCCGGCCCGACGGCTTGGGCAGCCGCTCGACCTCGACGCGCAGCACGCAGCCGTGCACGATCGGCATCTTGTCGAGTTCGCCCCAGCGCCCCTTGACTCGTCCGCTGATCCTCGGGTGCAGGTCGTGCCAGGCCTCGACCGTGACCGTGCCATAGCGAAGGTCATCTGCCGTCAAGGTGTCGTTGGGCGCGGGCCAGGTCTCTCGATCCGACAGTGAGAAACGGCGCCCGTGGCGCCTGGGGCGTCCCACGATGCCTCGTGGCGGCACCGCGGGGTCGAAGTGAAAGACCCTCTTCGAGCTGATGCGCACGAGCACGTCGCAGCGGACGTCGCGCAGCCCGTGGCCGAGGGCGATGCAGTTGTAGCCGGCGTCGAACACGAAGAGTGGCACCTCGCGATCGATGGGCAATGCAGACACGAGGCGGGTGACCTGGTCGATGGTCCGGGCGGACTCGTCCTCGTGGACGACGAGCCGGACGACGTCAAGCGGCTGGGTCCAGCTGTCCATGGCCCAGTCGAGCTGCGAGATCCACTGGTAGCTCCACCCGGCGATGACGCGCTGGCCGTTGGTCTGCTCGGAGGGCGAGTAGTAGAACCCGCGCTCGGGGCTGGTCGCTGCATCGCGTCGGTCGAATGTCGACGAGTCGACGGCGAAGACGAGCGGCCAGGAACCCTCTCGGTGCTCGAGCACGAGCGAGCGAAGCGCGTCCTCGTCGATCCAACCCAAGGCCAGCGCTTTGTAGAGGCTGCCGTGCGAGCGGCGGAAGACCGGCTCCATCGACAGGGCCGGAACCGAGCCGATGGACCCGGTCGCACAGCACATGGCGTCGCACAACTCGAAGAGCGCGTCGCCCCACGGTGAAAGGCACGCGTGCAGCCCGTCGCGGAAGCGGACCAGGCCAGGATCGGGGTGTTCGATGATGCCCGATAGTATTACTACTCTCGGCTAATCGAGGTGGGATGCTAAGGGCAGAGGAGATGACGCGATGAACCAGAGGGTGGCGACGCGACTCGCCACGTATGAACGCCAGTACCGATCGCTCGCACAAGAGCTCTCCGGGATCGGGTTCATCGTAGCCGGAAGCGTCGCGTCGCGACCGAACACCTGTGGCAAGTCAGGTTGTCGCTGCCATGGGGATCCTCCCCAGCCCCACGGCCCCTATTGGCAGTGGACCGCGAAGGTCGAGGGGAGAACGGTCAACCGTCGGCTATCAGACCGAGAGGCAGAGCTCTACAAGAAGTGGATCGCGAACGATCGCCACATGCGCGACGTCATCGCCAAGATGCGAGAGATCGCAGCCAAGGCAACCGACTTGCTCCTCGAGCAGGACCTACAACAACCTGAAAGGGTTTAATCGCAAGGTAACACAGCACCCGCAAACTGCATCAAAAATCTGCATGGGGACAATGGCCACCCTCGACAGGGAACTCCCCTACCGCTTGCCCGGCGACCCTCGACTCTGCCGACGCTCGCGGTAAAAGCATGCGCACCTACCGGCACCATGGCGGCAGCCCTCGTCCAATGACCGATTGAACAATTCCTAGCTAAAGCTCACCTTGCCAGTACCGATTATGAAGTCGATCTCGGCCAGCGGGACGACGTTGTTGCTCGTATTGCACTGTCCCTTTTTGCTGCCACTCTTGTAGAGGGGAAGGACGAAGCCAACGTTGATCGTGAAGTTGAGCGTTCCGCTGATGCCTGCATAAAGACCGGTGCCGTCGAGCAGGGTCACCGGAGCTGTCGCCGATGCTGAAAATGAGCAGGTGGAGTTGTTGCTGGTGGTTGGCGCGGCATTCAAAGCGGCGCTGATCTTCGCCGTGTTCTCCTCAAAGGTACCTTTCCGGAGCTTGACCACGGAAAGACCGTTCTGGACCTTCATCTCGGTCGTCTTGCCATAGTCGCCGATAGCGCCAGTGATCACGGTAGTGCCACCCGTACCAGAAGGGTTCTCTGTCAAATACAAAGTGACGGTCCCTGCCGCTGGGGTGCTTGCCGCGGCTGTCCCGAAGGCTGCGCTGGCGCAAAAGATCCCACTTACCAGGATCGCGATTCCAAGGGTTGCCTTGACTGCCTTCATATGGACCTCCTGGGTTCCGGTTGAGTGCGCGGTCTTACGGGAGGCCCGCCCCGCTCACGGACATCAAACCTTGGCCCGCCTCGCGGCGGCATTATCAGCCTAAAATACCGTCAATCAAATTCTCGAAGACCTTCCCCCGGTCGAGGAACAAGCCGGAGAGAAAGATCAGAGCTGCGCCAGCCAAGACAATCCAGAACCCATAGGCAATAGAGGCGCTGATGGTCGCCCGGTTGATATCGTCTGACAATTGGTTGTGGCCGTCGTAGAGCACCCACCCACACAATAGAGCGATGAAGACGAAAGAGCGTTCCAAGAAGCGCCAGATGAAAAGGCGCCGTATGCGGGACGTTGACCTCAGAATCAGGCGAAACACTCCGACTACGGCGGCGACAATCCCGAGAATCAATAGCTCTGTACCGAGATCGTCCGAGGCCCCGGTGAAGGTAGTCGCGGTTTGGTTGATTTGGCCTGCGCTCACGGTAAAGGTGCCAGATCCGTTACTAAAAGTAAGCCACGGGAGAAAAGCCCCGACAGCGACCACAACTCCACCTGCGATCGCCACACATGCAGGAACTACTCTTTTTTTGATCCGAGCCACGCCAGTCGCGG
>PKYA01000118.1 GCA_003133545.1 Acidimicrobiaceae bacterium | reverse complement strand
TTTCGGTGGATCGAGGCTAAGTCCCTCTATGTAAGCGGTCATTCGCCTGAACGTGCCGGTACGGGTGGCGGCCATTTCGGGCCGCCACCCACTTCGAGGCGGGGCCGATGCCGTATGGCTGCCTGGCCCAATGGCAGACCAATGGCAGGCCCACACCAACCTGTGTCACTCGGACACCACGCATCAGATCGTGGGCGTCACGCCGTGCCATCTGTGCGTAGAGGACGGAATGGCGCCCGAAATCTCGGCGCACGGAACCGTGACCTCTGTCACCGGTGGATCGCGGCCGGCCGTCGTGGGCACGTTTGTGAGGTCGCCGTACCCTGAGGCCCGACACGTGACCAGTTGGTGAATCTGGTGCCAGGACCAAGGCCTCTGCGCTAACTTGTGGAAACGGCGTTCATCGCCCGTTGCCGGGTTCTTCTCGGATCACGTCCGCCCCCGGTCACGCCGGTTCATGTGAGAGACAGCCTTCCATGCACCCGCTTTCACACCACACGGAGGGAGCTCTGCCATGACCATCACCGAGCCGGGACCGGGCGCGGCCCCAGCCTCGTCGGCGCTGCCGGCAGCACGCGCCATCGATCTCGTCAAGATCTACGGGAAGGATCTCGCCATCGTGCGCGCCCTCGACGGGATCGATGTCGAATTCCAGCGTGGCCAGTTCACCGCCGTCATGGGGCCGTCTGGATCGGGCAAGTCCACGCTCATGCACTGCATGGCCGGCCTCGACACGCCGACCTCGGGGCGCACCTTCGTAGGTGACCGCGAGATCGGCCTGCTCGACGACGCCGGCCTCACCGAGATGCGGCGTCACCAGGTCGGCTTTGTCTTCCAGTCGTTCAACCTGGTGCCGACACTGACCGCCGAGGAGAACATCACGCTCCCCGCCGATCTGGCGCGCGTCGAGGTGGATCGGCCCTGGTTCGACTACCTGGTCGAGCAACTCGGGATCAGGGACCGGCTCTCGCACCGCCCCAACGAGATGTCGGGGGGCCAACAGCAGCGCGTGGCCTGCGCCCGGGCGCTCATCGGTCGGCCCGACCTCATTTTCGCCGACGAGCCCACCGGGAACCTCGACTCGAATTCCTCCGCCGAGATGTTGGCGTTCCTGCGCCGCTCGGTGGACGAGCTCGGGCAATCCATCGTCATGGTCACCCACGATGCCCGCGGCGCCGCCTACGCCGACCGCGTGGTGTTCCTCGCCGACGGCAAGGTGGTGGGCGAGCTGCTCTCGCCCACAGCGGACTCGGTGCTTGAGCGGATGAAGCAGTTCGGCAGCTGACATGTGGAGGATCGTCGTACGGGGCTTGCTGGCCCACAAGCTGCGTCTGGCGCTGACCGGCTTGGCGATCGTGCTCGGGGTGACGTTCATCTCGGGGACCCTCGTGCTCACCGACACGCTGCACAACACCTTCTCCACGCTGTTCGGGAAGGTCTACCAGAACGTCGACTTCCAGGTCCGGGCCAAAGCCGCCTTCTCCAACAGCGGGAATGTCAACGCCGTCCGCAATCCCATCCCCCAGTCGCTCGCCGCCACCGTGCGCCGCGTGCACGGCGTCGCCTACGCCGACGGGACGGTCGCCGGCTTCGCCCAGTTCGTGTCGCCGGACGGCAAGGCGATAGTGAACGGAGGGGCACCCACCCTTGGCGTGTCGTACGACCCGAACCGCCAGCTCTCCTCGCTCAATCTCGCCCAGGGTTCGGCTCCCACCACGCCGCACGAGGTAGTGATGGACGCCGGCACGGCCCAGAAGTACCACTTCGCCGTCGGCGACCATGTCCGGGTTCTCCTTTACGGGCCGCCGCAGAGCTTCACCATCAGCGGGATCGTCAAATTCGGCACGGCCAACAACCTGGCCGGCGCCACCATCGCCGCCTTCGACCTGTCCACCGCCCAGCAGTTGTTCGGCGAGGTGGGGCGCTACGACGCTATCGACATCTTGACCACGCCGGGCGCGGACAAGGCCGCAGTGCAACGCGCCATCGCTGCCGTCCTCCCCCGAGGGGACGAGGTCGTCACGGGGCAGACGGTGGCCAACGAACAGACCANNGGCTTCACCATCTTCAACACGTTCTCCATCACGGTCGGGCAACGTACGCGCGAGCTGGCCCTGTTGCGGATCGTCGGGGCCAGCCGCAAGCAGCTGTTCCGCTCCGTCCTCGCCGAGGCCGTCATCCTCGGCACGGTCGCCTCCCTTGTCGGACTGGCATTGGGCGTCCTGGCCGCGTTGGGTCTTGTCGCTTTGCTCAAAGGATTCGGCATCACCCTGCCTGCGGGCGCCCTGGTCTTCGAAGGCCGCACCGTCATCGTCGCCCTGGTCGTCGGGGTGGGGGTGACCGTGGTCTCGGCCATCAGTCCGGCCCGGCGCGCCGTGCGCATCGCACCGGTGGCGGCGCTGGCCGACCAGCAGTCGGATAACCAGGAGTCGTCGCGGCGTCGGATCGTCGTCGGCTCAGTGGTGGCGGTGCTCGGCGTTCTCGCGCTCGCTGTCGGTTTGAGCAAGCCCGCGATACAGCTCGTCGGCCTTGGTGCCGTCGCCATCTTCATCGGGATCGGGATGCTGTCGCCGATTGTGGCCCGACCCATGTCGAGCGTGATCGGGCGCCCCATGGCACGCCTGTTCGGGATCTCGGGGAAGCTGGGCCGGGAGAACTCCATGCGCAGCCCCCGCCGGACCGCGCAGACAGCCTCCGCACTGATGGTCGGACTGGCCCTGGTGTCGACTATCGCCGTGTTCGGCGCGTCACTCTCCAAGTCGGTCACCGCCAGTGTGGACGACGCCGTCAGTGCCGACTACATCATCACCAGCTCGGCGACGGGTGGAGCGGGAACCTTCAGTAGCTCGGTGGCTGGCGCCGCCTCCGCCGTCCCCGGGGTCACCAACGTGTCCGCCGTCTACAACGACGAGTTCGAGTTCCGCGGGGTGATCTCCAACGTCACCGCCATCTCGACCAACCAGCTCTCGCGCACGATCATCTTGAACATGGCGAGCGGCTCGGGCGCCCCGGCGCTGGCGGCCGGAGAGCTCCTGATCGACACGAACACCGCGAACTCCAAGCACCTGTCCGTGGGATCGCGGGTATCGGTGAAGTTCGCCAGAACCGGGTCGTCCACCATGCGCATCGGAGGGGTGTTCCAGCCCAACCAGCTGTTGGGCAGCTACGTGGTGGGGGACGGCTTCTTCCTGTCCCACTTCACCAACCCGTTGCCCGAAGCCGTCCTGTTGCGGACGGCCAACACCAGCGCCGCGACGAGCCGGGCCATCGACCATGGCCTGGACGTGTACCCGAACCTCAAGATCCAGACCCGGCCCGCCTTCCAGAAGTCCCAGCAGGCACAGGTCAACCAGCTGCTCGGCCTGGTGTACGCCCTCTTGGCCCTGGCGGTGGTCATCGCGCTCATCGGCATCGTCAACACGTTGATGCTCTCGGTGTTCGAGCGGACCCATGAGATCGGGCTCCTGCGGGCCGTGGGTATGCAGCGCCGCCAGGTGCGGGCCATGATCCGCGCCGAGTCGGTGATCCTGGCCGTCTTCGGCGCCATCATCGGCATCATCGTCGGGACGGGGCTCGGCACCGCGTTCTCCGAGTCGCTCAAACAGCAGGGCATCACCGACATCGTCATCCCCATCTCGCGCCTGGTGATCTTCCTCATCCTGGCCGCCCTGCTCGGCCTCGGAGCCGCCAGCTTCCCGGCCCGTCGGGCGGCCCGTCTCGACGTGCTGACGGCCATCGCCACTAACTGAAACAGCGGGGGGGGGCACGCCATGGAGGATGACCCTGTCTTCCGGACCGACCTGTACCGAGGCACGGCGGGCGACTACGACCGCTTCCGGATCGGCTACCCGCCGTCCCTGTTCGACGACCTCCTGACGTTGGCGGAGGTTGGCGGTCGTGGCAGGGCGCTCGATCTGGCCTGTGGCACCGGCCAGATCAGCTTCGCCCTCCAGGCCCGTTTCGACGAGGTGTGGGCGGTCGACCAGGAGCCGGACATGGTCGCGTGCGTCCGGGCCAAGGCGGCTGCAGCCAGCGTCAGCAACGTGGTGGCGGTGGCCGCCGCCGCCGAGGAGCTCGTCGCACCCGAGGGTGCGTTCGAGTTGGTCGCCATCGGCAACGCCTTTCACCGCCTGCCCCGTCGCGCCGTCGCCGCGCGTGCCCTGCGCTGGCTGGCCCCCGACCGCTGTCTCGCCTTGCTCTGGGGTGGCTCCCCGTGGCGCGGCGCGGCCCCGTGGCAGCGGGCCATGGACGACACCATGGCGCGCTGGAGCGCCATGGTCCGTGACCGCACTCGTGTCCCGCCCACCTACGAGCGGGTGCGGAGTGCGCGCCCGGACCTCGCCATCCTGGAAGAGGCCGGCTTCACACTGCTCGGGACCTTGCGCGCGTCTCTCGACCACGCATGGACTTGCGAGGAGCTGATCGGATTCGTCTATTCCACTTCGGTCCTCTCGCGCCTGGTGCTCGGTGACCTGGCGGGTCCCTTCGAAGACGACCTTGCCCGTTCCCTGTTGGCCTGTGAGCCGAGCGGCGTGTTCGCCCAGGAGATCACCTTCGCCGCCGAGGTGGCGCGCACGCCGGTCCACGACCAGGCAACGTAAGCCGTAAGCTGGCGACCGGCGTGCCCCGGAAGCACGGCCCAGGCGCCGTCCGGCGCCCTCCTCTACGATGACGGCGGCGATTTTCACGTTGGCGCGACGAGAGGGCGGGGACGGGTGCGATTCAGTGGGGTTTTGCGGTGGTTGGTCGGGGCGGCATGCGGTTGGAGCCTCCTGGTCGCCTGTGCCTCGGGGTCCTCCGCCCTGTCCGCCGCGAGCGCGTCGAAGACGGACACCAGCGTCCCGTTCGTCGCCGGCGGTTCGCCGGGAAAGGCGGCGTACCTGGTGTACTGGGACCAGAACGAGGAAGTGGACTTCTTGTCCATGCCCTCGGGAACCCAGGGCCAGCTCCTCCCGGCCTGGGATCTCAACGGTCAGATGTGCATACTGCCCAACGGCCGGTTCGTCGGCGGGTACGACCCCACACTGCCCAACCAGGACAACCTCGGAAGTGCCAAGCCCTACAAGCAACCCGCTGACGGGGAGGAGCTCGACGAGCCCAACGGCTCGTTCAGCGGGCAGACCCTGTACGTGCCGGGCCCGTTCAAGATGCCGGGCCAGAGCATCGGTGGTGATTCGCCCCCGAGCGCCAACGGGGTGTTCAACAACAACCAGACCTATACCGGGTGCGTCATCGACAAGTCCGACAACGTCTTCGCCAACGACATTGCCACCGCGCAAGGGCAGTACCCCCCACCGAGCAGCGGCAGGTTGGTGGAGTGGTTCGCTCCCCACTACAACACGTATTGCATCGTGTACGGTCCGACCACCGGAGGGGTTGGGCCGCACCACACGGACGGGACGGGCGGGCTGGCTCAGCCGGGGATGATGGCTCTGGCCGGCAACGGCGATCTGCTCGTCCCCAATGTCGGGACCTCGAGCGTCCTCCGCTTCGCCCATTCGTCCATGCCCACGAGCGCCTCGGAGTGTCCCGGTGGGATCTACCCGCGCGCCAAGGTCCGCGTGTCGACCTTCGTGGGCGGGCTGTCGTTCCCGGCCGGGATCGCGAAGGACTCGACCTGCGGCTGCTATGCGGTCAGCACCTACATCGGGAACCCGGCGATCCGGTGGGTGACCAGTGACGGCCGGCCCGAGCCGGGCCGGACGCCGGTACCGGGGACGACGATCGCCGAGCTCGGGAAGAACCCTGATCAGTACAACCCGTTCGGCATGGCGTTCGCCCCGGACGGCACCCTGTATTTCATTGACATCCACATCGCCTGCACGGGAACGCTGACCGGTTGCGGGCCGGCCACTTACGGAGGCCGGGTGATGAAGGTGACGTTCTCCGACGGCCAACCGTCGACACCGGTTGCCATCGCATCCGGATTCGACTTCCCGACGAGTGCCACGGTGTGCGTGCCGGCGACGCACGTGTGCCCGTACCCGAAGGGGAAGATCAAGGCGCCGCTGTCGGGCGCGTCGGAGAACCCGGCGCCTGACGCCGGCCCCCCATCGGACGCGCCGGCCAAAGCCGGCTTTGGCTGAGCGCGCCGAACCCGGACGGGGGCCGCTGCGATGACGATCACCGCGCGGGCGCGTCGTCGCCCGTGGCACCCGCTGGCGGGTGGGCTGCTGGTCGCCGTCGTCCTGATCGGCTGCAATGCCCCGACCCCGGCGAGCGCCACGAGCGCGCGCAGCAGTGCCGCCGTGCCGGGGCCGTGGGACTGGCCCTCCTACGGGCACGATGCCCAACACACCTTCCATGGACGCACGACGTTGACCGAGGCGACGGCCAAGACGCTCAAGGTGGCCTGGTTCTTCCCCACCCACGACGCCGTGACCGCCGTGCCCACGGTGGTCGACGGCACCGTCTACGTCGGTTCATGGGACGGCTCCTTCTATGCCCTCGATCTCGTCACCGGCGCCTTGCGCTGGAAGTACGAATTGAGCGCGCAGAACGCGGTGGATCCGTACCCCGGCCAGCAGCCGCGTGCCGCCACGTCCGACGGTGGACTGGTCACTTCGTCGGCCTGGTACCAGCCCGGTGCCGGCGCACGCCCTGCCCTCGTGATCTTCGGTGGTGGCTACACGTTGTACGCGCTGGTCGCCGCCACCGGCGCGCTGTACTGGCGCCATGACTACACCGGGCGACCCGGCCAGCCCCCCGATCCCGACACCGACGGCACCCGCATCTTCTCCTCACCGGTGGTCGTGGGGAACAAGGTCCTCTTCGGAGTGGACGTCGACGGCCAGGCCGACTCCCGGGGGTACATCGCGGCCGCCAACCTCGACACGGGCAAGCCGGTCTGGGAGTTCCAGACCGACGTCGACGCCGCGGGGCACGTGCGCAACGACGGCTGCGGCAGCGTGTGGTCGTCCGGCACCGTCCTGCCCGAACTCGGGCTCGTCGTGTTCGGCACGGCTGACTGCGACTTCTCGAACACCGAGCCGTTCTCCGATGCGATCCTCGCGCTCCACATCGGCAACGGGCACCTGGCCTGGGTGTACCACCCGCCACTCCCGGCCGTGGCCTGTGACTGGGACTTCGGGGCGACCGCCAATGCCGGGATCACCGCAGGGGGGGCGGCAACGTTCCTCGGCGAGGGAGGCAAGGACGGGACGTACTACTCCTTGAACCCGGCCACCGGCCATCTCCGCTGGGCCACCAACGTCGTCTTCGGCGGTTTCTCCGGCGGCTTCATCGCCTCGACCGCCTTCGACGGGCAACGGGTCTACGGCACGACCGCCATCGGCGACTTCGGCAATTTCGAAAAGGACGTGCAGGTCCTGTGCGACCCCAGCGATCCGAGCGACACGCCCAGGCAGCAGCCGACCGTGCACACCTTCGACGCCGCCACCGGTGCCGTCGCCTGGCAAATCGACGGCGCGCCGTCGTTCAGCTCCACCACCGTTGCCGGGGGCATGACGTTCAACGGGCCGGCGCTCGACGGGAACGTCCTCCAGGTGCGCGACGCCGCGTCGGGCGACCTTCTTGCCACGATCACGGTCCCCGGCCCGATCTGGTCCGGCGTGGCCACCGTCGGCAACGCGCTGGTGACCGGTATCGGGACGTCCTACGTGGCGCAACCGGCGGGCGTGGCCGTCCTCACTCCGGGCGGCACCCCTCCGGTCGTCATGCCCTGATCTCCGCGGGCGGGCACGGGCCGGCGACCGTTCCTCCCCGCCATGGCCCGCCGTCCCCGCGTCCCCGCCCATCAAGTCACCACGCGCAACCTTGGGGCGGCCTATCCGTTCCTCGCCGAAGCCGGCTTGGGCCAGCGCGGCGTGGTCATCGGCGACGACCTCTTGGGCGGGACGTTCGTCTTCGACCCCTTCGAGCTTTACGCCCAGAACGTCGTGTCCAACCCCAACATGGTGGTCTTCGGTCAGATCGGGCGGGGCAAGAGCGCCTTCGTCAAGACGTTCCTGTGGCGCCAGGCCGTGTTCGGGCGCCGGGCCTGGGTGGTCGACCCCAAGGGCGAGTACGCCGATCTCGCCGCGGCCTGGGGCGTGCGCCCGGTCGCCCTACGTCCCGGGGGCGCCATACGCCTCAACCCACTCGACCCTGGGCGGGAGCACGAGGGCGCCGTCATCGACGGTCTCGGGAGCACGGCCCGGCGCCAAATGGAGCTGCTGGCCTCCCTGGCCTGCGCCTGCCTGGGCCGCGGCCTGTTGCCCCGCGAGCGTGCCGCGTTGGGCGCCGCGCTGAGTGCCGCGGCGGCGCGGGTCGCGGTGCCGACGGTCCCGGCCGTCGTCGAGGCTCTGCTGGTCCCCTCTGCCGACGCCGCGGCGTCCCTACGCACCGGGGCGGCCGACCTGCTCGAGGACGGGCGCGATGTGGCACTCGAGCTCCGCCGGCTGGTGCACGGGGACCTGTGCGGCATGTTCGACGGCCCGACCACGCCGGGGCTCGACCTGTCCGCGCCCCTGGTGGTCTTGGACCTGTCGGCCCTGTACACGTCATCGGCACTGGGCATCTTGATGGCGTGCGCCACGGCCTGGCTGCAGGCCGCACTGTCGCGCACAGTGGGGCGCGGAGGCGGCCAGGTGTTCGTCGTGGTCGACGAGGCCTGGGCCATCTTGTCCAACCTGGGGGTGGCGCGCTGGCTGCAGTCGTCGTGGAAGATGTCGCGTGCCTTGGGTGTCGCCAATGTGGCGGTCGTGCACCGGGTGTCGGACCTGCACTCCGTCGGGGCATCCGACTCCGAGCAGGTGGCGCTGGCGCAAGGGCTCCTGGCCGACTCCGAGACCCGCGTCGTGTACGCGCAGTCACCCGGTGAGCTGCAGGTGGCATCCGCGCTGCTCTCGCTCTCCTCGACCGAGGCGGAGCTGTTGCCCCAACTCCGACGCGGCACGGCCCTGTGGAAGGTGGGCCAGGGGTCGTTCCTGGTCCAACACCGCGTGAGCCCCATGGAGCAGCTCATGGTGAACACCGACGCCGCCATGGCGGCGCGCTAGGGCATGCCGGCACTCGCTGACGCCATCGTGCCGCTGGCCCTCGGCGCCGCGCTGTACGCGGCAGCCTCCTCCGGCCCCTCCGCCGGTCTGGGCGGGCGACTGCGCCGGCGCAGCCGCGGCGCCCGTTGGGCCCGGCGCCGCGACTTGAGCCCGCTGTGCGTTCCCCGGGACGGGGCCTTCGAAGGACGCCTGGCCCTGGGCACCATGCCCGGCTTCGTGCACCCCACCTTGGTCGCGGCCGAGCGGGCGCAGTCGGTCGTCGTGGTGGGGCCCACCCAGAGCGGGAAGACGACCGCGCTGGCCGTGCCGGCCATTTTGTCGTGGGACGGCCCGGTGGTGGCGGCCAGTGTCAAGGGCGACCTCTTGCGCGCCACGCGCCAGCGGCGCCATGAGCGCGGCAGCATCTGGTGCATCGATCCGACCGGGTCCATCGGCGAGCGCACCAGCACGTGGTCGCCGCTTACGGAGTGCGCCGAGTGGTCCGGGGCGCGCCGGACGGCGGCGCACCTGGCCGAGACGGCCAAGGCCGACGGCACGACGGCAGACGGGGAGTTCTGGTACGCCACGGCGGCCAAATTGCTGGCCCCGTTGTTCTTCGCCGCGGCGTGCCACGGCCGGTCGATGGGCGACGTCCTGCGCTGGGTCGACACCCAGGAGACGGGCGAGGTGTCCCTCCTCCTCGAGCAGGCCGGCGTCGGCGAGGCGCTCGATGCCGCCCGCGCCTCGTGGTGCCGGGACGAGCGCACCCGCAGCTCGGTGTACACCACGGCCGAGACGATCCTCGAGCCGTTCGCCGACGAGCACCCGAGCAGCGCGACGGGTTCCGGCGCCGGTGCCACCATGGCCTACGCCCCAACCTTCGAGCCGGCCGACCTGCTGGGCGGCTGTCACACCCTCTACCTGTGCGCGCCGGCCCACGACCAGCGCCGCCTGCGCGGCTACTTCACCGCGCTCACCCAGCGCGTCGTCGCCTGCGCCTTTGCCCAGGCGGCGCGCACCGGGAAGCCGCTCGACCCGCCGTTGCTGGTGGTGCTCGACGAGGCCGCGCACATCGCCCCCCTTCCCGAGCTCGACGGCCTGGCGGCCACGTGCGCCTCGCACGGAATCCAGCTGGTCACGGTATGGCAGGACCTGGCCCA
>PKYA01000205.1 GCA_003133545.1 Acidimicrobiaceae bacterium | reverse complement strand
CGTTTCGGATTGCGATGCGGATCGTCCGCGCCGGTTACCGCGATGATCGATGATGTTTTCGACAAGGAGGAGTCGGCACACTGAGTAGGTCCGTCTCGCAGTCGTACGACGTTACTGGCCAAGGTCAGCGGGATTGCCGGCAATGCATCTTAAGAAAGGTTCGGGCGGTCCGATCCAATGAAGCGGACTCAGATGGGCGGGGCTGCCCAGAGATCTGTTAGCTCCAACAACCAAATCTTCAGTAGACCCTTTGACCTGGATTTTTCCGAATGAGAGCTCCAGCTTCAATCCGCCACCTCTACAAACCCAACGTAGCGCTCAATGACCCAACTCGGACTTCCGGAGAATCCACCTTCAAGCCATTGACCAGGGCTTTTGGTGGAGGTGATGGGATTCGAACCCACGGCCTCTACATTGCGAATGTCTAGGTCGCGGCCTTTTGACCAGGGTGTTTTCTAGGATCTTCCTGGTCGGGGGCCTTCGATCCCCTCAGGTTCCCTCATGATCCCTCCTCTTTCCTCTCGATAAGGTCACGTAAGGTCACGCCCGAACGGAGTCGGAGTGTGGCCACGGGTCGGTACCCAGGTCCGATCGGCACGCGCTCCGAATGCGCAGCGAATAGCACTCGATCCACCCGGGCGACGATCACATTCCTCGGCGAGCAACAGGACATTATTGACCCTGTAGCGGCGATCCTTGTTGCCGGGCGGATGACGGAACACCAATGTTCTGTCCGCCAGCAGCCGGTCGACGGCAATGCCCTACAGGTTAGGTTCGAGCGTCTGAAGTCAGCCCGCCACTTACATTGTATCAGCAGGTGACCAGAGTCGAGCCCGACGGGGCAGCTTCAGGGCCTAGGTTGACGACGTGCGTGTCGACGTTCTGTTGGAGAGCTTCGGCTCACGCTGGCCGGAGATACGGGACGGCGCGTTGGCGGCCGAGCGGGCAGGGTTCGACGGCGTGTGGCTGAACGACCATCTGGCCGGGTCCGTGGAAGGCGCGTCGCACGTGTTGGAGTGTTGGACGGTCCTGTCCGCGCTCGCCGTCGAGGTGCCGCGCATCGCCCTCGGACCGCTGGTCCTCAACGTGGCCAACCGGGATCCGGGAACCCTCGCGGTTATGGCCGCGACGTTGCAGCACGTCAGCGGGGGCCGGCTCCTGTTGGGGTTGGGCGCCGGCGCACGGGCGGGAACTTCGTACGCGATCGAGCAGGAGGCGTTGGGACGTCTGGTCCTCTCCGGTCCGGAACGGCGTCGCAGCGTCGAGCGCACCATCGCAATCCTGCGTCAGGTCTGGTCGGGCGCCGTGGCTCCGGCGGCGGGGTTCTTGCGACCCGAGCCGGTCCCGCCGATTTTGGTCGCTGCGTTGGGACCGAAGATGGCCGAGCTGGCGGGCCGCGTCGGAGACGGCATCTGCGTGCCCGTCGGATCGATGATGGCCGAGCTGGTGGCAGTCGCCCGCCGGGCCTGCGCCCGCTCGGGCCGCGATCCCAAACGGCTACTCGTGACGGGCTCCCTGGCGACGCCGCCCGAGCGAACGCAGCTCCCGGTCGGGCTCGACGCCGACCGTCTGATCCTATACGTGGCTCCTCCCTTCGACGAGGGCGTAGCTCGGCTGGGCGAAATCGTCAGGCAGTGGACGGCAGAAGCCTCATGCCGCGAGTGAAACTCCCGTCGGTGGGGCATGCTTTTGGACATGAGCGTACTGAGCGTACTGAGCGGCGAGGACGAGAAGGCCCACGACTGCCTCGTCTCGCACCTGGATAATCCGATGTTCGTCGTCACCGTGGCCTCTGAGCACGGCCGCGCCGGCTGCCTGGTGGGCTTCGCCACGCAGTGCAGCATCCATCCCCCCCGTTGGTACGTCGGCATCTCAAAGCTGAACTACACCTTCGCCATCGCGGCAGGAGCCGACCTGGTCGTGGTCCACGCTCTCGGAGTTGGCAACGCAGGGTTGGCGAGACTCTTCGGCGAACAGACCGGCGACGATATCGACAAGTTCTCCCGTTGCCAGTGGCAGCCCGGGCCTGACGGCCGCACGCCGGTGCTCACCGAATGCCCGAGGTGGTTCGCAGGCAAGGTCGTGGACCGCTTCGACCCAGGCGACCACCTCGGGCTGGTGCTCGCTCCCATCGCCGCTGAGTGTCGGGACCACGGCCCCCAGCTAGGATTCCAGGCCCTGCACGACCTCGACCCCGGCCATCCCGCGTGACCTGAACCCGGACGGTTCTGTGCCCGTCCCCGACCGACGAACCCCGCAGGCCTCCTTGCGCACATCGCGAATTGCATATGCAGTAGCCACGGGTGGAGTTGACCCCGTTTCGGTGGACAGATCCGTCTGGTTTGGCGTGAAAGTCTTCTGTTCGAGGATAGGGTCGCGCGAATGCCGTCGACGGGGCGACCAGCCACAGCGGGGCCAGAAGCGGACCCTTTCTGCCCTAAGCACATGGTGGATGCGCCGTGCGGCGGTGTACACACGGGTGGCGGCTCAGCTCGAATGACGGTAGCTCGTGCCCGTTCGTCGGCTCCGACTTGGTCAAATGGGCGGGCAAGGAGGCTATCCCGACGGCCTCGCCCGACATCCCGATGGTGAGAAGGTTCCCATTGTCGGCCAAATACCGGCAGCGAGCTACGACGGTGTCCACCGGCAAGTCGACCCCCTGAGCGATCACGTCCTGAGCGGACCACTCGGCAAATAGGGCGTCAGTGAATCGATCCATGATGGCGAGGTAGTCAGCGTCCTCCGGGGCAGTGACATATCGGTAAAGCTTCAGGCGATCAGGATCCACCACGTGCGGACCTTACGCCGGGCGTGTGACGCCAATCGCGAGGTCTCGTCGATCAGGAAGAAAGGTGCCACGCCGTTGCTCGCAGCACGGTGACGAGTTCGCGAAGTTGATCGAGGTCAGCCGGCATGGTTTCGTCCGTCCACTCCTTACGAAAGGATCTGAACTATCCTTTCGTATAGGAAACCCATACGAAAGGTTGTGGTGGTGCTCGGTCGGCTCATGTCGTGCGTCTGGTTGCACGATCCCACCATCCCAGCGCCAGCGCGATATCGGCGATCTTGCCGATACGACGCCTTCATCCCCATCAACATCAGCGAGACGTCGCTGGAATTCTCCGGAGACGTAATCGGCTCGGTTTCCGAAGCTGAGAATGCCATCAGGCTGTTGAATGCTCCGGCAGGACCGTCTTTAGATCCCCTCGCCCGACTCCTGTTGCGCACTGAGTCGATTGCGTCATCCAAGGTCGAGGGAATGCAAGTAGATGCCCGCCGCTTGGCTCGGGCTGAGTCAAAAGCCGACAGTGGACGCACTGTTTCCGCGACCGAGATTGGAGTTCTGGCCAACATCGAGGCAATGCAGCTGGCCATTGAAGAGGCTACCTCAGTCGAGTCACTAAATATCGATCAGATAACCGACATTCACCGAGTCCTCATGAAGGACTCAGTGAGTCCCGCAATCGCCGGGCAGATTAGAAACGTACAGAACTGGATCGGCGGCAACGACTACAACCCTTGCGGTGCAGCGTTCGTGCCACCTCCGCCTGAAGAAGTCATGGCGTTGCTCGATGACTTATGTGCCTTTTGCAACCAGGACCGCTATCCCCCAATCATGCAGGCGGCAATTGCCCATAGTCAGTTCGAGACGATCCACCCGTTTATCGACGGAAACGGCCGAACCGGTAGAGCGCTCATCCAAGTCATATTGCGCCGTCGCAATCTTGCTCCGGCGTTTGTTCCTCCAATAAGCGTCGTTCTCGCCGCCGACAAGCCCAGTTACCTACGGGGTCTCGAGACGTACCGAGAAGGCCACGTAGGCGAATGGGTCGAGAGTTTCTCCGTGGCCGCCACCCGAGCGGCCCACTTGGCCCAGCGTTACCTCCTCGAGGTCGAAGATCTCAAATCAAAGTGGAGGACGCAACTCAATGCCTCACTACGACCTCGACGTGATGCTGCCGCTTGGTCGGTGATCGATGCGCTACCAGGACACCCGGTCATCACAATCGCCATTGCCGCCGCCGCGACAGGGCGAACGCGGCCAGCGATCAGTCAAGCCATCGACCAACTCGTCATAGCCGGCGTCCTGGAACCGATAAGTGAGGGCCGGCGCAATCGGTCGTGGGAGGCGGTGCGATTACTCGATCTGCTGGTGGAAATGGACAGTGCCTCGGGTACGTGATGCACCGTCATCTCAATGTCAGTGTCGGGCTTGGTTTCGGCTATTGCCTCGGCGTACACCTCACCGCAGGGCCGCCGACCTGGCGCGTCCCTCGCTGAGGAGCGAACGCGGCCGTGTGCCCACAGGTGCATCTTGCCGATGCACGACGTGTGGTACCCGGCCTCGGCGATGCGTTGGACGAAGGTGGGCAGGTCGGTGGGGGTATCCCATCGATTCTGGAACACCCCATGGTCACGGACATAGCGCTCAGTGAGAAGTGAGGCCCGGGCCGGCATGCAGAGCGGACCTTGGCAGTAGACGCTGTCGAAGCGAATCCCCTCCTCGGCTAGCCGATCCATGTTTGGCGTTCGTACCAGTGGATCGCCCGCACACCCCATGATGTCGGCTCGATGCTGGTCCGACATGATCAGCAGAACGTTCGGCCTTCGCTCCGTTGTACTCCGCGGTGGCGGCGCTTCCCTCGTCGAATTTTTCGGCGTGGCCGCCAGCTGAGAGGCGGCCGGGTGGGGTCGACGCCAGCCGGCTACCAGCCGCTCGTGGAGCAAGGGCCCAGCGATGGCGACCGTGATGCCAAGGCAGAGTGCCACGATCTCGGCCGCCGCGTTGGGCGACATCCACTGTTCGAGCAGCAGCTCGAGGCCCAAGGCCAGCATGACCAGCACCAGCTTGGCCGCGATCCATCCGCTGACGAACACTCCCCCGCCCTGATGGCGACCCGCCCCTTTTCCGTAACGCCGCCGCACCCAACGAATGACGGGGGCCACAAACACCAGCAGGACCACCACCCGGATGGCGTGGATCCACGGCGCCTCGTTCTCCTGCCAGACCCAGGTACCGCCCAAGATGAACCCGATGACGATGTAGCGGACCCACACTGTCAGGTCGATCCCGAATGCTGCGGTTCGCATCGGCTCGGCTTCCCCTTCGGGGCGACGGGAGCGACGCCAGATGGCCCATCGGGTCAGGCCGGCAATGAGGGCCAGGACAGCGAAGTAGCGGATGGCGTGCCGGGCCACGAGGCTGATGCCCTGGTCCCACCAGGCGGAGCCCAACATGAAGTGGCTCATCGTGACGCATACGATCGGAGCATCGCGCTCACCCCGGCCGGGCCACGTAGGTGGCCGTCAGTCCGTACGGTCCCTGGAATGCCCTGGGGGTAAAGGTCGCACTGGGCAAGAGGTACCGATAGGCCAGGGATACCTGGAGCGGCTCAGGACCAGCGACAAGGCAGTTCAGGTAGCCAGCCACCGGGCAGGTTGGCGACACGATGAGGGTGAAGCGATCGCTTCCGGCCGGGAAATGAATCTGTTCGTCGCGCAGACAGTCACCGGTATGGGAGCCCGAGAGCACGATGCAGAGCGACCAGTAGCGAACCTGGGAAGACTTCTTCGCCGGCCGGGCCAAGTTGTTAACCGACGAGAACGAATCGGGCTGATAGGTCGGGGCCTGGGCCGACACGACGAGGTTGCCCTGCGTGGTCGAGTATGAGACGTGCTCGTAGATGTTGTCGGGGTTGTTGAACTTGCCGACACCGTGTGCGATCCGCCCCTTGGGCGGGCGACCCGCCGTGACCGTGGGAACGGGGGCGTCGGGCGGATAGCTCTGCGTCAGCGCCTTCGGTAGGGCGCCGTGTTCCGCTTGGTAGGAGGCCAATTGGTTCCCGATTGCCTTGGAGCCCGTCGCCGTCGCCAGCGATACGGGAGATCCCGCAGTGCTCGAGTACGAGAGGGTGGGAAGCGGTACACCCCCGGTTCCAGTAGCGTGCTTTGGGGACCTCTCCGGTGATGACGGTGCGAGCACCGTCCTTGGTCCCAAAACCACCCAGGTAGTAATCGCTGTTGGCATCGGGCAGAAAGATGTCGAGCGCCTGAACAGTGTCCTTCACCCACGGAGAGGCACCAGCGCTGGGTCCGCTGGCGGCGCTACTCGGCGTTGCCGACCCGCAGGCCGCCAGGGCGAGGAACAGCGAGATCGCCGCCAGGGCGACCCACGCCCTCGATCGCCCTGCACCGGTGTTGTTCTTCATGACCCTGCCCCGTTCGCCCCGTCGCCAAGGCGCAGGGCACTCAGCGTGGAAGAAGCGATCCACGCTGCCCCGTCGGCTGGATGGAAGTCGTTGTCGTAGCCGCCGAAGTAGAGCCGGCCGTCCCCGAAGGGTGAAGCCTTGATGGTGCGAATGGAGACGAAAGCCTGGCCGGAACGGACGGGGCTGGGCTGGGTCGCCGAGAGCTTGAACTGAGGACCACTGAGACAGCGCAGGGTGTAGGTCAGTGACGATCCCTGATCGGTGCGCACGGCGAAGCAGGCCGAGGCATTGAAGCCTGACGGCGCACAGATCTGGGTCGAGGGGCACCCTCCCGCATAACCCCACTCAAGACCGAAGACCTGCCGGGTGACGCCATCAATCTTGATGGTTTCGAAGTTGTTGTAGGCCGCGATGACGTAGTCGATCGAGGTCGGGCCGGTGGCCGGCAGAGTCGTGCCCTCCGCCGCCAGCATCTGGCTGATGGCGGTGATGGGAGTGAACTCCAACGTCGAGACCAAACCCGGGAACGGATGGCCCGGGCTCACCAGTGTGGTGTCGGCCAGCGGTCCCTTGGGCAGGTCGTCGAGGCGGTAGACGTCCCCGCTGCCTTCAGTCGAAAACAGCAGGGACGGCGAACCGTCGTGGCTGACACACGACAGCCCGCGCAGCCCGCTGTTGAACGGCCCCACCGGCGGCTCTTGGTAGACGAGGGTCCAGCGAGGGGATCCCGACGCGAGCGTGCCGTCGTTTCGGCGGAACATCTTCGTGTTGATGGTGACATAGAGCGCTCCGCCGCAGTTCGAGAAGGCCGTGACTTTTTGGGTCTTGAGTCCCGGCGCCCCCGGTGACGCCCCACTCAGCTCGGGCACCGGGCTGAACACCAAGGTGTGCTTGGTCTTGGACCAGGTGCCCCGGAGGATGCCAGTGGGTCCGACGCCCGCATAGACCGACCACACTCCGCCGGATTGGTGGGCGCCGAAGGACCGGACGGCGGCTCCGGTCGAGGCCAGGGTGAAGGAGTTGGCCGGGGTGAAGGACCTCGCCCCGTCGAGCAACCATTGGATCTGCGACTTGCCATCGACGATGGCCTGGGTGATCAGCAACGAATGCCCCGGCCCCATGCCCTGGTTGCTCGGGATGGGGAAGGAGTCCAAGGCCTGGACCCGGGTGGACTGGGTCTGCTCGAAGACCTTCCACGGCGCGGTGGCCGAGTGCTTGACCAGGACCTGGCCGTAGGCAGACGGTCCTGAGTACTCCCATTGGTCGGTGGCGGCGAAGAGCCGTCCCGAGTGGGCGGCAAGCGCCATGACCTCGTTGTCGTGCACCACCGGAGACCGGGTGTTCGTCGTCAGGGGATCCCCTGCCGCAGGCACGGCGTACTTGGTCGACGGATTGGTTGCCGCCGAGCTTGCAATCGTGTCACAAGCTGAGAGGAGGCCCACCGCGACGAGTGCCACCAGTGCCAACGGCAAGAACCGGCAGCCCTCTCGTGTCGATGATCGTCGCATCGGCCAAGTATCGAGGATCTCTGCTAGAATGTCAACCATGGTTGTCAATAGGAGAGTACCCATGAACCCAGGCGACTCACCCGCAGAGACCGAAGAGCGCGACCGGCTACCGGAACGTCGGCGGGGGCAGTTAGGCCTCGGTGCCAGTTTGCGCCGCGCCTGGGTTGGTTATCAGCGTCGATTGGACGAGCAGCTAGCCGCGGCAGGGTTCGACGATCGCAAGCTTCCCGATGGGCGGGTTTTGCGTATCTGCTCAAGCTCCGCCGAGACGACGACCTCGCAGATCGGTCGGGAGTTAAGTATCAGCCGACAAGGTGCCGGCAAGATCGTCAACGATCTCCGTGATCGGGGCTACGTGGAGGTGGCTGCTTCCGCGACCAGCGCTAGAGAGAATACGGTGCGGCTCACCCCGAGTGCCGTCGCCTACTTGGCGGCCCAGCGAAAGGCCGCCCGCGCCATTGAGCGTCAACTGCGCGCCGAACTGGGAACCGAGGCCTTCGACGGCCTTCAACACCTCCTCGATGCTCTCGGGGACGACGACCAGCCGCGGATGAGCGACTACTTACGCGGGATCCGAGAAGTGGTGTACCCCGAAGGCTGATGGCCGCTATCGGGCGATACCCCTAAAGGTTTCTGATCCGCCCGCTAAGGAATGACATAAGCAATGCGCGACCGATAGCAATCACCGCAACGTTCCGTCCAGCTGCTCAGTGAACGCTGGACCCTTGCTGTGCTCGGAGAACTGTCCGAGCAAGGTCGACGCTACCAAGAGCTCCACGACATTTCGATGGCATCTCCCACAAGGTGCTCACTGAGACGTTACGTCGTAGCGAACGTGACGGGCTCATCACGCGCCATATCGATCCCGGTCGTATCGAGACGGCCATGCTCTATGAGCTGACCGATCTCAGCCGATCCCTCGAACTTCCCCTCGCTGCTCTTGGCGAGTGGGTTGACGCCAACTGGCAGTCGGTCGAGATGGCCCACCAGCACTGGGATCAACTTCGTCAAGCGGGCGTTTGACGGTCTCCCTCGCGTCCCCCACGGGCCTGACGTGATGAGACATCCTGACGGCGAACCTGGAAGGTCGCGGATTCAAATCGCTGACAGCACCGAAATTGCGAACGAGGATCGGCTCGTCGTCCCTCGCGTCGTCTCAGCTCAACGACCGGTTGTAGCTATGAGATATCTATGGCCCGATTCCAACCTGCGACGTTTCGCTGATCCTCCTCGAGGAGACGCTTCCACTCTCGAAATAGATCGTGGGTCGCCTTCTCTGTCCTACTCATTGTGCGAAGAGCTCGACCGGCGCTACGTCGGCGACATCACCTACATCTCGACCTGGGAGGGCTGGGCTTACCTGGCCACGGTCATCGACCTCGCCAGCCGCAAGGTGGTGGGCTGGGCTATTGCCGATCACATGCGCACCGAACTGGTCGAAGAGGCCCTCGAGATGGCCTTCGTCCAGCGTCGGCCGCCCGAGGGAGTGATCTTCCACTCCGACCGGGGGTGTCACTACCCGCCTCAAAAGCGAATTCCTCAGGGTATACACCGCATGGCAGCTTCGCCCGTTAGCCGGTCGAGACATCGCCAATGAATCCCCTGCAGCAGCCGTCTAGGTGTCGTCGTCGGTGCCAGCCCTCGCCTTCATCTTCTCGTCGATCATGTTGACGACCGTAGGGTCCAACAGGGTGGTGACGTCACCCAGCTCGCGATTCTCGGCCACGTCGCGCAGCAGGCGGCGCATGATCTTGCCGCTACGGGTCTTCGGCAGCTCGGGGGTGAGGAGGATCTGGCGGGGCTTGGCGATGGGCCCAATGGTCCGCGCCACCGTCGCCCGGAGTTCCTCGACCAGGATCTCCCCCTCCTCGGGGGTCTGGACGATGTCGCCCTTGATGGTCACGAAGGCCACGATGGCCTGGCCGGTGGTGGCGTCCGAGGCGCCGACCACGGCCGCCTCGGCCACCCGCGAGTCGCCGACCAGGGCATGCTCGATCTCGGTGGTCGAGATCCGGTGGCCCGAGATGTTCATGACGTCGTCGACTCGACCGAGCAGCCACAGGTCGCCGTCGTCGTCCTTTTTGGCCCCGTCGCCGGCGAAGTACTGACCAGGGAAGCGCGACCAGTATGTCTCCTTGTAGCGCTCGGGGTCACCCCAGATACCTCGCAGCATCCCGGGCCACGGCGCGGTGATGACGAGATAGCCGCCCTGGCCCTTGCCGACCGGGATGCCGTCGTTGTCGATCACGTCGGCCGATATCCCAGGGAAGGGGGTCATGGCTGCCCCCGGCTTGGTGGCGGTGATGCCGGGCAGTGGGGTGATGAGGATGCCCCCGGTCTCGGTCTGCCACCAGGTGTCGACAATGGGGCACCGCTCGCGGCCCACGTTCTTGCGGTACCACATCCAGGCCTCGGGGTTGATGGGCTCGCCCACCGAGCCGAGCAGCCGCAGGCTCGAGAGGTCGTGCGCGGCGGGGTACTCCTCGCCCCACTTCATGAGGGTCCGGATGGTGGTGGGGGCGGTGTAGAGGATGGAGACCCTGTATTCCTCCACGATCCGCCACCAGCGGTCCCGGCCTCCGGCGTCGGGGGTCCCCTCGTACATGACCGAGGTGGTGCCGTTGGCCAGGGGCCCGTAGACGATGTAACTGTGGCCGGTCACCCATCCGACGTCGGCCGCCGTCCAGAAGACGTCGGTCTCTGGCTTGATGTCGAAGATGTAGTGGTGGGTGGTGGCGCAGTGGACCAGGTAGCCGCCGGTGGTGTGGAGGATGCCTTTGGGCTTGGCCGTGGTGCCGCTCGTGTACATGATGTAGAGGGGCTGCTCGGCATCGAAGAACTCGGGCTCGTGGCTGGTCGGCTGGCGGTCGACGATGTCGTGCCACCAGTGGTCCCGGCCCTCCTCCCAGGTCACTTCCTGGCCTGTGCGCCGGACCACCAGCACGCTGCGGACGTCGGGGCACTGGCGCAGAGCGTCGTCGACATTGACTTTCAAGGCGGCCTTCGCTCCCCGGCGGTAGCCGCCGTCGGCCGTGATCACCATCCGGGCGTCCGCGTCGAGGATGCGCCCGGCCAGGGCCTCGGCCGAGAACCCGCCGAAGATGACCGAGTGGGCCGCCCCGAGCCGGGCACAGGCCAGCATGGCCACCACCGTCTCGGGGATCATCGGCATGTAGATGGCGACCCGGTTGCCCGTCTTCACCCCGAGCTCAACTAGGGCGTTGGCTGCCTGGCAGACCATGGCGTGCAGCTGGCCGTAGGTGATGGTCCGGGTCTCCCCATCCGGTTCGCCCACCCAGTGATAGGCGACCTTGTCACCCCGCCCGGCCGCCACGTGGCGGTCGACACAGTTCACCGAGGCGTTGAGCTTGCCCCCCACGAACCACTTGGCGAACGGGAGGTCCCACTCGAGCACCCGCTCGAACGGCGTGTCCCAGGTGATGCGCTCGGCCTGGGTGGCCCACCAAGCCACCGGGTCCTTAGCCGCGTCCTCGTAGATGCCGGGCTGGGCGTTGGCTTGGGCGGCGATTTCGGGAGGCGGGGGGAACCGCCGCGTCTCGTGGAGGAGGGCGGAGAGGGCCTCCCCGCCGCCCGATGACTGAACTGGGTCGCTCATGATCTTTCCTTTCCTCCTCGGCGCGGCTGGTTCTCCCGGCTTCTCCTCAGGCTGGGCCCGGCTCAGCGCGCCTTCGGGGCTAACGGCATGACCGGGATGATGGTCTTTTTGAACGTCTCGTTCGTCACCCCTGCAAAGGATGCATACCAGGCTGCGGCCGCCGTGGCGACGCCGAACCAACCGGCCGCCTTGGTCATGCCGGCGTCGGGGGCATGGAAGTTGGCGATGGTGAGGAGGACGAAGGTGATCGTGAGGAGGATGAACACCAGGGCAACCGCGCCGGACACCCGAAGGGAGGCGATGATCATGTAGGCGGTGAAGATCGTCCAGCCAAGGGTGAAGACCCCGAGCATCACCGGGACGCTCTTGAGCGGAACCCCGGGGACGACGAACTTGACCAGCACGTAGTAGGTGATCCAGAACGCACCGTAGGAGGTGAAGGCCAGCGCCCCGAAAGTGTTCTTGCGGACGAACTCCCACATTCCGGCGAGCAGCTGGGCCAGACCGCCGTAGACGAGAGCGAGACCTAGGGCGGCGAAGGCACCCGCCCCCCAGATGTTCGTGTTGGCGATGCTGAGCGCGAACGTCGTCATGGCGAAGGCCGCCAAGCCGAGCGGTGCGGGATCAGCGACCAGCTGTACGACGGCCGGACGGACCTCGGCTCCCCCAAGGGGTTCGGCACCAGCGGACGTGTCAATTGCCATTCTGTGCACCTCCATGGTCGTACTGCTGTGTGGTGGTCATCATGCCTCAGCGAAACATAAAATTCACGCATTATTTTCACGCCGTTCATGTGACACATCTCGCACGGAACGCCGCGCCGAAATCCGGCGTGACCCGGTCAGGCACGGCGGCCCATCTGGAACGGGCCTCCGACGTGCCAGCAACAGAAGTCAGCGGCCGGAACGACGTGACGAGGCGATCTCCAAGCCGTCCGCAACCGGGCTGCTGGTCGCGGGTTGGTGCGTGGGCCTCACCGGACTGACCCTTGTGCTCGCTAACGTAGGGCGCGGTCTCCGGCGCAGCTCTAGAGGGCTGATCATCGCGGCCTATGCCCTCTTCGTGATGGTGCTGCTCGCCACGAGCTGACTGTGATGAGGGGAAGGCCCCTAGTGGTCCGTCGCTGATATA
>PKYA01000054.1:3809-7322 GCA_003133545.1 Acidimicrobiaceae bacterium | reverse complement strand
CGTCGGTGATCTCCTTGAGGACTGCCTTGAGACGCTCCTCGAACTCGCCGCGGTACTTGGCGCCGGCCACCATGGAGCCGAGGTCCAGGGCGATGACCCGCTTGCCCTTGAGCCCCTCGGGGACGTCGCCTTCGATGATCCGGTTGGCCAGGCCCTCGACGATGGCCGTCTTGCCCACCCCGGGCTCGCCGATCAGTACCGGGTTGTTCTTGGTGCGCCGCGACAGGACCTGTATCACCCGCCGGATCTCCTCGTCGCGCCCGATGACCGGGTCGAGCTTGCCCTGGCGGGCGGCCTCGGTCAGATCACGGCCGTACTTGGCCAGCGCCTGGTACGTCTGCTCGGGGTCGGGCGAGGTCACCCGGTGGTTGCCCCGCACCGCCCGCAGGCCGGTCAACAGGGCGTCCTTGGTGACGCCGATCTCGTCGGCCAGCGCCAGCAACAGGTGCTCGACGGAGACGTACTCGTCCCCCATGTCGCGCCGGCTCTCGTCGGCCGACTCGAGCACTTGGCGGGCGTCGCGGGAAAGTCCGGGCTCCGCGCCGCCCTGGACGCGCGGCAGGCGCGCCAGCTGCTCGTTGACCCGGGCGCTCAGCGTGTCGGGGTCGACGCCGATCTGGGACAGCAGGGGCCGCGTCATGGTGTCCTGTTGCAGTAAGAGCGCGTCGAGCAGGTGCGCCGGCGTCAACTCGGGGTTGTTCGACGATGCGGCGTGCGCGGTAGCGGCGCTGAAGGCGGCCTTGGTGTTGGTGGTCCAGCGTTCGGGGTCAATGGGCATTGGTCTCACCCTCTCCTGTAGGCAACTGGTGATTGGCGCAGCGGCACCAGGTCGCGGCGGTACTGCCGGTGGGTGGCGGCCACCGCGGCCTTCGACTGCGCCCGGGCCTCCTCCAGCTCGGCGCGCACCCGATCAAGCTCGGCTTCGAGCTCGAGGACGCGGCGCACGCCTTCGAGGTTCAACCCGGTCGCCGTCAATTGCTGAATGTGGCGCAGGCGCGACAGGTCGGCCTCCGAGAAGCGACGGCTGCCGCCGCTGGTCCGCGACGGGTCCAACAGTCCCTTGCGCTCGTAGATGCGCAGGGTCTGCGGGTGCACGCCCGTCAACTCGGCCGCCACCGAGATCACATAGACCGCCCGGTCCGCGTCACTTCCCGCCATGTCAATACCCGTCCTCCGTCGCATCTCTCAACCTTCCGCCGTCACAACCAGTCACAACCGTCTGCCTCAACCTTCGACCGCCACCCGTGGCGCCTCATCGGTCACCGCGGCCAGTGACTCCACCGCCGCCCGCTGCTCGTCGGTGAGCTCGGTCGGCACCATGACCTCGAGCCTGACCATGAGGTCGCCCGGCTTGGCGCCGTTGCGGCCCGACCCGGCGGGGACGCCCCGCCCGCGCACGCGCAGCACCGTCCCCGATGCCGTGCCCGCCGGCACCTTGAGCGTCACCTTGGATTCGAGCGTGGGGACCGTGATGGTGGTCCCCAGTGCCGCCTCGGGGAAGGTGATCGGCGTGGTCAGCGTCAAATTGCGCCCGTTGCGCCCGAAGATCGGGTGCTTGCCGACATGGACGACGACAAAGAGGTCCCCGGGGGGAGCCATGCCTTGGCCGGGTGCCCCGCGACCCTTGACCCGGATGCGCTGCCCGTCTTCCACCCCGGCCGGGATGCGCACCTTGACCGCGCGCACCTTGCGCTCGGTGCCCGAGCCCTTGCAGACCGGGCAGGGCGTGTCGAAGAGGGTGCCCCGCCCGACGCAGTCCGGGCACACCGTGCTCAGCGAGAACAGTCCCTGGTCGTCGTTGAGGGTGCCGGATCCGCCACAGCGCGGACACGTGTGGGTCGAGGTTCCCGGCGCCGCGCCGGTCCCCTTGCAGTTCGAACAGCGCACGTCCTCGGGGACGTTCACCGAGGTGGTGACCCCGTGCACGGCATCGGAGAACGACAGGTGCAGCGCGGCCTCCATGTCGGCCCCCCTCTGGGGGCCGCGGGTGGTCGTCGTGCGGCCGCGGTTGCCGAAGAGGCCCCCGAAGAGGTCGCCCAGGTTCCCCATGTCCTCCATGCGGAACGTGCCCCCGCCGGGCATGCCACCGAAACCTCCGGGTACGGGCCCGTGCTTGCGTACCTCGTCGTACTCCTTGCGCTTGTCGGCGTCGCCGAGCACGTCGTAGGCAGCGCTGATCTCCTTGAAGCGTTCCTCGGAGCCCGGGTTGGCGTCCGGGTGGTACTGCTTGGCCAGCTTGCGGTACGCGCGCGTGATCTCCTTGTCGGTGGCCGTGGACACGACCCCGAGCACCTTGTAGTAATCCTTCTCGAACCACTCCCTCTGGGCGGCCATGGTTCAGTTCACCCCCGCACGCTGACCATGGCCGGACGGAGCACCTGGCCCCGCCAGCGATAGCCCGACCGGAGGATCTGATCGATCACCTCTTCGCCACCGTCTCCCTCGGTGCGCGCCACGGCGTCGTGCATCGAGGGGTCGAACGGCACCGCCGCCTGGTCGACCCGCTCCAATCCTTCCTTGGACAAGACATCGAGCAGCAGCGAACGCGCCGCGGTCAGGGCCACGGCGTCATCGCTCTGCGCGCTGGCCTCGCTCTGGTGCGCCTGCGCCAGGTCGAGGGTGTCGATGACGGGGAGCAGCTTCATGACCAGTGCCGAGGCGGCGCGGGCCGACTGCTCCTCTTGGAGGCGCGCAATGCGCTTGCGGTAGTTCTCGAAATCGGCCTGGGTCCGCTGGAGGGCGCGCAGGTACTCGTCCCGCTCGCCCGCCAACACGACCAACGGATCGCGCTCGGCCTCTTCGATCACCTCGGCCTCGGCCGGCTCCTCAGTCGAGGGCGCGCACGCGCCGGCTCCGGCGACCCGCTCGGACTCCGGCGTGACCTCCTCGGCGGGGACGGCCTCGTCGGAGAAGCTCACTGCTCGTCGACGATCTCGGCATCGACCACGTCGTCGTCCGAGCCGCCCGCGTCACTGCCGTCCGTGCTCCCGCCGGTCCCGTCGCCACCGCTCGGTGCGCTCTGGGTCTGCGAGGCCTGCTCGTACAGGCGCTGGCTGAAACTCTGGCTGACGCCCATCAACTTCTCGGTCGCATCCTTGATGCTCTCGAGGTTGGTGCCAGCCAAGGCGTCCTTGAGGTTCGCCACGGCCGTTTCGACGTCGTCCTTCTCGGTGCCTTCGAACTTCTCGCCCTGCTCCTTGAGCAGTTTCTCCGTCTGGTAGACGAGGGTGTCCGCGGAGTTGCGCACCTCGGCTTCCTCGCGGCGGGCACGGTCGTCCTCGGCGTGGGCCTCGGCGTCGCGCACCATGCGCTCGATGTCGTCCTTGGCCAACGAGGACTGGCCGGTGATGGTCATCGACTGCTCCTTGCCGGTGGCCTTGTCCTGCGCGGAGACATGGACGATCCCGTTGGCGTCGATGTCGAAGGTGACCTCGATTTGCGGAATGCCGCGGGGGGCCGGAGGCAGGTCGACCAGCTGGAACTTGCCCAGGGTCTTGTTGTACATCGCCATCT
>PKYA01000054.1:0-3776 GCA_003133545.1 Acidimicrobiaceae bacterium | reverse complement strand
GTCACGTCGAGGAGGAGGACGTCTTTGACCTCACCCTTGAGGACACCGGCCTGCACGGCGGCGCCGATGGCCACCACCTCGTCGGGGTTGACGCCCTTGTGGGGCTCCTTGCCCGAGAGCGACTGCACCAGGTCCTGGATGGCGGGGATCCGGGTGGACCCGCCGACCATGACCACGTGGTCGATGTCGGATGTCTTGAGCCCGGCGTCCTTGATGGCGGCCTCGAACGGCCCGGTGCACGCCTGCACCAGGTCGGACGTCAGCTCGTTGAACTTGGCCCGCGTGAGCTTGAAGTCCAGGTGCTTGGGTCCGTCGCTGGTAGCAGTGATGAAGGGGAGGTTGATCTGGGTCTCCTGCACGCTGGAAAGCTCGATCTTGGCCTTCTCGGCCGCTTCCTTCAGGCGCTGCAGNNCCGAGCTTGGTGTTCCCCGAGGTCGACTTCACCTCGAAGACGCCCTCACCGATCTCGAGCACCGAGACGTCGAAGGTCCCACCACCGAGGTCGAACACCAGGACGGTGCGGTCGGAGTCTTCCTTGTCCAAGCCGTAGGCCAGAGCGGCCGCCGTCGGCTCGTTGANNCGCTGGGCGTCGTCGAAGTAGGCCGGCACGGTGATCACGGCCTGGTCGACGGTGTCGCCCAAATACGCCTCGGCGTCCCTCTTGAGCTTGCCCAGAATGCGGGCGGAGATCTCCTGGGCCTTGTACTTCTTCCCGTCGATGTCGACGGTCCAGTTGGTGCCCATGTGGCGCTTGACCGAGCGGATGGTCCGGTCCGGGTTGGTGATGGCCTGCCGCTTGGCGACCTCTCCCACCAATACCTCACCGGTCTTGGAGAACCCCACGACCGAGGGCGTCGTCCGCCCACCTTCCGCGTTGGGTATCACGACGGGCTCGCCCGCCTCCATCACACTGACCACCGAGTTGGTGGTTCCCAAGTCGATTCCCACGGCCTTCGCCATCTTGCAGTCCTTCCATTCTTCTCGTGTTTGATGCGGCTCTCTCGTGTCCCTATGATTATAGCAAACCTGAGTGTCTATTTGTCAACTTTTCTGTTCACATTGGCAACGGTGGTGACAACACCGCAGCTCAGGGAGCACACCGAGCATGCCACCCACCACGACCAACCGGCGGGTCACCCGTCGTATTCCCCTTCAAACCAAAAGCTCCTGGTCCTACGATCCTTCCGTGAGTCCGCCGCGGCCAGTCCCTACTGTCGTGCAAATGCGGGCCGAGCTCCTGGAGGTCCGGCCCCCGGGTATGGCGGCGCCTCCTGGTCCCCGGCACGGTGACCCTGGGCCGGCTGCACGACATCCTCCAGCTCGCCATTGGCTGGACCGACTCCCACCTGCACGCCTTCGAGATCGGCGACAGCACCTACGGGCCGGACGACGGGGACGCCCCCAGGACGAGCTCAACGAGAACGCGGTGTCCGTGCTCGAGGCTCTCGAGGGCACCGAGACCTTCCTCTACGAGTACGACTTCGGGGACGGGTGGAGCCACCGCATCGTGGTCGAGGGGGTGGTGCCGCAGAGCGCCGCGCTCAAGAGCGCCGTCCGCCTCGGCGGGGAGGGCGCGTGCCCGCCCGAGAACGTAGGGGGCCCGGGCGGCTACGCCGCCTTCCTCGCGGCCATGGGCGACTCGGCCGAGGCGTTCGATCCCACACACTTCGACGTTGCCGCCACCAACATCGACCTCCAGCGGATCCGCTGACACCTGACAAGAAGCTCCAGCCGGTGGCCTACCATCGAACCATGCTCGACCTGGTCCTCATCCGCCACGGACAGTCAACCTGGAACGAGCAGAACCTGTTCACCGGGTGGGTCGACGTCGATCTCACCGAGAAGGGCGAAGACGAGGCGCGCGCCGGCGGGCAGCTGTTGGGGGAGGAGCCCGGGCTGGACCTGCGCATCTTGCACACCTCGGTGCTGACGCGGGCCATCCGCACAGCCGAGCTTGCCCTGGCGGCCGCCGGGCGGAGCTGGCTGCCGGTGCGGCGCGACTGGCGGCTCAACGAGCGCCACTACGGGGACCTGCAGGGGAAGAACAAGGCGGACACGATGGCCGTGTTCGGGGAGAAGCAGCTCAATCTCTGGCGGCGCAGCTACGACACCCCCCCGCCCGAGTTGGCCGCCGACAGCGAGTACGACGTGGCGCGCGATCCCCGCTACCGCGACCTCGCTCCCGGCCGAGTCCCGCGGACCGAGTGCCTGGCCGACGTCGTGCGCCGCGTCGTCCCCTATTGGGAAGAGGCCATCGTCCCTGACCTGCGCGAGGAGGCGACCAAGGGGAGCGCGGTCCTGGTGGTCGCCCACGGCAACAGCATCCGCGCCCTGCGCAAGCACCTCGAAGGGATCTCCGACGATGCCATCACCGGTCTCGAGATTCCGACCGGCATCCCGTTCCGGATGCTCCTGCACGAAAATCTGACGGTCCACTCGGCGGCGTTCCTGGGCGACCCCGCCGCCGCCGCCGCCGCGGCTGCCGTGGCCCGCCAGGCCGGATAGATCCCAACCCTGGCAGGCCGTCTGGGACACGATGAACGGCGGCGGGTCGGGGCGCCTCGCCGCACCCCGACCCGACCACCCGCGCAAGGCCAACAGCCCTAAAGGGCTTCAGCCCCGCGTTCTCCGGTGCGCACCCGCACGACTGTCTCCACGGGCACCACCCACACCTTGCCGTCACCGATCTTCCCGGTGGCCGCCGAGGTGACGATGGCGTCAACGACTTCGTCCGTCTGCGCATCGTCGACCAGCACCTCGATGCGGATCTTCGGCACGAAGGAGACTTCGTACTCCGCACCGCGGTACACCTCGGTGTGACCTCTCTGGCGCCCGAATCCCTGCGCCTCGGTCAGGGTCATGCCCTGCACCCCGAGGTTCTTGAGGACCTCCTTGACGTCATCGAGCTTGAACGGCTTGAGGACTGCCACGATCAGCTTCATTTGATGATCTCCTTTCGTCCTGGTGGCCTTAGGCGCCTGCGTCGGGCGGCGGCAACGGATCCGACCCTATCGGTACGGGTGGTTCGCTCCCCTTGTCCAGGCCGGCCAAGGCGAATGCTCCATCGGACCGCATGGCCAAGGTCTCCTCCGGGAAGGCTTCCTCGCCGTGGATGGCCAGGTCACCGATCTCGAGGATCTCATCCTTGTAGCGGGCCCCTCCGAGGACCAGGCCGATGAGCTTCATCAAGATGAACGTGACGAGCGCCGACCAAAATATGACCCAGATCGCAGCGCGGAACTGTTCCCATAGCTGGTGGGCCGATCCGGTGTACATGAGGCCGTTGACGCTGAAAGGCACGCACGTGCCCTTCGCGGTGGCGTACGCCGTCGCTGTGGTGTTGACCACCTGCCCGGCCGAGTTCAGATGGCCGCATCCGTATTCGATCATGTTCGGGTCGCCCCAGATGCCGAGGAGCATGCCACCGGTGAAGCCGGCGATGCCGTGGGTGTAGATGACNNCCGCAGATCATGCCGTTCACGCCGCCCAAGAAGGTGGGCTTCTTCTCCTTTGTCAGCCAGGCGTCCAAGGCCATCCAGACCACCACGCCGACTGCCGTCGCCAGGTTGGTGTTGATGACCGCTCCGGCCATGCTGGACCCGGCGTAGTACGGGTCACCGCCGTTGAAGCCGTTCCACCCCAGCCACAGAATGCCGGCGCCGACCGCAGCCATGACCAGGTTGTTGGGCAAGGCATGCTGTCGATCTCGTAGGAGTCTGGGCCCGAGGACCCATGCGGCGACGAAGCCTGAGACTCCGGCCGACATGTGGATGACG
>PKYA01000081.1 GCA_003133545.1 Acidimicrobiaceae bacterium | reverse complement strand
TGTCCTTGCGCTGCTCGTCGGTCACCAAGGTGACAACGGTGCCGGTTCGACCGGTTCTGCCGGTGCGTCCCGAACGGTGGACGTAGTCGGTGTGGTCAGCCGGTGGGTCGAAGTGCACGACGCAGGGCACATCGTCCACGTGGATGCCGCGGGCNNGACGAGCGCGTCGGCCTTGCCCTTGGAGAACGATTCGAGCGCGCGCTCGCGCTGGCCCTGGGTGCGATCGCCGTGCATCGGCACGGCGCGGACACCCTTCGCCTGCAATTGCTTGACCACTCTGTCGGCACCCCTCTTGGTACGACAGAACACGAACGCCTGGCCGTGCTCAGAGACGAGATTGGCCGTGATCTCCACGCGTTCGGCCCGATCGACCTTCCAGAAGTGATGGGTGACGTCGCTCTTCTCGTCCTCGTCGGCCTCGATGTCGACCCGGATCGGGTCGTGTTGATAGCTGCGAATGATGGCTTCGACCTCGCGGCCGATGGTCGCCGAGAAGAGCAGAACTTGACGCTGGGGCGCGGTCTGGTCCAAAAGGCGTCGCACGGCCGGAAGGAAGCCCATGTCCGACATGCGGTCCGCTTCGTCGAGCACGACTGTGGTGACGTCGTCGAGGCGGAGATCACCCCGCTCGATGAGATCCTCCAGTCGCCCGGGACAGGCCACCACGATGTTGACGCCCCTCTGCAGCGCGCGGCATTGGTCGCGGTACCCGGTCCCCCCGAAAATGGATACCACCCGCTGGCTCTCACGCCCCATAAGGGAACCCAGCACGGCCTGCACCTGCGACGCGAGCTCACGCGTGGGTACGAGGATGAGCGCTCGCGGCCGACGCGGGCGCGACTGGGTGATGTTGGCCACAATGGGCAGCCCGAAGGCCAGGGTCTTCCCCGAGCCGGTAGGTGCCTTGCCACAGATGTCGCGCCCGCCCATCGCGGCGGGAATGGTGGCGGTCTGAATGGGAAGCGGGCGAGTGATGCCGAGCTTCTCCAATCGCGCGTCCATATCCGCGGACACGCCAAGATCGAGAAAGGAAGAGATGATGGAACTCCAGTCGAGTGAGAAATGGCCTACTCGAATGAAGTTTCGAACGGGCCCCACGGCACGATTGCGCAGCGGCAACAGAAAGCATAGCAGAACTGCGCCCTGCAGCTACCGCGCCGCATGCGCCGGACCGCACACTGACACAGCAGCCTGGAGCACCCACACGATCCGTGGCACCAATGCGATCGTGTACCGCAAGAATACGGCGGCGCCGCTCCTTGGCGGGACGCCGGACTACGGGGCGAGCACCGATGACCGGTGCGGAGAGCCCGGAGCCACCTTGGGCCAGGACAGCGCGCGCTCAGCCACCAGGGCAAGGTCCAACAAGAGCTGCTCGCGATGGTGCGCGGCGAGCACCTGCAGTCCGACGGGCAGACCGTCGACCAGCCCGGCCGGGATGCTCATGGCGGGGCTGCCGTTGAGGTTCGACGGTGCCGTCAACGCCGCGTTGTTCATGATGGCTCGGGAGAACCCGATCTCATGGATGAGGTCCGCCCCCGGAATGGTCGACGGCGGGGGTCCCTCCGCCGCAAAGGCCACGTCGGGGTTGCTGGAGCACATGACGAAGTCAGCCTCCTCGAAGAGATCGGCCATGGCTTCATTGAGCTGGCGCCGATAGGACTCGATGGACGCCGCCTTCTCCAGCGTGTACCGCTGCATCGCCCCCTCGAGGCCCATGCGCATTTCGGGAGAGAGATCTTCGGCGCGCGCCGGGTAGGCGCTCCCCAGGCCGGCCCTCAAGCCGACCTGGCCCGCCATGGCCCACTGCCCGCGCAGGGGAGGAAGCTTCGGGTGCACGACCACGACCCGGAGACCAGCGGCCCCGGCCAGTGCCTCCGCGGCCGCCGCCACCTGATCCGCAACTTCGGTCCGCACACGGGCCGTCTCGAGGTCCGGGATGATGGCGACGGTCATCCCCGCCACGTCGTGACTTCCGAGCGCGGCCTCCCACCCCCCGACTGCGGGCAGGCTCAGCGGATCGCGCTGATCGAACCCGTTGCAGGCATCGAAGAAACGCGCCGTGTCGCGCACCGAACGGGTGAGGCAGCCCTTGACCGAGGTCAGCGACGACATGCCGGCGAACGGCCCCATGGGAATCCGACCGTAGGTGGCCTTCAACCCGAAGAGCCCGCTGAATCCCGCCGGAATCCGGATCGAACCCCCGCCGTCACTTCCCGTGGCGATGGGGAGAAGGCCGCCGGCCACCGCCGCGGCTGAGCCCCCCGAGGAACCACCCGGCGTGCGCTCGGGGTTCCACGGGTTCCTCGTCGTGCCGTGCAGCACAGTCGAGGTGCAGTTGATGCCCCCAAACTCGCTCGACGTCGTCTGGGCCGCCAGCACAGCACCGGTCGCCCGCAGGCGGGCGACCAACGTGTCGTCGTGATCCGCCATCCGGTCCTTGAAGATCAGCGAGGCCTCGGTGTAGGGCCACCGCACGGTCGACTCGAGCTCCTTGACCCCGAACGGGACCCCGCCGAAGGGGAGCGTGACGTCCGCCGCAAGGGCCGCCTGGCGGGCTTGATCGAAGTCGGTGTGGCTGAACGCGTTCAGGGGGGACGAGGCGATGGCGTCGATGCAGGCGTCGAGCACCTCCGCGGGCGAAACCCGTCGGGCGCGAAAGGCGTCCACCAGGCTGCAGGCGTCGTCCAACCAGGGCTCGGTCATAGGAGCCGACCGTACTCCCTCGACATCGCCGGCGCTCGGGTTCAGGACCCCGTCAGGCCACTGCATCCCTCCGTCGCTACGCTCACGTCGTGCACATCGGGGCGTTGACCACTCCCGCCCTGATCGTCCAAACCGAGCTTCTCGACGCCAACCTGCGCACCATGGCCGCGGCGTGGCCGGGCCGGCGCTTGCGACCCCACGTCAAGGCGCACAAGTGCACCGCGCTGGCTGCCCGCCAGGCGCAGTTGGGCCATACCGCCTTCACGTGCGCCACCATCGCAGAAATGGAAGGACTGGCACGGCGCGGCCTGGGGGAGGACCTTCTCTTGGCCAACGAAGTGGTGGACGCCTCGCGCCTCGGCGCGCTGGTCCGCGCCGGGGCGCGGGTGACGATGGCGGTCGACTCCGAGGAGATCATCGCCGCCGCGACTGCCGCCGGCGTGCCCGAGGTCCTCATCGACGTCAATGTCGGCCTGCCCCGGTGCGGCTGCGATCCCGAACAGGCCGGGCGCCTGGCCGACAGTGCGCGTCGCCACGGCCTCGGCGTCCGCGGCGTCATGGGCTACGAGGGCCACATCGTCGGTCTGGCAGACCGGTCCCGGCGCGTGGAGCTGCTGGAGGAGTCGATGGCACTGCTGCACGCCTGCCACGGAGAGGTCGGCGGCGACGTCATCTCTGCCGGGGGGACCGGCACCTACGACATCAATCATTGGGCCACCGAACTGCAGGCGGGTTCGTATGCCCTCATGGACACCGCGTACGCCAAGCTCGGGCTTCCCTACGCCGAGGCGCTCTCCGTGCTGGCGACGGTGATCTCGGTCTCGCCGGACTGGGCGGTGGCCGACTGTGGGCTCAAGGCGCTAGGGATGGATCACGGCAACCCCTCGGTCGACGACGCCACGGTGCTGTTCTGCTCGGACGAGCATCTGGTATTCCGGCCCGAGCACCAGGTCCGGGTGGGCGAGCGCATCGCGGTCCGGCCGGCGCACGTCGATCCGACTGTGGCCTATCACGAGCGCCTCCACCTGGTCGTCGCCGACGACGTCGTGGAGAGCTGGCCGGTGGACCTGCGCGGCTGGTGAGACCCGCTGGCCCCGGTGGCGGGCCCGGCACCCCTGTTGGGGGCTCAGAAATCGAGCGCGAGGCTCACCGGGCAGTGATCGCTCCCCATGATGGTCGGATGAATGTCGGCGGCCACCACGTGTTGTTCCAGGCTCGCGGACACCAAGAAGTAGTCGATGCGCCAGCCGACGTTGCGCGCCCGCGCGTTGGCAAAGTGCCGCCACCACGTATAGAAGCCATTTCCCTCATGGAACAGGCGGAAGGTGTCGACGAAGCCGGCATCCACCAATCGCTCGAAACCCTCCCGCTCCTCGTCGGTAAAGCCCTTCTTGCCCACGTTCGTCTGGGCATTGGCCAGGTCGTCCGTCGTGTGGGCGACGTTCAGGTCCCCGCACACGACGACCGGCTTGTCCCTTTCGAGTCTCGTGACATAGGCCAGGAAGGCCGGGTCCCATTGGGCGTGGCGCAGGTCGAGCCGGCCCAAGTCGTCCTTGACATTCGGCGTGTACACCGTCACGAGCATGAATTGTTCATATTCGGCGGCGAGGACCCGCCCTTCGGCGTTGGGATCGCCGAAGGTGTCCCCGTGCACGCCGAATCCGGCGATGATGTCGTCGGGGAGCCCGGCCACGACCCGACGTGGCTTCGGCTTGGTGAAGAGCGCGGTGCCTGAGTAACCCTTCTTCTCGGCCGAATTCCAATGCTGGTCGTAGCCGGGCAGATCGAGTCCCGATTCCGACTGGTGCGCCTTCGTCTCTTGGAGGCAGATGACGTCCGGGGTCAACTCGTCCACGAAAAGGGCAAAGAGACCCTTGCGGGCCACCGCCCGGATGCCGTTCACGTTCCACGAAACCAGCCGCATCGACTTCAATGTAACAACCCGCACCAAACCGCCCCGGGTGGCTATATTGCCGGAGGTGTCCTCGGTACCGGGCTCTCGTCGCTCCCGCAACGCCGCCGTGGTGATCGTCGCGCTCACGGTGGGCGCCCTCGGGTTCAACGCGTGCAGCGTGATCAACAAGGTCCGCAACGCCGTGCACGACATCCGGGGCAACAAGGCGACGATTGATGCCTTCACCTCGAAGCTGCAGAGCGGCGCGCCGACTGCCTTCGAAGCGACCTACGTCACGACAGGCAGCGCTCCGACGACAATCGTGTACGCGGCCCAACCTCCCAACGAGGTGGCGTTCAGTGACACTCCCAGCGGTGGTAGCGGCGACACGACACCCGTCCACCTGGTGGTGAACGCGTCCGGCGAGTTCGCCTGTTCGCAGTCCTCCGGCGGCGCGTGGGCGTGCGACAAGTTAGGAACGGCCAACGCCTCGAGCGAGAACCAGATCCTTGACCTCTACACCCCGGCGCATTGGGTGAACTTTCTCAGAGAGTTCTCGCTGGCGGCCGGCTTGGCCGGTGACAAGGTCTCTTCCTCCACCATGACGGTCAATGGCTTCACCATGAACTGCGTCGATCTCCGCTCCACCGGCGTTCCGGGAACGAGCACGATCTGCTCGACCGCCCAAGGCATCCTCGGGTACGTGAATGTGGCCTCGGACTCGACCAGCTTCGAGATCGAGCGGTATTCGACGTCGCCCGACTCGTCCCTCTTCGCGCTGCCACCAGGCGCCACGATCACCTCCACGCCGCCCGGCGCCACTCCCGGAACCTCCTGAGGCCACCGGGAAGCGGGGCGAGGAGCCGGGCGTCCCGGCCTCGCTACTGGTCGGGCGATTTCGCCTCGTCCACGGGTGTCACCGCGCGCGGACGGCGACGCCCCCGGTATGCGCTGGAGACCAAGAACACGACGGCCAGTACCGGCAGCAGCACGTAACCGGCATCGTCGTGGTGGCCGAGCAAGACGGCAGCGACCACGATCGCCACCGTGGCAAAGAAGAGCTCCGGCGTGTCGCCGACGAGGAAGTCCCACCAAAAGGCGCCAAACGCGCTCGCCCATCGCGCGATCAGTTTCATCCCTCCCCCTGCTCGGTCCCGATGGGGGTCCGGGCGGGCAGCGGGGCGCCGGGTTGGAGGGTGCGCAGCCACGCTGTCGTCGCCAGAGTGATGATGACGAATACCCCGATCAGCACGATGATGGCCAGGTCGCTCCCGGGCCAGTGCACGCCCGCTCCCTCACCCACCCAGAACAACCCGAAGCTGGTGAGCATGATGCCCACCGCCAATTTGATGAGGTTCTCTGGGACCTGGGAGAGCTGCTTGGCCACCACGACCCCCACCGCTGCCACCAGCACCGCAGCAGCGCCCGCCGCCGCGGCGGCAATCCCCAGCCGATGCTGACTGGCCCCCAGGCTCACGACGATCAGCACGACCTCCATGCCCTCGAGGAAGACGCCCTTGAAGGCCACGGCAAATCCGACGGCGTCCCTTGCGGTGCGCGCGCCCGCGGGGGGTTCGTCCCGGGACAGCTCGGCTGTGGTGGTCGCGAAGATGGCGTCCTCATCGTGCAGATCCTTGTGTCCGCTTGCACGCAGGATCGACTTGCGGAGCCACGACAGGCCGAGCACCAGGAGCAGCGCCCCGACGACGACTCGAAGGGCATCAATCGGAACGTAGTGGACAAGAGGGACTCCCACGGCGAGCACGATCACGGTGAGCACCGCGACGGCCGCGACCGCACCCTCGAGGGCCGAACGCCAGCCGCGGGTCACCCCGGCGGCCACCACAATGGTCAGCGCCTCGACCATCTCGACGGTGCTCGCACCGAAGACGGCGAGGATGAGGACGACTGTCGAAGACGTGCTCACCGCAGCGCCCGTCCCCGGGTGTGGGTAAGGGTCACGGCTGTCGTCCCATGTTCACTGCGCCCTCTCGTTCACCACGCACCCACAGCCAGCTGGACTCTCCATCTTATTTCCAGGGACCACCCGCAGAAACAAGGGCACGCCGGTACCGCCGTCGTGCACAGCCAGCGCAGGACGTGCGACTCCTACGGGGCGAGCGTCTCGTCTGTGCCGAGGTAGGCGCCCACGACCTCGGCACGGATCTCGGCCGGCGTCCCGCGTTTGACCAGTTCACCGTTGACCATGACCACGGCCTGGTCAGCGATGTAGAGCGCGGTCTGGACGAATTGCTCAACCATGACGATGGTCAGCTGCTCGGACCTCACCAGCTGCCCAACAATTTCGTAGAGCTCCTCGACGATGAGGGGCGCCAGGCCCATCGAGAGCTCATCGAGCAACAGGATCTCGGGATCGGTGGTGAGGGCCCGGGCCATGGAGAGCATGCGTTGCTCACCACCCGACAGCGTGCCCGCCAGCTGCTTGCGGCGGGTGGCCAGGGCGGGGAAGCGCGTCAAGGCTCGCTCCTCCACCGCGGACCGGTGCAGCCCGGGGCGTCGGAACGTGTACATCAGCAGGTTCTCCGAAACGGTCAGGTTGGGAAAGATGGAGCGGCCCTCCGGGATCATGCAGACGCCCGAACGGGCGAGTCGCTCGGTGGCGTTGCGCCCCAGCCGGCGCCCTTCCACCTCCACGGTGCCGGCAGTGGGCGCCAGCTGGCCCGAGATGACTTTGAGCAGGGTGGACTTGCCGGCACCGTTGGGACCGAGCAGCGCCAGGGCCGAGCCCTTGGCCACCTTGAGGGAGATGCCGTGTAGTACCTCGATGCGGCCGTAACTCGCTCGGACGTCGTTGATCGACAGTGCGATGCGGGGCGCTTCGGCCGGACTCGCTTCTCCCCCGGGCACCGACGGAACGGCATGTGCCGGCGCCCGGGAATCGCCCATTTCGGTCTCGGTCCCGAGGTACGCCGCCTGCACCCGTGCATCGCCGCGCACCGAGAGCGGGTCGCCGCGCGCTATCACCTGCCCGTGGTCGAGGACGACCACGCGGTTGCAGATGCCCATCACCAGCGCCATGTCGTGCTCCACCAAGAGGACCCCCATGCCCTCGGCGGCCAAGTGCTGCAGCACCGCACCGAGCGCAGCGGTCTCCTCGGCGTTGAGGCCCGAGCTGGGCTCGTCGAGGAGCAGGACGCTCGGCGAGGTCGCCAATGCGCGCGCCAACTCGACCAACCGGGCCAGGCCAGTGGGCAGCGAATCGGTGGGCTGGTCGGCAACGTGGAGGAGGCCGACGCGCCCGAGCTGGTACTCCGCTTCCTGGCTGGCCGTCCGACCACCTGCGAGCTTTCCCCGTTGGACCTCGGCCGCCATCTGGACGTTTTCCCGCGCCGTCAATGTGCCGAACAGCTCGAGGCGTTGGAACGTCCGGCCCAGACCGAGGCGGGAACGGGTATGGGGACGCTTGCGCGTCACCTCGCGGGAGCCGATGTGGACCGTCCCTTGTGTGGGCCGTTGCAGGCCGGTGATCACGTTGAAAAGGGTGGTCTTTCCGGCACCGTTGGGACCGATCAGGCCGTGGACCTCGCCGACCGCTACCTCGAGGTCCACCGAGTCCAGCGCGAGCAGGCCGCCGAAGCGCACCGAGACGTCGCCCACGGCGAGCGCATTGTCGGGTCCGGACGAGATCGTCGCCATGTCAGCCAACGGACGGCACCGCCCGGGGCAGCGAGGTCCCGTCGAGGCTCGCCGGTGGGCTTCCAGACATCTGGCCACCGGCTCGGGACCGGGCCCGACGTGTCGCCCGCCACGCGTCGAGGTAGGTGTAGAGAAGGCCGATGCCGTAGGGATTGCGGCCGACGGCCACGATGCCGGCACCGAAAAGGATGTACGTGAAGCCCGAGACCGAAGGGATGTGCTGGGCGATCAGCGGGACGAAGCTCAGCCCGACGCCCGCCTGGACGGCCCCACTCAGCACGGTGATGCCCGCCAGGGTCACGCCGACGAAGAGGACGAGGCTCTGCACGAAGCTGAACTGGGAGAAGGAAACGTTCCGTGACATGCCGCCGTACAGGGCACCCGCCAGACCGGCGAGGCCGCCGCCCAGCACGAATACGGCCAGCTTGGTCATGGTGAGGCTCATCCCCACCGTGGCGCAGGCAGCCTGGCTGTCGCTCATGGCCACCAGGCGCCGTCCGAACGGTCCCCGGCGCAGGGCGCCGACGCCGATCAGGCACAGGGCGAAGACGATGGCGATCAACACGACGAAGGCGCGGTCGGTCACGAAGCGCATGCCGAAGATGTCGGGTCGGCCGACGGCCATGGAGCCGTTGGGGATGACGGACGGGTTGGTGAAGAAGAGGCTGTCCATCAACGCGGCGAAGGCCAGCGTGGCCAGCGCCATGTAGAGGCCCCGTAGCCGGAGGGCGGGAAGGGCGAGCACCCCGCCGGCCGCCGCGCACAGGCCGATGGCCGCCAGCACGCCGAGGATGGAGCTGCCGCCGTCGACCTTGGTCATGGCCCACGACCCGAGGCCCAGGAACGTGAACTGGCAGAGCCATACCTGCCCGCCGTAGCCCGAGAGCAACACCAGCGAGAGGGCAGCCAGTCCGATCGAGAGCGCCAGTCCCAGCGAGTAGAGGTTGATGCCGGTGATCAGTGCAGCCAGCAGCACCGTGCCCCCGACGAGTACCGCTCCGCCGACCAGCGTCATCTTGAAGCTGGCGACCCTGGGGGGCCTGAGCCGGACGATCCGGCCGGCGGCCAGCTTGCCCTGGGGCAGCAGGAGCAGGGCCACGATGAGCAGGCCCATGGGAAGTATGGCCGTCACGTCGTTGAGGTAGCTGGCTGGGACGTAACCGACGGCGACCGATTCGGACACCCCCAGGATCATGGCTCCGAGGAAGGTCAGGGGCAGGCTGCGCAAGCGCCCGACGATGGCGGCGGCATAGCCGAAGATCACCAGTTCGGAGAGGATCTGGATGCTCATCCCGGTACCGGGGGCCAAGAGGATTCCGGCCAGGCCGGCCAGGAGGAAGCCGATCATCCAGGCGAAGCCCGAGATCCGGTTGGTGCGGGCGCCGGTCAGCGAAGCCAGGGATGGGTCGTCCACCACGGCCCGCATCGCCACACCCATCCGGGTCCGTTTGAACAGCAACCACAGGGCTACCGCCACCGCCGCCGCGCATCCAGCGGTGATCAGCTCCTCGTAGGTGAGATTGACCCCCAGGACATCGACCTGGTCGCTGGCGAACCAGTTGGGGAGGTTCCGCGAGGTGGTCTGGTCCCAGATCGTGCTCGTGGCCCCGTAGAGCACCAGGAACAGCCCGAGGGTGACCACGATCATGGTGTTGAGCGACGAGCCGTACAGCGGGCGCATGAGGACACGCTCGACCACCACGGCGAAGACCGGCGCAACCACGAGGAGGACCAGGGCCAGGGAAAGGACGGGATTCCATCCCCATCCCTGCCAGAACTGCCAGTAGATGTAAGCCAGGAACATGCCGACCGAGCCGTGGGCGAAGTTGAAGACCCCGGTGGCGTTGTACGTCACCACCAGCCCGCTGGCGGTGACCGCGTAGATGGACCCGGTCACGATCCCCACCACCAAAAAGCTGACGAACTCGTTCACGGATGCTCGCCCCTAGCCAGATAGCCGGCGTCGCTTAACGGGAGATGCCCTTGTAGCTGCTCGGATAGAAGCCGTTGGGGTTGCAGATGAATCCAGACTTGGGGTCCGGCGCGATGCGGTGCCAGTTCCCGTTCTCGTACTGGGCAACGAGCCAGCACTGACCCGGGATCTTCTGGGCGGGATTCTGGGGGGAGATCAGGCCGCTGGCGTCGAACGACGTGATCTTGTCGAGCTGGGCGTCGAGGCTGGCCCGGGTGGGGTTCGCTCCTGCACCTTTCAAAGCCTGCACGAAGAGCTGCGCGTTGATCCAGCCGTACAGGGTGTACAGGTCGAGCTCCGTCTGGGGGTCCACCTTCTTGGCCCATTTGTCGAACGTGGCGACTGCGGGCACCGCCTTGGCGTCCTGGCCCTCGTAGAGGGCGGTGACTCCGGTGACCAGGGTGCCGTTCCCCGAAGATCCCGGATCGAAATTCTCCTCGTAGGTGTTGCCGCCACTGACGAGCAGCGCATTGAGGCCCTCCTGCTGCATCTCCTGGGCCATGGTGGAGATGTAGGCACCCTGTTGGGTGGGCTCGAAGACCATCTTCACCCCGGCATTCTTCATCTTGATGATGTCGGGCAGGAAGGTGGTGGTCGCGAACCCCTCGTCGTGGGCGAACAGCCACTTGTAGCCGAGGCTGTAGGTCAGGGTGCGGAAGGTCTTCTCGGCCGTGATGGCGGTGGCGGCGGAGTTCGAGCCGATGAGCCCGACGGCCTTTACGGCCTGGGGGTACTTGCTCTTGAGCCACTTGAACGGGCCGGTGGCTTCGCCGCCGTTGACCAACGGGATCGCGGCGTACAGGTTGGGGTCCTTGTAGAGCGCGGGGGCGAGTACCTGGGTGATGACCGGGAGCTTGGCCGCGTCGATGGCCGGCTGCTCGGAGCCATCGAGCAGCGAGAAACCCCCGACGATGGCGAAGTCGTTCTTGGCGATGCTCTGGGCCTCGTTGGCCACCGTCCCCGCGGAGAACGCGCTGTCCATGCCGTTGAGGATCAGCGTGCGCCCGTTGACCCCGCCCTGGCTGTTGATGTAGGCGAAGTAGGCCTCCGTGCCGATCTTGGCCCCCTCGAAGAGGCCGGGGATGGGCAGCGAGATATCACTGATGGAGCCGACGGTGATCGTCTTCGCCGTGACTCCCGGGGTCGACGTGGCGCCGGCAGCAGCTGGTGCCCCCACGCCCGCCGAGAGCACACCGGCCCCGATGACCAAGCTGAATGCACTCGCCGTGAGCATGCCATTGCGAAAGCTCACCGTCTCCCCCCTTCTGACTCGCCTCAGCGCGGAAGCGAATCCGTCGCGATCACGCTTGTATACCCGGTTGGCGTCAATTACGCACCAATGCCAGAGCGACATCTAACCATAGGATCGATTTGACCGGGGGACGTCGCGGCCGCGTGAAGGGTCGGTACGGCGCATCGTACGAAAAGGCTCGTTTTCCGAGGCTGCTCGGCAGCGGCGAGCCGAGCGCGCCACCTCGCTCCGGACTACCTCAGAGGTCGAGCTCTCTCCTCATTTGTTCCGTCCGAAAGGGACCCGCGGTCCGCATATTCGCCATCATTGCGATTGCTGGAATGCCAGCGCGAGTGACGCGAGTGAATGGTGGGGTTCGCAATTCCCTACGCCCATCCCTCGACGCGTGCCGAAGGACGACCGTGACGAATCAGGACTGGGAGTGGGACTCCCTCGAACTGGTAGCCGGCGAATCCATGGAGTCCTCGCCCCGCTGCCCATCCGAAGCCGGGCCCGGGGCACCGGCGAATGAGAATTCCTCGGCGGGCGGCGCACTCGGCGACTTCGGCGCGTTGTTGAGGAGGAACAGGTAGTGATCCGATGCCTCTTTTGAGATGCGGGAGGTCGTGCCGCACATCGTGCACGACGTGAAGTGCTTTGCCCCCATGGGGATGATCGGAACGAAGAACAGGGTGAAGTACCGCCGCCTCCGGGTCAGCGCGTGCGCCGAAGGGGTCCGGCAGTACCCGCACATCGCAAAGATGGTGGCCAATCTCGACGACCTGCGCCGGAATCCAAAAAGGACCATCACTCACGCACCCCGTTCTCAAATCGTGTCCCTGCCGGACAGGGATCAATGGTGCGCAACGGTAGACACGGCCGTCACTACGCCACCTCAACGCCAGCCCAATTCTCCGATGCGGAGCAGCCGGTGCTACTGGCGTTGCGCGGTACTGCCGTCAACCCACTCCAGATAGCGCGCCGATCCACCGGCGACATCGAGCACCAGGACCTCGGGGATTTCGTAGGGGTGGCGTTCCACGATCGCCTCGACGACAGCGGCCGCGAGGTCGGCCCTCGTCTTCAGGAGCACGAGCCACTCCTCGGACCGCTCGAGCGCCCCCTCCCACCAGTAATGGCTGGAAATCGGGCCGGTGCGCTGGCCGCACGCCACGAGATGCCCCCGGAGGAGGCCTTCGACGATGGCGTCGGCCGTCGCCGCGTCGTCGATCGCGAACTGAATCTGTACATGGCGCACGCTGACTCCTCCCGGTCTCGCTTCCATCCATCTGTGCTTGCTAAAGTTTAGCTAACCACAGATAATAGTTAGCATGCCGCAAGCCGCGAGCCACCTGATCGTGGGGTTCGTCAATCTCTTCTTCGCGGGGATCCTCGCCGGGACGGAGTTCGTCGTCCGCTATGGAGTGCGGGCCCCGCTCTCGTCGCTCGAGGAACGGCCGCAGATCGAGCTTCGCCAGGCCTTGATCTACCAGATGAGAGTCCGCGTGGCGGCTGTCTTTCTCCTCAGCGCGATCTCCGCGCTCGTCGTCATCGTTGTGGATGGCGCCGGACCCGGGCTTGCCTGGCGCGGTGCGGGAATCGCGGCCATCGCCGCGTGGGCTCTCGCCACATTCTGGGGGACGGTGCCGATCAACAGCGCCGTCCTCGCCTGGCAGCCCGGAGCGCCCCCCGAACATTGGAGAACACTGCTCAAGCGGTGGGAGCGGCTCGACACGGTGCGGACCTGGGCGGCGGCAATCGCATTCGCGTCATTTCTGGCGGCCATGGCCGTGGCCTGAGCGGCCATTGTCCGGACCGTTCCGAGCCCTACACCTGGCCGCGGCGCCGGGCGCGGAACACGGTGTCGTGCACGGTGATGGCGCATCCTTCGGGGTCGGTAGCGGAGCGCCCGACGGCGGCGTTGGTCATGATGTCCCAGGCTTCGGGGTCCAGGGAGGTGGCGATCTCCTCAGCGCTGTAGAACAGCTCGGGCATGTGCGGCCGACCGGCGGTGGTGTGAAGGTCCGAGGAATGGTGCGCCACGATGAGGAGAGTGCCGCCCGGGACGACCGAGTGCGCGAGACCCTCGAACAAGGACAGCCGCTGGGACGGGGGGAGGTGCATGTACTGCGCACTGACCAGGTCGTACTCCCCCGGCGGCGGTTCCCATGCGGTGATGTCTCGCTCGACCCACGCGATGCGCCCGGCGATGTCGTCGCCTGCCTCCGTGGCGTTCGCGCCGCCCGCTCGAGGGCCACACCCGATATGTCGACCGCCGTGGCTCGCCAGCCCCGGCCGGCGAGCCAGATGGCGTCGGCCCCTTCTCCGGCACCGACGTCGAGCGCGGTGCCCGGCACCAGGTCCTCGGCCTCGGCCATCAAGTGGCGGTTGGGGCTCCCACTCCAGAGCGCCGATCTCGAACGGTAGCGGTCGTCCCAGAATGCGCGGTCGAACCGCTCGGCCATCGTGGTCTCCTTCCAGTGACTTGAGCGTACCGGCGCGCCCGCTCAGCTCGATTCCGGGCTCGAAGATTTGTCAGGGACACCGACATTCCATGCGAAAATTCGACGGTGCCAAAAAAAGAGCGCATGGCTCGCATCGACGACGTTCACGACGTGGCTCTGGGCATGCCCAACGTCACCGTCTCCACCGGGTCCGGTGACAACCCGGTTTATCAGGTGGGCGGAAAATCCTTCGTGTTCTTCCGCAATCCGAGACCCGATGCGACCGATCCAGCCAGCGGCGAAAGCTACCCCGATGTCATCGTGTTCTGGGTGCCCTCCGAAGCAGACAAAGAGGCGTTGGTCCGCGACGAGTCGTCGCCGTTCTTCACAACGCCGCATTTTGACGGCCACCCATCGGTGCTGTTGCGGGCCAGCCAGGTCGGCCGTTTGGCGCGCCAGGAGCTCGCCGAGGTCATTCAGGACGCATGGCTCGCTCGCGCGTCGACGTCTCGAGCGAACGCCTGGCTCCGCACCCATATGCCCGAGCAGAAATAGTCACCGGAGCCGGACGCGCTCATGAGGCCGATTGTGCCTCCACCCTGGCCAACTTGGTCAAGAGGTCGCTGAGCACCTGGTCCTGCGCCGCCAAGTGGTCTTGGATCTTCACAGCCTCGTGAAGGACCGCGTCGGCATCGTTGTAGGTCGCCTCGGATCGTTTGTCTGCGGCGGCCGCCAGTACGTTTTGGCCGACGATGATCACAGACAGCAGCACCAACTGGAGAAAGGTCTGAGAGATCCAGGACACGAGAGTGACCGCGCTGTGACTCTTGATGGCCTCGGGAAGGCTGATCAAGGCCAGCGCGGCGAAGGCGTAGGCACACCACATGGTTCCCACCCCCCTGGTCACCTTGACGGCAAACCATGCATTGAACCGGGCCATGGTGTTGCCCGTCGGAAGCTGGGCAGCAACCGTGACGGGTTTGTCGCTCCCGGCGAGCTTCTCTTGCGTCCGGCGGTGGGGGACATAATCGTAGATGTCATCGTCTGGCATGGGGTGGCTCCTTTTTCTGCGAACGGTTCGTATTCGAATGACTGGCCGGACACATGATGACCGGAGTTCCGGAGAGGGAGAAGTTCTAGAGCAAGCCCACCCCGACGGCCACCCCGACGGCCACGAGTACGACCCCACCTAGGAGCTCGCTGCGCCGCCCGAGACGAGCTCCGAGGCGCCCCCCGATCTCCAATCCAAGCAAGGAGAGCGCCACGCTGACCGCTGCGATGACGAGCGCGGCGACGAGAAAGTTGACGTGATAGGCGCCAAGGGCGAAACCGATGACGAGGTTGTCGACACTCAGCGCCGCGCCGATCACGATGAGCCGTCGCGTGGTGAGCTCCCGGGTCTGATGAGATCCTCGATCCGGGAGCATGGCGGTCACGAGTGCGTACGCACCAGCGACTCCGAGCAGCCCGCCCGCCGCGGGTTTCGCGGTGCCGCCCAAAGCATGGGCCACGGAGCGTCCGAGCAAGAGGCCGAGGACCGGCATGACGCCTTCGAACATCCCGAAGACCAGGGCGACCCGAAGGCGCAATCTGCCGTCGACCCCGGAGATGCCGAGAGCCGTGGCAGCAGCGAAGTTGTCCAGGCCCACCGACAACGCGACCAGGAGCAACGCGATCACTGTGGCACCGTAACGCGCCTGTCGCCGAGAGGTCCTGTGTCAGGCCATCACCATGGACGGGTCGATAGGCGCGTCACCTTCGCGACCACGCTTGCGAACGGTACGCGACCGTCTCCCCGCGGCCCACACCCGTCCAACCCCGTAGTCAAAGGCTCCGAATGCGCCGACGAAGAACCCGATGGGCCAGTTGGTTTGATACGAGCTGGCGATAGCGACCCACACCGTCACGAGCGCGATGCAGACGGACAGCACGATGGCGAGAGGGGGGCGATCCGTAAGGGCGCGGGCGGCGGCCGGCGGGCCGATCATGAGCGAGAAGATCAAGAGTGCGCCCACCACCGGCACGGTCATCGCCGTAGCTGCCGCCAGCACCAGCAGGAACGCAAGCTCCATGCCGTAGCGCGACACGCCCCTGGCTTCTGCGACGTCGGGCACGGTCGAGGCCAACAAGAGCGGTCGGTAGAGGAAGAGCGTGGCCACGATGCAGCCCAACGCGAGCCCGGCCACGGGCCAAAGCTCCGTTGTCGAGACCCCGAGGACCTCGCCGAAGAGCAGCGAATAGAGCTGTGGCTCGTACTCGCTCGAACTGCTGAGAAAAACTGCTCCGATCGCGAGCCCGAGAACCAGGATCAGGGCGGTGACGGCGTCGTTGCGACCCCGTCGACCGAGTGTGGCGATGCCGAATGCGGCCGCCGCCGCAAAGGCCCCCAGGCCGAGCAGCGCGCTGAAGCCGAAGACATTGGCGGCTGCCGCCCCGGCGAAGGCGCTGTTGGGGATGGCATGGGCTGGGAAGGCGGCACCGCGCAACACCACGAAGAACCCAACCACGCCGGCAACCGGTGCCACGATCGTGGCCACGATCCAGGCGTTGGTCATGAAACTAGAGAACACGCCGGCTCCTGGGACTATCGCCGTCCGATCGGACCGCTGCTCGAGACGAGACGCGCTGCCCCCTCAACCGCGCCTCCTCGGCTTCGGTGACGACCATCACAGTTCGGCGGCCGGTGAGCCGCCGGATGGCGGGCAGGCCGGAGAGGAGGTAGGCGACGAAGACGAGGCCGACGATGAGAGAGCTCACCGGGACGGCGTTCTGGTCGGAGACCCAGTAGTAGCTGTCGTAGGACAGGAGGACCCCGAGCCAGGTGACACCGACGCCGATGACCACGGCAGCGACCAAGGCGGCGCCGATTCGGTTCGTCAGACGCAACGCGGTGGCGGCGGGGCCGATCAACAGTGCCGTCGAGAGAATCGCCCCGATGGCCAGCGCTGAGAGGCCAACGGCGACGGCCAGCGCGGCCATGAATCCCAGCGCAACGAGTCGAACGGGGACCCCGCGGGCGGCGGCCAAGTCGGTGTCGGTCGAGGCCAGCAGCAGGGGACGGTACAGCGCGGCGATCATGCCGACGGCCACGATGCTGAACACGACGACGATGGGGATCTCTGAGGGATCGAGAGTGAAGATCGATCCGAACAGGATCTGTTGAGTGGCCCCCGTGGTGGCTCCCGAGGTCGTGTCGAGGAAGAGAAACAACGCGGCGAGACCGGTGGCCGCGCCGAGGACGATCCCGGTGGCCAGGTCCCGGCCCCTGACCCGCTGTACACCAATGGCGTCCATGGCCCCGGCGCCGAGGAGCCCGAATCCGACGAACCCAAGGAGCGGGCTGATCCCGACCAAGAGGGCCCCCGACCCGCCGGCCGTCGACACGTCTGTGAGCGCGTGGCCGGCGAAGGACTGTCCGCGCAGCACAGTGAACACACCGACGACGGCGGAGACCACGGCCGCGATCCCTCCGATGACCAACGCCACGTGGACCGGTTCGCTGGAGAAGAACCCCGGCTCGAAGACCCAGTGCACAATCAGCTCACGTGAATGATGGGATCATGACCATCCGGCTCGGAGGCGTCATCTGATTCGAACTGGGGGCCGGCAACGACGATGACGCGCCCATGCACACGGAGCACGTCGACATGATGGCCGTAGAGCCCGGTCAGGACATCGGAGCGGACCACCTCATCGGTCGTCCCGGCCGCCGCTCGTCCTCCGGCGAGGTACACGACGCGGTTCATGACCGGCAGAAGAGCATTCATCTCGTGGGCGGATAGCAGGATGGCGATACGATGTTCGACCGCGATGCCATGGAGCAGCGCGATGATCTCCTGGCCTGAGCGAAGGTCCAGATTGGCCAATGGCTCGTCGAGGAGCAGCAGCCGGGGTCGGGCGATCAGGGCATGGGCGATCAGGACGCGCTGCTGCTCGCCGCCCGAGAGGTTCCCGATCCTGGCGTCGGCGAAGCGCTCGGCGTCGACCGCCTTCAACATCTCGTCCACCTTCGCTCGGCGCGTGGCGGAAGGAAGTGGCATTCCGAATCGCTGACCGTCAAGACCCAGGCCGACGAGGTCACGGGCGCGCATCGGAGTGTCGGGGTCGAGCAGCACCTTCTGGGGGACGTAGCCAACCGACGCTGTCCGCCGCCGGCGCGCCCGACCGGAGAGAAGGACTCGCCCTGCACCGGGATGCTGCAGGCCGAGGATGACCCGCAGCAAGGTCGTCTTGCCGGCTCCGTTCGAACCGATCAAGCCGGTGAACTCCCCCGCACCCACCGTAAAGCTGACGTTGTCGAGGATCTGGCGGCCCCCCAACGACACGCTCACATGGTCGACCTCGAGGACCTCTGCGGTGTCGGCGTGATCGCGGGGCGTTCGGGCCGCTGAGGTACGAGGCATCGTCGTGGTCACAGCTTCTGGGTGGAAGCGCCCGTGGTGATCGCCTTCTTGATGGCGTTCACCTCGGCGAGCATCCAGGTCTGGAAATCGTAGCCCGGCGTGGGCATTGTCTCGTACACGCCCACCACGGGCACCCCGGCCTTGAGAGCCGTCTCACGGATGGAGGTGGTCAGGGTATCGATGACCTGCTGGTTGTAGCAGAACACCTTTACCTGATGTTTGGTGAAGAACCCGCTTTCCAAGGTGATGTCCTGCGGAGCCGGGTCGACGCCGTTCATGATGTCGGCCTGGAACCGGAATGGCGTGAGGTTGTTCATCCCCATGGCCGTGAGCAGGTAGTCGGCGACCGGCTCGGTCGTTGCCACGGTCGTCCCTGCGTACTTGGCCTTGAAGGCGGCGATGGCATTGTGCAGTGGTGTCAGGGAGGCATTGAACTTGGCCAGGTTGCTTCGGAAGTACGACGCGTGACCCGGCTGAAGCGCGGAGAGGTCAGACGCCATCACTGCAGCGACCGCCGGCATTGTCTTCGGGTCGTACCACAAATGCGGGTTCGGCGTGTTCGTCGGCAGGCCGAGCACGTTTTGGGCCACGATCACCTTGCGGTGCGAGTTGGGTGACGCCGACTCGATCTTGTTCATGAACGTGTCGTAGCCCACCCCGTTCTGCACGATCAGCTCGGCGGCGCTTACCTCAGCGGCCACGCTCGGGCTGGATTCAAACGTGTGGGGATCGGTGTTGGGGTTATTGAGGATCGACGAGACGTGCACATACTGCCCACCGATCTGCCCGAGCACGTTGGCGTACTCGTTCTCCGCGCCGATGCCGTTGATCACCTTCGATGTGCTGGCTCCGGCCGTGCTGACCCCCGTACACCCGGCTGCCGCCAGCGCCGCGGTGGCGAATGCCACCATGGCTGATCGTGCCCGAAGGCTCACGCGCTCTCTGGTTCGGCTGTCTCGCGTGTCCGTACTCTCCGTTGGGCTCATGCAGAAAACCTATCCTCAGACTGAGTCTCAACACAAGTTCGGGACCATCGGCCGGCGGGCACGTTACATAAGTACATCTAAATGTGTTTATATGAACGCGGTGTCCGTGACGACGCAGGGCTACGAGGCTGCCGGAGAATTGCTCCGGGCGCTGGCCGCGCCGGCCAGGTTGGCCATCGTGGTACGGCTCGCCGAGCGGCCCTGTTACGTCCACGAACTGGTCGATCAGCTGGAGATGAGCCAGCCACTGGTATCCCAGCATCTTCGGGTGCTCCGAGGCGCCAGGCTCGTCGGAGTCGAGCGCCAGGGACGAGAGGCCGTGTACTCGTTGATCGATCATCACGTCGCGCACATCGTCGCTGACGCCGTCAACCATGCAAGGGAGGCCCCATGACCACGAACGACCACACCGTCCATGATGATCACCGCCATGCGCACGGCCCCGACTGCGGGCACGCGGCGGTCGACCACGATGGTCACATCGACTACATCCACGATGGGCACGCCCACAGCGAGCACGATGGACACTACGACGAGCACCCCTTCCCCCACGCTGAACACGCCGCCCACAGCCACCAACACGGTGCCGATTGCGGTCATGAGGCTGTGGAGCACGAGGGGCACTTCGATTACGTCCACGACGGACATCGCCACGCCGCCCACGAAGGTCACTACGACGAGCACTGAACTGGCGCACCGGTCCATCGCCCCTAAATTGGCGGGTCCTCGATAGGAAGGGAACTTACGATGACGGCCCCTGACGCCGCCGGCGATCTCCACGACGTTGTCGAGGACCGGCTTCGGCGCGCCGAGCAGCGTTACACGACCGGCCGGCGCGCCATCATCGAACTACTTGTCGACGCCGGACACCCGGTCAGCATCGGCGACATTGCCAACCGGCTCCCCGACCTCCCCCGGAGCTCCGCCTACCGGCACCTCGTCGACCTCCAAGTCGCGGGTGTGGTGCGACGCGTCGCCGCCAACGACGAGTTCGCTCGCTACGAGCTCTCCGAGGAGTTCAGCGAGCACCACCACCATCTCCTTTGCACCGACTGCGGCAAGGTCATCGACGTCACCCCCTCATCGGCATTCGAACGAAACGTGGCCACCACCGTTGACCGTCTCGCCGCGGCGGAAGGGTTCGAACCTCACAGCCACCGGCTCGACATCCTCGGGCTTTGCACTGACTGTCGCTAGGAGCCATGCATCAGGTCCGCCCGGGGGCAAGATTCACCCCGTCGAGGGCAGTGGTTTCCAGTTCTGCTCGACGACCCAACAAACCCCTGCCGGTGGCCCCGGGCCACGCTTGCACAGGGTGGTCGGCGGGTGGTTGTCATGGACCTCGACGACCCGGTACTCCGTCGGGCCATAGAACTTGTGGGGTCCGTAACTAAGGACGGGAGAGTATCCGCCGGGGAAGTTGGTGATGCGCGACATCGCTTCGACAAATGTCCGTCGGTTGAGGTTTCTGCCCGCCATTGTGGCGGCCTGGGCAAAGAGGCGAATCTCCTGACACCAGCCCTGAACCGGCCCCTGCTCCTCAATGTCGTCATTGATGTTGCCTTTGGGAATCTGTGGGTAAGTCTTGTGCCAGAGATCCCAGCAACTGCGGACCCCCGGGTCGTATCCGCCTTCTGACTCCGGGCGCGGAAGATCGATCCCCCCAAGCGTCTCTGCCGTCACGCCCTCCTGTCCGTTGAGCGCCTTGTCGTAAGGGATGGGAATGAGACCGAGCGCAACTTCGATCTCGGACTGATAGTCACTCAGAAGAAGCTTCGGGAAGTACTTCTGCGCAGTCTCCGCGCTGATGTAGGGGGTGAACGCGTTCTCGGGCAATAAGGGGATAACCGATTGAATCCCCGACTCCTTGAGCCGTTCAACCGCCAGCGTGGCATCCGAGTCTGTGCTGGCAGTCTCACCCAGGTCGGCCGAGATCGTTTCCACCTGGGGGTCAACACCGATTTTCTTCAGGTCTGGCAGAAGGTAGGACGTGAGGGCGCTCTGGTCGCTGGCCTGGTCCGAAACCACCACACCGACCTTCTGGCCGTGGCCGAGGCGACCCGAGCTGAGACCCCAGCTGACGGTGGCCGCGAGGATGGGCGCGTCGTCTGCCCCCGTCCACCACAAGTACGGCGAGCCCAGATCCGTCCAGTTGGTGGTCGTCGTCCATTGGGAGAGCATGGGCGTATGCCCTTCTTGGGTGATGCAGAGCTCGTTGTCCCCTTCCCACGTTCCAAGCCCATCAAGGACGGCGAACACGGGGGGAGAGCCCTCGGTCCACTGCTTGCAGAGCGACCGCTCCTCGTCCGCGTTCGTCGGGTCAAAGCTCACGATCATCGGAATGATCTTTCGACCGTGTATCCCCCCGGCATCGTTGATCTGGTTCACGAAGAGGTGAATGGCCTTCACCTGCTCGCCGTACTCGGCGTCTGACTCGATTTCGAACTCCCCCTCGATACTGGTGAACGAGATAATCGGGAAGACCACCCTGATGGCGTTTGTCGAGACACCCCGGGAGCTGGTGCTGGCCTGATTGACCGGAGTCGGCGCGCCGGTGGCACCTGACGCCGGGACGATGCCCAACGCCACCACGCTCCCGAGAACAGCGATGGCTCCAGCCACTCTCATCGGAGTTCGCCCTACTCGCTCTTTTCCCCACCGTCGCATCGCAATCCCCCCTGGAACGGCCGTACCCGGCAAAGGCTACGCCAGTGAGACGAGGTTGACATGAATACGTCCAATGGATGGACGGATTACACTTCGCGGCAGCTGTGACCATGCGCTCCTTTCGTACGCGGATTCACGAGCGTGAACTGAGCCGTCATGCCCAGTAGCCGGTGGCCAGTAGCTCATGCTGGCGCCAGAAGGCGACCGGACCCCGCATGGCCCGGGCCCTCGACCGCGGCGAGGGCCTATGACGCCACCCTCATGAGCGACGGACGCACAGCACTATGACCTGCTGGCGAGTTCGATCGCTGCTGCGTTCGTCGAGGCGTTCGTGGATGCGGACGGACGTGTCGGCTCGGACACCCAGACGGCGTATGTGCTCGCGCTCCACATGAACCTGCTGCCCTCGGATGTGAGAGCCCGTGCCGCGACGCACCTCGTCGAGGCGATCCGCCTCCGTCAGGGCGAATCTCACCTCGTCGGCGAGTACGCCTTCCCGACGCCGATCGAGGACGTACTTTGAGGGTCAATCCTGAGCGTGGCGATCCCGAACGGTCGCAGTTCGAACGATCCCTCAAAACGCTGCATGGGGTACCCACGCAGATCGACCAGCCAACCGGACTGACCGTCGATGGTGACGATGCTGGCGTCCGGATGAGGATTGAACAGCCGCAGCTCCCGTACTCCCCCCTCCCGCCGAACCGCACTGACCTCAGCCCCGCTGATGCTCAGTTCGGAACCAGTGGTTGGGCGGCTGCCACCGCCCGGGCTGTCGACAATCTCGAGCGGGAGGAGGATGTCGTCGGCCAGGGCATACGGGTCCTCGACGCCGATCGCCAGCGCGTAGCGCAGTAGGACGCGACGACCGGTCAACTGCAACCCCTCGACGGGGGTCAATGGGCCGGCGGGGAAGGGCCGATAGGTCATGCCCAGCCGCGACAACATGCCGGTGGAACGCAGGACTGTCAACGCGAGCGTCGAGGCGCCGTCACCGAGTGGCGTGGGCGCGATGTCGATGAGCTCGTACTCGCAGACTCCGTCATGGACGACGGTCAGTCCTCCGGCAGAGACGAAGCGGCGCGCTGGTGCCGTCGGGAGTCCGAATTCGTCGGTTCGCCCCTCCGCGGTCAGTCCCCGCTCCACCACGGCGAAGGCACACTCGGCCGACGACGTTCGGGCCGGCTCGGGCAACGGGAGAAGCACCCGGAGGCGGTGGTCGCGACTCGGGTTCACGAACGACGTCGTGACGCGCACCGCGGCCTCGTTCGCCCTGAGCTCGAGCGTGGTTTCGACCTGCACCGACTGCTCCCCGATACGGGTCTGCGAACCCTCGTCGATGTGGTCGGGCCACGTGTACGTGGCGGTGATGACCACCCGGGCGCGCACGGGCCCTTTCTCGCTCACGCGCACCGAGACTGCGCTGGGCGCATCGACGAAGGAGTCCGAGCGTGGCGGCGAGTAATTGTACGAATCGCCGAGGTCCCCGCCATCGATCAGCTGGCCGTAGCCCGCTTTTCCGTTGACGGAAAACGTGCCGAGAGTCTGATCCACCTCAAGGGAGACCAGTCCGTTGGAGAGGGATACCGCCTCCCCGGATTCGTCGCTGACCACGGCATGGGTCAGAGGTACGGGCGTGAACGTCTGCCATCCGTAGCCGGGCACGTCGCCCACGTGCGCGACGATGCGCCGTGTCGGTGGCCGGCGCAATCCGATGCGGACGACTGCGTCGGGCCGTCCGTCGAGGCGCGCGAAAACCTGCTGCTTTATCTGGGCGATGGGCACGTCATGACGCTCTTCGGATCCCACAGAAAGGATGATGTCGATGCTCTCGTCGTCCTCTTCAACATCAATGCAGTGCAACCAGGTGTCGTGCTCTATCTGCGGACCCCGCAGCTCCGCCAGAATGGTACGGACCTGGTCGGCACCGAGCGGCATCGCCCTCGGCTCCCCTGTTCGCTCCGAGAGCACCTGGACATCCGCAGAAGGCGGATCAACCGCCTCGACCACCAGCTCGACGATGCCCGAACGGGTGCGCTGAGCCGGATTGAGCACGTACGCGCCGGGCTGGGACAGCGATCGCGCCATCGAAGTGATGGCCCGATCGGCCAGTCCACTGGCGATAGAGCGTGCCTCGGCATAGCGGTGCAGGACGGCATCGACGACCTCGTCCACCGAACAGGCGCAGATGGAGTCGTGGGCCGAGTTGCGCACGATCTCCTTCCAGGCCACCTCGAGCGCCCGTTGAGGCCACTCCTCTGCCGATTGAAAGAGAGCGGCCAAAGGCTCGGCTCTCCGCTCCAGCTCGCGCTCGGCCAACGCGCCCATGCGCTTGACGTCGACCCGGTTGGAAGTGACGCCCATCAACATATCGGCGCGGAACCCCGAGCGGAGCTCTCCTCTCCATCGCTCCAACCCTTCGGTCGGTGCCGTGGCAAGGTACTCCGGGAGCGACGTGACCTCGAAGGAGAGGTCGTCCTGCAGATCGTTTGCCTCGGCGACCACCCGACCGAGCCAGGCCTGGGGCACGAGGTGGTCAGAGCCATTCATGTAGAGCAGGTCACCCAACAGGAAGTTCCCGATCTCATCGAGATGGTCAGAGGTGCGGTGGATGAGAGCTTTGGCATCATCGGGCAGTGCGGCACCATTGCCATAACCGACAGGTAGATACTCAGCCCGCACAATTGAGCCGTCGGGTGCTTCCCAGAAGAATCCTGACCTCGAGACCGAGGACGGAACCCCCCGCCACACGACGGCATCGCTGAATCCGGCGAGCACCAGAATCTGCGGCATTTGGGCGATGTGCCCGAACATATCGGGCAGGTAGCCCACGTTCATAGCGCCGCCAAATGCGGCGGCACGGCGGATCCCCATCTGGAGGTTGCGGATGATCGTCTCGCCCGAGGCCAGGAACTCGTCCATCAAGACGTACCAGGGCCCCATGCCGACCCGTCCTGCCGCAGCCAGAGCACGCAGGCGTTCCTCCGCTTCCGGGCGCATCTCGAGGTAGTCATCTATCACGGCCATCTGCCCATCGAGCATGAAGTACGGGTAGCCGTCGTCCGACTCGAGCAATGGGAGAAGCGTGTCGATGAGGTCGACCAGATTGAGACGGAAGTCCTGGTACGACCTGTACCATTCGCGGTCCCAGTGGGTGTGCGGAACGATGGCGACGCGGCGGGCTGACATGCCCGTCAGACTATGACGTCATCAGGTACCGCGTGAAGGCCTGGGCGGGACACAACCGATCAAGCCTCCCACCAGTTGACTCTTCCCTATGGGAAGGGTTCATGCTCTATGCGTGGATGAACTGTTGAACATCGGCGTTTTCTCCGCTCGATGCGGCCTTTCGGCCAAGATGCTTCGCTCGTACGCCGCCGCCGGCCTCCTGGTTCCAACTGCTGTCGACGAATCATCGGGCTACCGCTATTACTCACCCGGTCAGCTGCTCCAAGCCCGGATTGTCGCTCTGCTGCGCCAAGCCCAGATCGGGATCGATGAAATCGCCGGGTTCTTCGACAATCCCGATGCATTCCAACTTGATCGATGGGACCGACAGATCGTGAGCGAGTCGACGGCCCGACGCCAAGCGTTGGCGCAGGCTCGAGCCGCCTTGGCGATAGGTCGAGCGGCCCCTCCAACTCAATCCGAGAATTCGAGGAAAGGATCAGCAGTGACGCATACTTTTGTTACCGGAACGGCCACCCACATTGGGGGGCGTGACAGCAACCAAGACGCCTGGCTGGTCAGCGACGGGTTGTTCGCGGTGGCGGACGGATTGGGGGGCCTCCAAGACGGTGAGGTCGCCAGCCGCCTCACCCTGGACACATTCGATGCCGCCTTCACGGCGGACCGCACCGTGTCAGGACTGCTCGGCGCGTGTCGAGAGGCCAATCGGGCGGTGTGGCGGCAGGCCAATGGCCAGGACGCAACCATGGGCAGCACGCTGGCGGTCCTCGCGATGACGTCGGACGCGGCGGCGATTGTCCTCCACGTCGGAGACTCACGGCTGTACCGCCTTCGGAACGGGCGCCTGGAACAGCTGACGCACGACCACACCGTCATCGCCGATTTGATGCGCGCCGGCGAACTCAGCGAAAGCGACGCCCAGACCCATCCGTACCGCAACGTCCTCACTCGAGCGATCGGCGTGGCTCCAGAGGTCGACATCGACCACTCCGGAGCGTCATGCGAACCTGGCGACCGATTCGTGCTCTGCAGCGACGGACTCTTCAAGGTCCTGTCCACTGACGAGCTCAAAGTCATGTTGGCGTCTGAAGTTGAACCACAGCGTTCCGCCGACCAACTCGTCGCCAATGCAGTCAAGCGCGAGGCAGAAGACAACGTCACGGCCGTGATCATCGACGTTCACTGAGACCTGGCAACGGGAACCGCGCCGATCCGAAGAGGTCAATGCTCGATCGCACTCCCACTGCGCAAATCCGAGCCCTTACTTCGTGGAGGCGGAGAACGTGATGAGAAGACTCTTCGTCCCCGAGGGATCCAGCGAGCTGGCGTTGTTGACGGCGATGTAGCAGTGGTGGGTCGAATCGCAGAGCCCATTGCCAATCTTTCCCGTGAGAATGCGCATGGTGAACTGTCCGCGGCCCGTGGGGTCGGGGTGGAGCAAGCCGGCATTGGCGAAGTCACAGCCGGCTGAGCTCCCGGATGCGATGTCGACGTGAGAGCACTCGAGAATGTTGATGACCTTGCCTGCGGTGTAGCCGCTCCAACGAATCACCACCGGCTCGCCGCTGGTGAGGTCATGGTCTGGTGAGATGCTCGCCCGCAGGTGGACGACCGGAACCGGCGGCACGGGAATGGCCGGCCCGGCCGAACCCGGGGTGAGATCAAGTGTGATTCTTGTGTTCGGGGTGTGGCCATCTGACGCCAGACGAGATCGAGCTTGGCTATCCCCTTTGAGATAGGCCTCAAAGAAATCAGTGGTCGTGCGGATCACGGTCGAAGCCGTTTGCGGATCCTGGCCGGCCGCTCCCCCATGGGAGCCGCCAACCAACGTCAGCAGACCCTTGGGCCCGTGTGCCTCGTTGTAGACGAGCGGCGCGCTGCGATATGGAATCAGTTGGTCCGCCGTCCCGTGAACGAGGAGTAGCGGCGGCGTCTCCGAGAAGTCATAGTGACCGGGCGGGAAGCCTTCGGTGGTGCCCGCCATCACGATTGCCGCTTTCACTCGGGAGTCGTAGCAGCAAGTGTTGGCCACCAGCCCCAGCGTGGTCACGGCACCGTTGGAGTGGCCGGCGGCACCGATCTCCTTGGGATCAACGAGACCGGACAGGGTCCCGCTGGGCAAGAGCGAATCGGACAGCACCGAGTCAATGACGTAACTCATGTCCTTGGGCTGGTTCACCACGTCGCCGGCGTCGGGACCGCCCGGGACCTCGGAGTTGGACAAGGGAAAGAGCGGAGCGGCGACGACGAAGCCCTCCGAGGCCCAATCTGTCAGCAAGGTGATGTAGTCCTGCGGCGTGGCGCCAAGGCCGTGTGCAAAGACGATCAGCGGAAAGGGCCCCGCGCTCTTGTCCGGAGGTGCCCCAGCACTGACCCCTCCACCAGTCGGACCGGTCGCGGGATAGAGGATCGTCGTCACGAGCGTTCGACTAGGCAATTGCGGGCTCGTGTTCCAGGCCGGCGTCGTTCGGTGCGGATCGACGAAGGTGTCCGTCACCATACCGACGGCGTACTTGGGAGTCACGGCTGGGGAAACTCCTGCTGCCGTCGCACCCTTTGACAACACAGGGACGGTAAGCAATCCGAGGAGCACAAGCGCTGCCGGCAAGAGGCGTCTCACGGTACCCGCACCGTGCATGAGGGAACGTCACCGCTTACGCCCATTGACGGATTCTATGCCGATCCTTTCTGGGGCTTAGTTCCCTTGTCCCGTAACCGACGAGTCGCAAGAGCAGCGGTGCCAGGCTCATTGTGTCGCCGGCAATCCCCGATGGCCCGAATTCCAGTCTGTTGCCGCACGGGGTCTTACGCCCTGTGGGCCGACGCATACGTGCGGAAGGACGTGCTCGCCGCTCAGCCTTCAATCTCACCAATAGCGAGTTCCGGACAATTGGCGATAGCCAGCGCCGCTCTCTCCTCGTCGCCCGGCGAGATGACGCCGTCACCCACGACCGACGACTGGCCATACTCGTCGATCTCGAAAAGTTGGGGTGCCAAGGCGTAGCAACGCGCGTGGCCCTGACATTTCTCGGCATCCAAGGCGATCTTCATGGGAAGACCATGGGAATCGAGCGGGGACCACGCACCTGGCCGCCGGCCCACGTGACCACTGCGTCTTCCGCAAGTCGGAACGTCGGTATTCGGGCTAACCACTCCTCGACGGCCACTCTGAGCTCCATCCGGGCCAGATTTGATCCGGCACAACGGTGTATGCCCGTCCCGAATGCGATATGTCGGTTGTGAGCCCGATCGAGCACCACCTCATCAGCACGGTCGAAGGCGGACGGGTCGCGGTTGGCGGCGGGAAAGTTCATCAGGAGCTTGTCCCCGGCAGCCATTGGGCATCCCTCGAATTCGGAGTCGGCAGTGACGATTCGGGCCATTGTCACTGGCGAATACGCCCGGAGGAACTCCTCCACGGCCGAGTCCATGAGGTCGGGTTGGGCGACCAGACGGGCGGTGTCATCGGGGTGCTGCGCGAGGTGCCACAGAGCCGACCCGATCGCGCTCCACGTCGTATCGATGCCGGCAATGAGAACCAGGCCGGCGATCCCGAGCACCAGGCTGTCCTCGAGCGGCTCGCCTTCATGGTTGGTGTGGGCCAATTGGCTGATCAGATCATCCCGGGGATCGTCCTTACGGAGCTGGAGGTGCTCGATCAGGAACCCTAGGATCCCGTCCCCACCCCTCCTCACCCTGTCCGGCTCGTCGGCAAACTCAAGGACGTCGCGCACCCAACCAGTGAAGACGTCAGCAAGGTCTTCCGGCACACCAAGGATCTTGGCGATGACCCGAACAGGAATCTGTTGCGCGTAGTCAGCGGCTGCGTCCACATGATCGCCAGTCATGAAGCCGTCGATCAACCGGCGACAAAGATCGCGTGTCATCTCTTCATAGGACTGCACTCGTCCATGCGAGAACCAGGGCAGGAGCAGCCGCCTGGTCCAAGTATGCAGCGGTGGGTCCGCCGAAATGGGCGGCCGCCCGTAGGGAAGCAGCCCGTCGTCCGGTTCCTCATCGGAAGCGATAACCCCGATCTCGAGGGAGCTGAACCGTTCGATGTCGTGCGCCGCGGCGGTGACGTCGGCGTAAGTGGTCAGCAGCCAAGCGCCGCCGCGGCGATCCGTGTGGGCGATCGGGCACGTCTTGCGCAGGTCATCCCAAATCGAGAAAGGGTCCTCGACGTAGGCTGGATCCATCACGTCAAAGTCTGTGGCCCAATCAACAACGGGCGGTCGTAGCGTCATCGCCTTATCTCCACTTCGTTCGTCGATCAACCATACTTCTCACGCGTCTCGGGTCCTCAGTCGTGCCTCGCGGCCATGTTGCCCATGTACGTTGACCATTTGACAGCAATCCCTTAGTGTCGTGCCGCAGCTGCTCAGGGCTAGGGTCGGGCGGGTACTTGAGTGGTGGACGGCCGCCGGAGAAGGGGGGATCTGGGTGCACGACGAGCCGGTCCGAGACTTCATGTTGAGCCGTCGCCATTTCATGCAATGGGGGGCGAGCATCATCGCGGTGCCTGCCCTCGGCGAGGCGTTCGCCGCGCCGGCGCAGGGGGCGACCGACACGCTGGCGGCGAGCAGAGGCGGTTCCGGAACGCCCGACCGGACCGCCATTTTGCAGTTCGGCGAAATGCAAGGGGTGGACTACGACCCTATTCACCTCGCCGAGACCGAGTTCTTCCAGCTGTACGCCATTTTTGACACGCTCGTCAGCTACGAGCCCGACGGCACCATCATCCCCCGGCTCGCCACCAGCTGGCAGGCGACGACGAACAGCTTGCGCATGACCCTCCATCCGGGGGTGAAGTTCCAGGACGGGACAGTCATGGATGCCAAGGCGGTGGCCTACAGCCTCAACAGGGCCCTCACCGACCCTTCTTCGACTATCAAGTCCGAGATACCGATGCTCGGAAGCGTGAATGTCATCGACTCCGGCACGGTCGACCTACTCCTCACGCAAGACGCCGTCCTGCCTCTCCTCTTCCAGCTGGCGAACCAGGCCGGCATGATCGTGTCGCCCACCGCCGTGGCGAAGGCCGGCAGCAGTGCTGCTTTCAGCCAGGCGCCTGTGGGTGCAGGGCCCTACGCCATTGACGGCGCCTGGTTCCCAACCGAGAAGATGTCAGTCAGAGCCTGGTCAGGTTACTGGGACAGGTCGGCCCAGACCCTCGGCGGCGTCGACTTCGTGAACGTCACCGAATCGGCCCGGGTGAACGCTCTCCGATCGGGGTCGATGGATATTTGCTGCGGGCTACAGGGCACTGACGCCCAGGCCCTCAAGGGCGACTCCTCTGTACACGTGGTCACCGGACCCGGGAACTTCATCTACGGGCTCAACATCAACATCACGAAGCCACCGCTCAATGACCTGAGGGTACGCCAGGCCATCGCCTACGCCATCAACCGGCCAGCCGTGAATGATGCGCTGGCAGCCAACCTGGGCACGCCGGCCTTCCAGTTCGCCACGGTGAATTCCCCGGCTTATGACGCCTCGCTCAACAAGCTCTACCCCTATGACCCGGCGAAGGCCAAGCGGCTGCTGAAAGAGGCCGGCCACTCGCAGGGTGTGTCGTTCACGTCGGTCATCGGTGCCACCGCGGCCGCGTACGTCCAGTTCGGCGAACTGATCCAGTCCCAACTGAAGGAAGTCGGCATTGACATGAGCCTCCAGGAGGTCGAGCTGGCCCAGGCGCCGGTCGGCATCTGGGGTGGCCCGGGACAGGGACACGGCACGTACGACTCCGCTCCGATCGGCGGTGGCCTTACCAACCCGGCCACCACCGACACTGTCTTGCGTGCCTACGCGCTGTCATCGGGCTACGAGAACGCCGGCGGTGTCAACGTGCCGGGGGTGGCGGCCCTGCTGACCCAGGCCGACGCCGCCAAGACCAGTGCAGAGGCGGCCGTCACCTACAAGCAGATCAACCGGATCATCACCGAGGGCGTCTACGTCGCGGTGCCGGTGTACGCCGGACCGGCCATCACCGGATACCAGGACTACGTGGGCGGCAAGCCCACTCCCGAGTTCGACACCCCGCTCACCCCGGACTTCTTACGGGGGCTGTACATCACCAAGGGCAAGAATCCGGTCTGAGGGTGCCAATCAGCTCCGGACGGAGGGTCCGGAGAGCATCAGCGTTGACGTACCTTGAAGGTCACCTTGACTCTCTTGGACCACGCATGGAACGATCGATGCTCGCGCGCTGCAACGGGCAAAACGAGCCGCCGGGGCGCGGCCGGGGGGTGATCCGGTGAGATCTCGACGTATCTCGGTCTTCGCCCGCTCCCGTCACGGTGCCCACCCGCTCCAGCCGCGGGTGATCGTGGCCATCGCACCCGAGGATGCACGCGCCGTCGTGGCGGCAGGCTGAGCATGCTCGAGGTCTTCGTCCGGCGTCTGCTCAGCCTGGCGCCCATGCTCTTCGTCGTGTCGCTGGTCGCCTTCTTCCTCCAGGTGCTGATGGGTGGCAATGCCGCCTATGCCCTGGCCGGCATGAGTGCCACCCCCGAGGAGATCCGCTACATAGAGCACCAAGAGCACCTCAACGAGCCCGCCTTCATCCGCTACTGGTACTGGCTCGACGGCGTGCTCCACGGCAACCTCGGCATTTCGTACGCCACCCAGCGGCCAGTGGCCAGTGAGATCGCCCACTACTTCCCGGTGACGGCCTCGCTCACCATCGCCGCGCTGGTGCTCATCGTCATAATCGGCGTGCCGATCGGCATCCTCCAGGGCATGCGAGCTGGCAGCACCGTCGACAAGGGCCTTCTCGGGTTCGTGTCGGTCGCCATCTCGGCGCCCGGTTTCTGGGTGGCGACCATGCTCGTCTTCTTGCTGGCGGTGAAGGTGAAGATGTTTCCGGCCCTGGGGTACGTGCCCATCCAACAGTCACCGGTCCAATGGGCAAGCCATATCTTCTTACCGGCCCTCACACTGTCCCTAGGGGGATTCGGCATCATCGCCCGCTTCCTCCGGACCGGCATCGTGGGGGTGTCGCAGGAGGACTTCGTCCGGGCTTTGCATGCCCGCGGGCTCTCCCCACGGCGCATCGCCTACAAGCACGTCCTCAAGAACGCGTCGCTCTCGACCATCACCATCCTCGGGCTGAACATCGGTTATTTGCTGTCAGGGGCGGTCATCGTCGAGCAGATCTTCACCCTCCCCGGCATGGGCACCTACGCCCTCACTTCGATCCAGAGCCGTGACTCACCCGCCGTCCAGGGTGTGATCCTGGTGACCGCCCTCGTCATCATGCTCGTGAACGTATTCACCGACATGACCTACAGCTACCTCAACCCGAAGGTGCGCCTGGCATGAGCCCGGTCCTCCCTGACACATTCACGGTCGCCGTCCTCGCTGAGGAGGGTTCCGACGACCTTGCCGCCACGCAGGTCTACGGGTTGCGCCGGATCCTGGGTAACTTCCGGCACCGGAAACTGGCCATGGCGGCCACCGCCGTGGTGATCGTCGGCATCGTCCTCGCCATTATCGGCCCCTACATCGCTCCGTACGGCCTTGAGCAGACGTTCCCCATCTTCAACGGCCCACCTTCACTTCACCACCTGCTCGGGACCGACGAGATCGGCCACGACGAGCTGAGCCAGGTCCTCTACGCCATGCGCACCTCGATCTCTGCCGCCGGCTTCGCCGCCCTTGCCGGGGCCGCCATAGGCACCGTCATCGGCGTCGTCAGCGGCTACGTCGGCGGCGCGCTCGACTGGGCGGTCATGCGCTGCATCGACGCACTCATGTCGTTTCCCGGCCTCCTGCTCATCATCGCCCTCATCGGCGTCATGGGGCCGGGACTGTTTCACGCCACGATCGCCCTCGCCGTCTCCTTCGTCCCCGGCTTCACCAGGCTCCTCCGGGGCGAGGTGCTCGGCGCCCGCGAGCGAGGATTCGTGGCAGCGGCCAAGGTCACAGGGGTCTCGTCGCTGCGGATCGTCCGCAAGCACATCATGCCGACGGTGCTGCCCTCATTGATCGTCCAGCTGTGTCTCACCCTCGGACTGGCGCTCATTGCCGAGGGCGCCCTCGGCTATCTGGGTCTGGGGGCCCAGCCCCCTCAGGCAAGCTTGGGTGCCATGCTCCAGACCGGCTTCACCGAAATCAACTCGACCGTCCGCCTGGTGCTCGTCCCCGGCCTGGTCATCACCATCCTGGCCACCTGCCTCAATGTCATTGCCGACGCGCTGCGCGACGCCTTGGGCCGGGGCAGCGAGGTGGTCGGATTCCTCGCCGCCCCGAAGGCGTGAGCGACATGACCGATCTGACCGGAGCAGCGGGAGCCACCCTTCCCCGACTGGTGGACGGACCGGCCGATTTGCTGCTCGAGGTCCGCGGCCTGACCGTGCAGGCGGGCCCGGCGGTTCAGCCGCTCACGCTCGTGGAGGACTTGTCGCTGCAGGTGCGCCGGGGCGAGACACTGGGCATTGTGGGGGAGACCGGCTCGGGCAAGAGCATCACCGCCATGTCGATCTGCAGCCTGCTCCCCGCCGGCGTGCGAGTGACGGCCGGCTCGGTGCACTTCGACGGGCGCGACCTCCTCGACGCCGATCAGGCCGAGCTGCGCTCGGTCCGGGGCTCGCAGATCGGTTTCGTGTTCCAGGATCCCCAGAACAGTCTCGACCCCGTGTTCACCGTGGGAGACCAGGTCACCGAGGCCATCCGGGCCCACCGGCCTATGGCCCGCAAGGACGCCCGGCGCCGGGGCGCCGAGCTGCTCAACCGGGTAGGCATCGCCAGGGCCGAGGAACGCATGGCTGACTACCCGCACCAGTTCTCGGGTGGGATGGCCCAAAGGGTCATGCTCGCCATTGCCCTGTGTTGCGACCCCAAGCTGCTCATCGCCGACGAGCCGACGACCGCTCTCGACGTCACCACCCAGGCGCAGGTGCTCGAGCTGATTGAGTCAGTGAAGGAGGAGCGGGCGCTCAGCGTCCTCATTGTCTCTCACGACCTCAGTGTCATCGCCGAAATGGCCGACCGGGTGAGCGTCATGTACGCCGGCCAGATCGTGGAGGAGGGCCCCACCACCGACCTGTTCACCGGGCCCCATCACCCTTACCTCGACGCGCTGATAGGCGCCCAGCCCGAGCTGAGCGGGGGCGCCGAGCGCTTGCCCACCATTGCGGGACGGGTCCCACCGGTCGCCCGACGACCGAGCGGGTGCCGCTTCCACCCGCGCTGTCAGTTCGCCGACGACCGCTGCCGGGCTGGTGACGTTCCGCTGATCCCCGCCCCGGCGGCCGCCCGCTCCGCCCGCTGTGTGCGGGTTGCCGAGCTGCACCTACGAGGGATCAGCGGCCAGGCCGGGGAGCCGACTGGCACCGCGGGCCAACCCGCCCCGGAGGAGGGATCGACGGCCACCGGGCAACGCGGGCACCCCGACGGTGAAAGCGACCGGGCCCAGGCGCCGCTGCTCGAGATCCGCGGCCTGAACAAGATCTTCACATCCCGGCGGCTCTTGCGCCGCGGGCGCCGGTCGGTAGTGGCGGTCGACGACGTCTCTTTCGACCTCGCCCCCGGCGAGACGCTCGGCCTGGTCNNCGAGCACCCGACGGCCGGCACCATCCGTTTCCGCGGAGCAGAGCTCGGCAGCGTCAACCGGCGGCCCAAGGATGTCCACCGCGACATGCAGGTCATTTTCCAGAACCCCTATTCCTCGCTCAATCCGACCCTGACCGTCCTCGACCTCGTGGCCGAGCCGATCGACGTACACGGACGCCTGCCCCGGGCGCAGCGAGCCGAAGCGGTGAGGGTCCTCCTCATGAGCGTGGGTCTCGACCCCGCCTACGGACGCCGGTATATCCACGAGCTCTCCGGCGGCCAGCTGCAGCGCATNNTGCAGCGCATCGCCATCGCGCGTGCCCTCTCCGTGAATCCGAAGTTGATCATCCTCGACGAGCCGATCAGCTCGTTGGATGTGTCGACCCAGGCCCAGGTGGTCAACCTGCTCCAGGACCTCCAGGCTGCCCACGAGCTCTCCTACCTCTTCATCGGGCACAACCTGGCCGTGGTCAGCCACATCAGCGACCGGCTGGCCATCCTTTTCGCGGGTCAGGTGGTGGAAACAGGCCCGAGCGACGTCGTGTACCGCAACCCCCAGCACCCTTACACCCAGGCCCTCATTGCCGCCGTGTTGTCGCCCGACCCGCGCCGCCGGCGCATCGGCGGCAGGGAGGGAAGAGGCGCGCGGGTCCCCGTGGCGATCGGCGCGTCGTCAGCTGTGGGGGCGCCCAGCGGTGAGGCCACCGAGCGGTGCGTGTACGCGGCCCGCTGCCCGATCGCCCAGTCAATCTGCTGGCGCGAGGCACCGGCTGACACTCGGGCGGGGAGCACCACGGTTCGCTGTCACTTCGCCGGATCAGCTGACGATGACCACCGGCTCGGGGGTATGGGGACCGGCCAGTATGAGAAGGACAGTCCAGACCAGACCGGCACCGGAACCCGCCGGTCCGGCGGCTGAGCCGGCTCAGGGGCGCCATGCGCTCACTTCGGCGCGACCTTCTGGCGTGATAGGGAAGGTGGTGATGAACGTGCCCTCATCCGAACCACCCGTATTGGTCGAGGAGTTCCATCTTGGCCCCGAGGACGGGGGGGCGGACGCCTCGGCTATGGCCGTGCTGGTCACGCTGTCCCGTCCGACCTCCCTGAACGCCATCGACTGGGAGATGCTGAGGCAGCTCCATTCGGTCATCGACGGATTAGCCCGTCGGGACGATCTGTGTTGTGTCCTCCTCACCGGGGCCGGTCGGGCCTTCAGCGCCGGCGGCGATCTCAAGAGCTACGTGGCACTCCAGCGCGACCCGATCGCCTTCCCCCGCTTCGTGGCTGACGTCCACCGGGTGTTCGGGAGTCTTCGTGACCTGCCATTCCCGGTGGTGGCCCTGGTCAACGGGGTGACGGCAGCCGGGGGTCTGGAGCTGCTGCTCAACTGCGATTTCGCGCTGGTGGCCCGCAGCGCGCGCATTTCCGACGGGCATCTCAACTTCGGCCAGATGGGTGGAGGTGGCGTGCTCACCCTGCTCCCACGCGTCATCGGCCTGCAACGCGCTTCCGAGCTGATCTTCTCGGGTCGGTCCCTCTCGGCCGAGGAGGCCGTCGAATGGGGACTGGCTGTCCGCTGCGTGGACGACGAGGCACTGCTGGAGAGCGGGTTGACATTCGCCCGCCAGGTTGCGGCCAAGAGCCCCCTCGCCGTGGCCAACGCCAAAGCGGTCCTCCAAGGCCTGTGGGCGACGAACGGGGATGTCTCGAGTGGGTTGCGCTTCGAAAGCGAGCGGAACGCCTATTACTGCCTCACATCGGAAGACGCACCTGAGGGTTTGGCGGCCTTCCTCGAGAAGCGCCGGCCCCGCTTCCGGGGCCGGTGACCACGATCGACCCACCCGAGCGCGTGGACGCGATCGCTCCCCGACCGGACCCCGACAGCGCGGCCTGGTGGCAAGGTCTGCGGAACCATCGCATCCTTCTTCAGCGCTGCGGAGGGTGTGGCCGGCCGCGACACCCGCCAATGCCGCGCTGTCCCTGGTGCGCGACCCGCACCTTCGAGCAGGTCGAATCGGCCGGTCGAGGTGTCGTCTACTCATTCGTGACGGCCCACCTCGCCGTGTCACCCGGTTTCGGGGCCGACCTCCCCTATACCGTGGCCACCGTGGAACTGGACGAAGGCCCACGAGTCCTGGGCCGTGTCGAATCGCCGCTGCCTCTGGCCATCGGGACCGGGGTGGTGGCCCAGTTCAGGGACCATCCCTCGTGGACCGAGCTGTACTTCGCCACGGATCCTCACCGGACGTGACGGCCACGGTGCGCGGCCCCGATCGGTCGGCTGCGGTGGCCGGGGTCGGCTTCACGCCTTTCAGCCGCGCCTCTCGTTGCAGCGTCCTGTCGCTGGCCGCCGAAGCGGTGGCCGGCGCGGTCGAGGATGCCGGGCTCCGCCTCCAAGACGTCGACGCCATGGGCAGCTTCATGGTCTCGGACGACTCGGTGCCCTGCGTCGCCGTCTCCACCACGCTGGGGACGGGAGCACTGCGGAGCGTCCTCGATCTCCAGCTGGGTGGCCAGGCCCCCTGCCATCTGGTGTGGCAGGCGGCCCAGACCGTGACCAGGGGCGACGCTGAGGTTGTGGTGGTCTACCGGGCGCTCAACGGCCGCTCGGGCGCGCGGGTCGGATCAATGCAGTTCGCCGGGATGGGCGGGCAGTACCGCTACCCGATCGGGTACGGGGCCTACCTGATGTACGTGGGCATGTGGGCGCAGCGCTTCCTCTACGAGACAGGACAGGGCCCCGAGGATCTGGGGGCGGTGGCCGTCAGCCAGCGCACCTACGCCCAGGCCAATGAGCGGGCGGTGCGCCGTCAGCCACTCGAGTTGGCCGAGTACTTATCGGAGCCCTACGTGGTTGATCCGTTCCGCCGCTCTGATTGCACCGTCGAAGTCGATGGGGCCTGTGCGGTGGTCGTGACGTCGTTGGAGCGGGCCCGCGACCTGCCCCACCCACCTGCGGTGGTGGCTTCGGGTTGCTACCGGGCCGGTCCCCGTCCGGGGCTGGACATCGGCGACCATCTGCTGTGGGAGGACTACACGCGCAACTACACCAGCTGGCTGCGGGACGAGCTGTTCGGACGGGCCGGCGTGAGCCAGGAGGACGTGGACGTGGCCGAGATCTACGACTGCTTCACCAGTACTGTCTTGATGGGCTTGGAGGGATTGGGACTGTGCGAGCGGGGAGAGTCCGGAGCATTCGTGCGCTCGGGCGGGTGTGCACTCGACGGGCGGCTGCCGACCAATACCGGTGGCGGTTTGCTGTCCGAAGGCTACCTGCACGGCATGAACACGGTGGCCGAGGCGGTGCTCCAGGTACAGGGACGGGGCGGTCCGCGCCAGGCGCCGCGGCACGACGTGGTCGTCGTGACGTCGGGGGCGCTCATGGATGGTTCGGCACTGATCCTGACCACCGACCGCTAACCGCCGGGCTCACGCGGTCAGCACAACAAGCTCGGCGAGCTTCTCTGACGGTTTCACACATCGGAGGATCTTGCGGTGTCGGTGTCGGTTGTTGAGCAGTGCGTGCTGAAGTCGGCTCGGTCAGAACAGTCCATGAAGAGCTCGCGTTAGACGGCCGACAAGCGGTGGGTACGCAGGCCCTGGACAGCTCGCTCTACATGTACAACCATCATCGACACGACGCAGATCTGTACACGAGGAGGGAGCGGTCGATGTTCCGCGACATGGTGACCGAGCCCGAGCGTGCCGTCTCCTACCGCCGGGATGGGCGGTGGGACTCCACGACCCTTTCGGGCCGCCTCGAAGCGGCGGCCGCGGCAGGCCCGGCGCGTCAAGCCGTCATCGACCGTGACGGGAAGGCTGTCCATACCTATGCCGAGCTCGAGCGCGACGTCTCCCTGTTCGCCCTCTGGCTGGGTGACCGGGGGGTCGGCCGGGGCGACGTCGTGTCGATCCAGCTGCCCAACTGGTACGAGTTCGTGGTGATCGCACTGGCGACCCAACGTGTGGGTGGGATCATCAACCCCCTCCTCCCCATCTACCGGCGCCGGGAGCTGGTCCACGCCCTCACGGTCGCAGAGTCGAAGGTGCTGTGCACTCCGGCCCTCTACCGCGACCACGACCATCTCGCTGAGTCGCGGGCGGTCATTGCAGGCTCGGGCCGGTCCACGGTGCACGTGGTGGTCGACGAGGGGCGTCCCGCCACGGCGGGGGCGATCGACGCCCCCACTGTATGGTTCGCCGACACGCTGGCCCGTGACAGAAGAGGCAGGGCCGCCGCGGCGGGCGCCGCAGATCGCGAGGACGAACGGCCCGACGCGGTCTCCGAGTTGATCTTTACCTCGGGGACCGAAGCGGCCCCCAAGGCGATCATGCACACCGAGGAGACGGCCAACTTCAGCGTCCGGGTGGCGCGGCGGGATCTCGGGCTCGGCGACCGCGATGTCGTGTGGATGCCGTCGCCCATCGGACACTCGACTGGCTTCAACTACGGGGTCCGACTGGCCATCTATCACGGGTTGACGCTGGTGCTCCAGGACCGCTGGGACGCTGCGGTGGCCTGCGACCTGATCGCGACCCACCGGGCCAGCTACACCCTCGCCTCCACGACCTTCCTCCAGGACGTGGTCGCCGAGGCCGAGCGCCGGGGAGGTGATCACCTCAGGTCCATGACCAGGTTCGGCTGCGGCGGCGCGCCGGTCCCACCTGAGCTCGTGCGGCGTGCCGCGGCGTGCGGGATCGGGGTTCTTCGCCTGTACGGGTCGACCGAAGTGTTGGTGGCCACCTGGAACCGGCCCTCCAGCCCCGTCGACAAAACCACCGGCACCGACGGAGTGGCGCTCACCGGCGTCGAGATCGAGCTGCGTGACGACGGTGGGTGCGCCTGCCCGCCCGGCGTGGCCGGGGAGATTCTCGTACGGGGGCCCAATACCTGTGTCGGCTTCTACCGCGACCCCGAGCGAACGGCCGCCACCTTCGCACCGGGCGGGTGGGTTCGATCCGGTGATCTGGGCACGATGGACGGGGACGGGTATCTGACGGTGGTCGGCCGCAAGAAGGAGATCATCATCCGGGGCGGACTGAACATCACGCCGCGGGAGATCGAGGATCTCCTCTTGGACTTCCCCGAGGTGGATCGGGCGGCGGTTGTCGGACTCCCCCACGAGAGGCTGGGCGAGCGCGTGTGCGCGTGTGTGGTGCTGGTGCCCGGAACGGAGTTGGCTTTCGCCACCATGGTCGAGCGCCTCCGTGCCATCGGGGTCGCTACGTACAAGTTGCCCGAGCAGCTCGAGATCCTCGACTCCCTTCCCCTGACCGCATCGGGCAAGACCAAGAAGTTCGAGATCGTCGACTGCCTCATGGGGAGCGACTGACGATGTTCGACCAGTCGGACGTTGAGGCGTACGTGGACGCGGGCTGGTGGGGCACCCGCACCCTGGCCCTCGTCGTGGCCGGCCATGCGGCGTCCCGTCCGGACGAACCGGCGTACATCGTGGCCGGCCCGTCGGGGGACCGGGCGCTGACGTGGGCCCAGTACGACCGGCGCTCGTCGGAGCTGGCCGCCGTCCTGGCGCGCGCCGGGCTCGACTCCGGTACCAAGGTGGGGGTGATCCTGCCGGACGGGGCGACGGTGCACACGGCCTTCCTGGCCGCCGAGAAGGCAGGACTGGTGGTGGTCGGGGTGGGGTCGCGCGCCGGACGGGCCGAGATTCGTCATCTCCTGCGCCGGACCGGCGCGGCGGCACTCATCACCCACGAGCACCACGAGGAGCGCCCGGCCGGCGAGTTGGTGGCGTCGTTGCGGGCGCACGACATGCCGGGGCTGCGGCACATCGTGGTGCCCGATGTGCTGTCAACCGGAGCGGAGGTGGTGGTCGACGGGATCCCCGTCCCGCCACCCGACGAAGGTGAGATGGCCCGGCTCCTGACCGCCCGGGCCCTCGGACCTGATGACCTGTTCATGCTCAACTCCACTTCGGGCACCACCGGGTTGCCCAAATGCGTGATGCACACGGCGAACCGCTGGTTCTACTTCCACCAGTTGGCCTTGCAGGCGGGCCAACTCACGCCCGACGACATCTTTTTGAGCGCCGTGCCGGCCCCCTTCGGGTTCGGGTTGTGGACGGCGCACTTCTCGCCGAGCGTGCTCGGCTGTCCAACCGTCGTCACCCCCAGATTCCAGGTCGAGCAGGTGCTCCTCGCCATGGCCACCCACCGGGTATCGGTACTGGCCTGCGTGAGTACCCAGTTCATCATGATGCTGAACTCCCCCCGCCTGGACGGGCTGGACCTGACGTCGCTGCGCGTCCTGTTTACCGGAGGCGAAGCCGTCCCCTTTTCCCGGGCGGCGGCGTTCGAGGACCGGACGGGGGCCAAGGTCCTCCAATTCTACGGCTCCAACGAAACGGGTGCGCTCAGCGGGACCACGCTCACCGATTCGCGTGAACAGCGCCTCGGCACGGCGGGCCGGATCATCGACGCGATGCAAGTGCGGGTCCTCGGCGATCGAGGCGCTCCCGTGACGTCATCACCGCGGGTGGGCGTACCGGCGTGCAAGGGACCGGCGACCTGCATCGCCTACTACGACGACGACGCGGCCAACGCCGAGTTGTTCACCGAAGACGGCTGGATGCGCATGGGCGACGTCGTCGAAATCGACGACTCCGGCTACGTGCGGGTCGTCGGCCGCACCTCGGACATCATCATCCGGGGTGGGAAGAACATCAGTGCGCCGGCGCTCGAGGCGGAGATCTCCGAGCATCCCGATGTGGCCCTGGTCGCCGCCGTCTCCATGCCCGATGAGATCTTCGGGGAGAGGGTCTGCGTCTACGTGTCGACGCGGGGCGGCGTCCCTCTCACCCTGTCCGACATCACCACGTTCCTGGCCACCCGCGGGGTGAGCCGTGAGTGGTATCCCGAGCGGCTGGTCCAGCTCGGTGACCTGCCCCGCTCATCGGGGGACAAGGTGGCCAAGGGCGAGCTCCGGGCCGACATCAGACGACGCCTGGAGGCTGAGCTGGCCGGCCGGTAACGCCGCAGGCGATGGTCAGGCCTCCGTCGACCACCACCGTGGCGCCGGTCATGAAGCTGGCGGCATCCGAAAGCAGGAAAACGACCACCGAGGCGATCTCCTCCGGACGGCCGATCCGCCCCAGAGGTGTCCGGGCAGCGAGTGACTCCAGATACCCGGGGCGGCACAGGTCGGTCATCTCTGAGGCAAAGAACCCCGGTGCGAGCGCGTTGACGCGGATGGACCTGCGTCCCGACCACTGGGCGGCCAGGTCCCGAGTCAGGCCGAGCAGTCCGGCCTTGGACGCGGCGTAGGCGGCCTGCGGTAGCTCGGCGCTGGTGAGCCCGATGATGCTCGACACGTTCACTATGGAACCGCCAGCGGTCATGGCGGCAGCGGCGGCCTGGGCCATCCAGTAGGCGCCCATCAAGTTGAGGTCGACGACGGCGCGGAAGGCATCGGGTGCCTCCTGCGATGCCGGGACAGCTGTCGCCAATCCGGCGTTGTTGACGAGCCCGTCGACACGCCCGAAGACGTCCGACGCCTGCTGCACCAGCCGCTGGCACTCCTCGACCAGGGTGATGTCAACCGGCACAACGAGGGCTTTGCGGCCGGCCTCGTCGACGGCCGCCGCCGTCGATTCGAGCATCTCGAGACGTCGGGCGCCGAGCACGACGTCGGCGCCAGCCTGAGCAGCCGCCACGGCCACGGCGGCGCCCAGTCCAGACGAGGCGCCGGTAATGACCACAACCCGGTCATCGAGTCGGAAGGCGTCTCCACTCCCGGACAACGGTTACTCCCAGCCCTCGATAGCCCCGATACCCAGTCGCTCGATGGTGTCGAGTAGGGGTGGGACGCTTGCGTCGGGCACCGGCAGCTGAGGTAGGCGGGGAAAGCCGCCGGGCAGCCCGAGCGCATTGAGGGCGGCCTTGGTGGCCCGTATCCCGCCAGCGGCATAGAAGGTGCCCGACAGCCGGAGCAGTTTTCCGTAGAAGTCCACCATGCGCCACGCGTCGTTTTCCTTATAGGCGTTGATCACCCCGACGCAGAGCGCAGGCGCCAGGTTGCCCTCGGAGCTCAGGTACCCGGTGCCGCCGAGCGAGAGCGCTGTCAGCGCCAGATGGGGCCCGCCGACATGGATCTCCAGCCGGTCCCCCAGCGCATCGATAACGGCGCTGAGATAGCCCAAATCCTGGTGGCTGAGGTTGACCCCGATCAGGTGGTCGAACCGATCGGCGAATTCGATCAGCATGGGTACCGGAACTTGATAGCCGACCGATTGATGGGTGGAGAGCACGGCGGGGAAATCGATCGCCCGCAACACGTCATCGAAGTACCGATGGATCTCGTCCCGAGTCGGCCGGTGACCGTGCCCCTGATCGAGGGAGTAGACCTGGGCGGCGTCGACTCCGATGCCGCTGACCATCTCGAAATACTCGATCATGTCGAGCGACGTGCGCGGTTCGACGCCCATGGCGCGGACCGGCACCTTCCCTTGCAGTTCTTCCACGCCGATCTGCAGCAACCGCCTCGTTTCGTCCGGCGAGAGAACGTAGCCTTCACCGCTGCCACCGCCCCCCAGGTAGACGCCGATGCCGGCAGAGGCCATGCGCCTGAGGTGCCCCCGCAGGGCGACCTCGTCCAAGGCACCGTCTTCGGTGAACGGCGTGATGCTGATGACAAAAGTGCTGGCACGGGACCGGCCGACCGGTTCCGTGCTTCTCGCCGTCAAGGGTCAGGCGCTCCCGACCTGGTCGAACTTGAAAAGCCTGAGGGAATTGCCACACAGGATGGCGTGCTTCTCATTGGGAGGAACGTCGGCGAACGTAGCGTTGATGGTCTTCCACGACAGCGGCCAGTCCGTCGTGATGTGGGGGTAGTCGCTCGACCAGAGCATCCGGTGCACACCGATGCGGGCGCGATTGTCGACGGCGAAGGGATCCGTGATGAACGAGGCGGGAAAGAACTCCTGCATGTACTCGCTGGGTAGACGGGTCAGCTTGGAGTCGCGCAGGGACGCCTTGCGGTGGCGCAGGAAGTTGTCGTCGCACTGGCTCTCGAAGTATGGGATCCACCCGCAATCGACCTCAATGAACGGGATGCGAAGCTTGGGAAACCGGTCAAGTACCCCGGCGAAGATGAACTGCAGCATCCGTTTCGGCGCGTCATAGAAGTGGCCGGTGCCGGGGAGGTTCGTGGCTACCGTGCGCCGGCCCTGGCCCATCTTCCCCTCTACCAGACCCACGTGGATGGTCAACGGCTTGCCGCTGGCCTCGATCGCCTCCCAAACCGCATCGTCCTCCGACGTGATGGACGGCTCCCCGCTCGGGTAGCGCTGCATGAGGAAGGCCACGAACCCGGGCATCCTCGAGAGCCTCTCAATCTCCTTGAGGCATCCCTCGACGCCACGATTCGGGAGCAGTGCAGTACCGCCGAGCCGATCAGGGGCGGTCGAGCAGAACTCGGACATGAAGTCGTTGTATGCCCGGATCATCTCATGGTGGAGATCGGCATCCTCATGGCCGGCCACGAACGTGCGCGGGTTGTTGGACCCGAAGATCAGCTCGGCATCGACCCCGTCCTCCTGCATCTCCTTGACCCGGGCGACAGGGTCGTAACTGCCGGGATTGATGTCATCGTAGGTACACCATTGACCCATGTCCTCGGGGTGGCGCCCCGCCGTCGCCCCCCAGCTGAATGGGAGCGTGGTGTCGTAGCCGGGAAACACCCACCCGTCTCCGTCAGGCAGCCTGTCCACCCGCGGCACCCGGTCCTTGTCCTTCTTGGCCACCCGCGAGGTCCACACGTCCCGAGGCTCGTTGAGATGCCCATCGGCCGAGATGAGCGTGTACTTCGTCTGTGATTCTGCCATGGCAGTTCCCTCCCTCTGGGTGGTCGCACGGCAGCGTCCTGACCCCACCTCTACAACTCCACGCAAAGCTAGAGGTGCCCTCAGCTGGGGTCAAGGCGACCTCACCCATTCGCACCCGGGTGTGGGCGGCGCTTGGGGGCGACCCGGTTGGTCCTCCACCATGAGGGCAACGAGGACCGCTCGGTGTCGTCGCCGCCCCCGGACTTCCAGATCGCCGAGTAAGAGGTTTAGCCGAGCGCTCCTATGTCGATGAAGCCACGGCGCAGGGCAAAGCGCCAGCGGCCATCCTCGCGGACGAGTTCGTCGACGTGCCGACCCACGAGGATGGACGGCTCGGCGCCATCTGTGCGCCTCCCGATGGCAGCCCACACGCACTCCCCCGAGGCGGTGTCGCCGGACAACTCGATGCGGGGCGTGTCGATGAGGTGTACCGAGCGCTTCTCCTCACCGGCAGCAAGGTTGCCGAGCATCTTGTTGGCGGCTCGCTCGATCTCCTCGCGGCCGTCCGCCCGCAATACCGGTCCGAGCCGAATTTTGGCATCGCGGGCGAAGAGGGAGGTGTAGGCGACCGGATCACAATCGTCGAGGTGGCGCCCGTAGTCGACGTACAGCCGGCGAATCTCCTCAAGGTCCTCTAGCCGCTGGAGCCTCCCGCTCAGCTCGGTCAAAGTTTCAGCAGTTCGCATCTCTTGCCCTCCCTTCCACTATTACGACACATCGCCGGCCGGCATGTTGAGCAGGGCCGATTCTTCCCGAAACGTCTGCCACATCGATTGCTCCCATGCGGCGTTCAGCTGGCCTTTGATGTGCCCCAGGCGGGCACTCACGTCACGACTCTCTCCAGACGCAGCCGGACCCTTCGAAGGGGCCTCCAGCGTCGCCAGCTTCCGGGCCACACCAGCAGCCACCTTCTCGAGCTGCTCAGCGGGTACGCACCCATTGATCAGCCGCCACTCGAACGCCTGCTTGGCGCTCAAAGGCTCACTCAATAGGGCCATCTCCTTGGCCAGCGGAAGGCTGAGGGACCTGGTCAACAGCCATGCCGCCCCGCCCTCGAGCGGAAGGCCGATACGGGCGAAGATCTCCCAGAACGTGGCCTGCTCGGATGCGTAGATCAGATCGCACGCCAAGGCGAGCTGGCATCCCGCCCCGATGGCCGGCCCGTTGACCGCGGCGATGAACGGCGTTTCACTGCGCCAGATCGACTCGAGCAGGCGGTACCAGCCGTAGAGAAGCCCGTCGTCGCGGGCGAGCGTCGGAGATCGCCTGCGCTCCGGTGGGATCTCCAGCGCCTCGGTCTTGAGGTCTGCGCCAGCTGAGAACGCCGAACCATTGCCGGTGATCACCGCGACCTTCACCGCTTTGTCCTCGGTCGCGTCGCGGATGGCTTCCAAGAGCGCGTCGCGCAAACCCATTCCGTGAGGGCCCTGACCGCCCGGATAGTGGTCCATGGCATTCCGCCGTTCGGGCCGGTTCAGGCGCAGCCACGCCACGCCCTCCGACAGTTCGTAGATCAGACCAGCCCGGGCCCAAGCGTCCATCTCGGTGGCCATGTGACCTTCCTCTCCTTGTGGCCGGGACAGTACTCCCCAGGTGCGTGACCGGGCGAGGGGGCGGATCGGCCCCTATCACGTTTCCCTCGCCTACCATCTCGATAAGGTCACGTAGGGTTACGTTCCTCACTTCGAATGCACGCAGATTCGCGCACATCGGTCTTCCATAGACGGGCGAATCAAGCTGCCGAGTACCGGCTCCGCGATGGTGGCCGGCAGGTCAGATCGGGCATTTTCGACCGAAGGATCTTGTTGCTTTTACTTTGTTCTCGGGGCCGATCGCATATGAGCTCTGAATTCGCTCACTGGGAAACCCGTCACGACGGTTGGTCCGGCCGCACGCGCCATCGCTGACCGCGGCAGGCCGAACATCGGAGCGAGCTCGCCAAAGTACGCTCCCGCGGCGACCTCGTTGATGACCTCTTCGGCACCGTCGTCTCGCACCCGAACCAGTTGAATAAGCCCCGACTCGACAGTGTAGACAAGCGCCCCTGGATCACCTTGCTGAAAGAGAACATCCCCGTCCTGCAGATTCCGGTGTTCCTCGGCTGTGGCCACACGCGCAACTCGGGGACTTAACTCGACGATGCGATCGGCGAGCGGGAGTAATCGCTCATCGTGCGTCGCGATGATGACTGTGCGGTCAGCGTCAGCGAGATCCCGAAGTGTCCTGAGCACGCCCTCCACCTGGATGTAGTCGAGATGCGCGGTGGGTTCATCGGCGAGGATGACCGGGGGATCGAGAGCCAAAGCGCGTGCGATGGCGATCCGCTGTTGCTGTCCTCCGGACATCGATCCAGGTCGGTGGTTCATTCGGTCTCCTAGGTCCATCATCTCTAGAAGGTGCTCGGCGCGCTCGCGCCCTCTGGCTCGGGATTGGCCCGCAGTGCGACAAATGAGTTCGATGTTCTCACGGGCATTCAGCGAGGGGATGAGGTTGAAGGCCTGGAATACGATGCCGACGGAGGTTTGACGATAGCGGGTGAGCGCTCTGTTCCCTAGCCCAACGACTTCGGCACCGCCGACGCGGATCGATCCGGACAACGGTCGCAGAAGCCCTGCGATCGCAGACAATAGTGTCGACTTCCCACAACCGCTCGCACCGAGAAGCACGGTGAGCTCCCTTTTGTCCACATGAAGAGTGAAATCGTTCAGCGGTCTCACCTTGTAACCACCACTGGAGTACTCGACGGTGAGGTCGGTGACCTCGAGTAAGGTCATTTCCCACCTCCGAATGCCAGCGCAGGATCAACGCGGGCTGCCCTTCGGGCAGGCGGGACGCTGGCGACAACCCCAACAATCACTGCGACGACAGGGACGGCGAGGTAATTCGATTGCGCGAGCCGGACAGCCATCTGTGAAGTGCCCGACATTGGTATCTCGACGAGGATTCCGACGATGGCTGCGCCAAGCGCTATGAGAACGGCTTGGATCACAAGCCCGAAAAATAGATGCGAACTCGGCGTACCGACGGCCTTGAGGACCGCAAAGTCTCCACGCCTCTCGAGCGCCGACAGATAGACAATCGCACCAATGATCCCGGCGGCTACCAGCCACAAAAGGTACTCAATCAGCTTGATTGTCTCGGCTGCCTGCGCCGTCGGGCGTGCGAGGTCCGCTCGGACCTGCGCATCGGTCAGCGCCGTGAAGCCGCTAGTCGAACGAAGCGGCATGCCTCTCGCGAGCACAGCGGTGGCCAGCGCCTTACCGTCGGCTGTCAATGCATCAGCCGCTCGTAGGGTGACGAAAACAACGGGTTGCCCGGCGAAGTAGGTGACGCCGCGGACAAGACCGTTCACCTTGAACCTTACGCCGTTGAGACCGATCTCCTGTCCCACTTTCACACCGAGGCTCTCATCTACGACGGCAGTATCCCGCTGCCGCAAAGGTTTACCCTCGGCAACTCGGGGTGAGCCTACGCCTCCGGGAACGACGCCGATCAGGTTGACCGCCTGCTCGGAAGATACGGAAGCACTTGTGGAATCGGAGGTCGTGATCGCCCCATCAGTGAGCGCTCTACTTACGAGGATCGGATTCGCTGCCGTCACTCCCGGGATCCTCTGGATCGCAGCAGCTTCACTGGCGGGAAATGGTGCAGCAACGGTGAAGGGTCCAAGACTGCCAGTTGGCACAAACCAGAATCGGGCACTGATCGCTCCGACCGTGTTTCTCACTTCGACATTAAAACTGTTGGCGACGCCGCTGATCATCAAAGCCAGGCCGAACACCAGACCAGTGGCGAAAACCGCCAAGAGGAAACGCCGCGACCGCCATTGGAGATCCCTGATGCTGGCCAGCCACACTGGCCCCATGGCGCGGGTCGAGGGGTAGCCATGTGATCTTCGACCCAAGAATTCCGAGTCATTCATAAGGCATTCAGTTGGGACGTTCGCAGGAGATCTCCCGGCCTGGACCTTGTCGCCGCCAGCGCGGGCGAGAGAAGATAGACGGGAGTGGTCCCGGAAGGGAACTCATACTCCGTCGCTTCAATGCCGACAACGTGGAAAGCGACCGTCGGACCCTCGGGATTCGGTAAACCAACGTTGGGATTGTTATATGCCGAGCCCTGCGACGGTGCTTCGAAGGGGACGTGGATTACTGTCCCGATCTGCACTCCGTAGTCCTGTTGCAACGTGAACGATGCCAGCACCTCGTCTGGGACGGACGGATCTGGCATTCGGCCCGAGGCCAATGTGAAAGGCGATCTGGCCTTCGGCGCTACAACTTCCACGCCCAAGTTCACCTGGCTGATCGAATGAGAGCAGTTGCAGGTCGGCTGACCATCATCGGGGATGACGACCTCTGTCACTGAGCTGACTCCGGGGAGCTTGGCAACCTTGGGCACAGGCCGGGTCGCGTACACCACAGCGTCGAATCCGTGGGCGGCAACAAATCGTGGGAATGCCGATTCAGTACGCCGCCCTCCTGCTGTGGCGGCAAGCACGAACCCAGCGACGACGCTTATCAGGATGGCAATGGCCAGCCATGATCGCCACCGTTGGCGCAACTCGGCGTGGAACACCAACCTGACCGCCCCCAAGGGACCCTCCTCACGCCAACGCCGTCCCCACAGTCTTGCGTGGCCGATAGGAGGTGCCAAGGTGGTTAGCCCACAATGAGCGTAGGTGGTAGCACCACTTTCAGTCTGACCCTCGACTCCTGAGTCGAGCCGCGCATGTCTGCGAGCCTTCCTGCTGTATCAAGGTCCGAAATTCCGCGCAATGCGGACGGCAGCGCGGCGGGGTCGACAGTCACTCCCGATAGCCTCGTGCTCGTGGCGCGCACGCTTGCAAGGTACGACGAATTCGCCGAGTGGTACGAGCAGTGGACCAGCGGTTTTGGACCTCCCCTCATCTCCGCGCACCCAGAGTTGATGCCTCCGCTGGCGGGGCTGCGGCTACTCGACCTTGCCTGCGGCCACGGCCGGCTGTCCCGGGACCTGGCCCGCGCCGGCGCCACTGTCGTTGGCGTGGACTTCTCCGGAGCCCTTCTCGACAAGGCCCGGACCAGAGACTCCGCTGACATCGACTACGTCCAAGCCGATGTCACCCGAGCCCCCCACTGGTGGGACGGACACCCCTTCGACGGCTGCACGTGCGAGTTGGCCCTGATGGACATCGACGATCTCTCAGGAACGCTGGCCACGGTGGCAACCGTGTTGCGCCCGGGAGGATGGTTCGTCGCGTCGATCGTGCACCCGTGCTTTCCAGGCAACGACAATGGCCTCAGTAGCTGGCCGTCCGATCGCGGCTACGACGCCGAGGTTTGGTGGATCTCGCCGGACCACAATCCCAACGGTGCTCGCATCCGGGTCGGGGCGACCCACCGCAAGCTGGCCACGTACCTCAATGGTTTGCTCGATGCTGGCTTGGAACTGGAACGCATCATCGAACCGGCGGCGCCTATCCCCACGTTCCTCCTGTGGCGGTGCCGGCGCCGGTGGGATGATAACGCTTGACGTTAATAACGTTATCCGTTACTATTACTCAGTGCTCACGGAGCAGTCGTTCCGGGACACCGAAACGTTGAGAGTCTGGCAACGAAAGTCTGTTCGGAAGTTCAGTGCAGAGGTCCAACGCATGGCGTGGCGCAGATTGGCCTACGTCAACGCGGCAGAGCGGATCGGTGACTTGGCCGTCCCACCCGGGAACCAGCTCGAAAAGCTCAAGGGAAATCGGGCGGGTTACTACAGCATTCGAGTGAATGATCAATACCGGATCTGCTTTCGGTGGAGCGCCACCGGCCCTCACGACGTTGAGCTCGTCGATTGCCACTAGGGAGGAAATATGACCGCCACCGACAATCCAATCATGGCCCCCGTCCACCCCGGCGAGATGTTGATGGAGGATTTTCTCGAGCCACTGGGAATCAGCCAGTACAGGCTGGCCCAGGCGATCGGCGTTCCTGCCCGCCGGATCAATGAGATCGTTCATGGGAGTCGACGGATCAGTGCTGACACGGCGTTGCGTCTTTCCCGGTACTTCGGGATGAGCGACGGCTTTTGGTTGAACCTTCAGGCCCACTATGACCTCGAGGTAGAAAAAGATCGGCTCGGCGAAACGCTCAAGGGCATAGAGCCTCTCGCTACCGCCAGCTGATCAAGTCGGCGAGCCGGTTTACGGCGACCTTGGCGGCCTGCCGCCGATTTTGCTGCTCGTAGGCACATTGGACGTATTGCTGGAGGACAATCTTGCTATGGCAGCCCGACTGTCAGCTGCTGGCAACGAGGTCGATCTCCGGGTATTTCCGGAGTCGATGCACGGCTTCAACTCACACCGGACATCCATGGCCACGGCTGCTCTGGGTGGAGTTGAGACGTGGCTTGCGAGCCGACTGGACGAGCACTAGTGCCAGCCGGGGCTTGTTGTCCGAGGGCCGCAGTCCGGCCCCGAGACGGGCGAAAGTTGCCCGACTCGGCACTGGATCGACGCATCGTTGCGGGGCCGAATCAAGTTGTTGTCGACAGAAGAGCTTGGACTGCCAGCGGTGTCCTTGGCCCGGCTCGGCGCATCGGGCGCAGGTCAGTCGGGGCATGCCGCTGCGGGCGGAGTGTCACATCGAGGGCGGCCTGACCCGCGACGACGACCTGGCCCAGGACTACTGGCGACAGCTCCTTGGCCGCTTGACACCGATAGCGTCGAGGCCGCAGATCAGCACAAACCCTCCCCCGCCAGCGCGACCGATCGCCCTCTGCACCGCGCGACGTACGATAATTCTCGTCACGATCTCAGCGGAATGTGTCGGATCGAGGCGACGGCGTTCGTAGTAGGGGTGAGAGGCATGATGGCGCAGTATCTGATTTCCGTGCTTACCGACACGACCGACACCGCAACCGCAGACGAGATGGCCGCGATCGATGTCTTCAATGAGCAACTCCTGGCCGATGGCCACTGGGTCTTCGCCGGTGGCCTCGCGTCGCCTAGCACGGCCACCGTCATCGACGGCCGGGAGGAGGATGCGGTGTTTACCGACGGGCCCTACGTGGAGACGAAGGAGTACGTCGCGGGCTTCTGGATCATCCAGGCCCCCCACCTCGACGTCGCGCTCCGGCTCGCCACCTTGGGGTCGAAGCACTGCAACCGGAGGGTCGAGCTCCGGCCGCTCTTGGACGGATGACCGATGTCGACGATGTGATCGCGCGGGCCCACCACGAGGAGTGGGCCCGAGTGGGCGCGACTTTGGCCAGGCGCTTCGGGGACCTCGACATCGCCGAGGATGGCCGGCGAGGCATTCGCGATCGCTGTCGAGCGTTGGCCGGTCGACAGCGTTCCTCCCAGTCCCGGCGCGTGGCTCACCACCACCGCCCACCGCAAGGCCATCGACCGGGTTCGCCGTGAGGCCAGGCGCGGGGCAAAACACATGGAGGCCCTGGTGCTGTCCGACACCCCCGAGCCTATCGGCGCCATCGGCGACGACCGGCTCCGCCTCGTCTTCACCTGCTGCCACCCCACCCTGGCCATTGAGGCGCGAGTTGCGCTGACCTTGCGGATAGTCGGCGGGCTCACCGTGCCCGAGATCGCCCGCGCGTTCCTGGTCCAGGAGGCCGCCATGGGCCAGCGGATCACCCGAGCGAAGGCGAAGATCAAGGCGACAAAGATCCCCTATCACGTGCCGTCACGTGAGGACCTCCCGATCCGAGTCACGGGGGTGCTCGCGGTCCTCTACCTGATCTTCAACGAGGGCTACCTGGCCTCGGACCCGAGAAGGAGGAGGTCCGCAGCGACCTGACCGCCGAGGCGATCCGGCTCACCCGGCTGGTCCGTGACCTGATGCCGGCCGACGGCGAGGTCGCCGGACTTCTGGCGCTGATGCTCCTGACTGAGGCCCGCCGGACCGCGCGCGTGTCGGCGAGCGGTGAGGTCGTCGCCCTCGACAAGCAGGACCGCGGTGCCTGGGACCGCGAGCTGATCGCCGAGGGCCACGCCCTGGTCCGCGCGCGCCTCGCCTCGGGCCAGGCGCCGGGGCGCTACCAAATCCTCGCCGCGATCAACGCCGTCCACACTGACTCCCGCGAGGTCCGCGACACCGACTGGTCGCAGGTCATCGCGCTCTACGATGCATCAACCCTGCTCACCGAACATACACACATCACTGCTCACGGCACTTCTGCCATTCCGGGGCCTGACTGACGCTTGACCGACTCGACTGAGCGGGAAAAGAAGCCGTCAGGACTGGATGAACGCCAGCAGATCGGCGTTGATCGTCTCGGCTTGTGTGGTCGGCATGCCGTGGGGGAATCCGGGGTAGCTCTTGAGTGTCCCGTTCTGCACGAGCTGCGCGGACAATGGGCCGGAGTCGGCGTAGGGGACGATCTGGTCGTCCTCCCCGTGCATCACCAACACGGGCACCTTGATCTTCTTGAGATCTTCGGTGAAATCCGTCTGAGAGAAGGCGACGATGCCGTCGTAGTGTGCCTTCGCTCCTCCCATCATCCCCTGCCGCCACCAGTTCTCGATGATCGCTTCCGAGGGTTCAACGCCGGGCCGGTTGAAGCCGTAGAAGGGTCCCGACGGAAGAGCCCGATAGAACACGGAGCGGTTGGCGGCCAGCTGAGCCTGCAGGTCGTCGAACGCGCTCTTCGGCAGGCCGCCGGGGTTGGCTTCGGTCTGAACCATGAGCGGCGGTACTGAACTGATGAGCACTGCTTTCGCCACGCGGCTCTCGCCGTGCCGGGCGACGTAGCGGACCACCTCACCACCACCAGTCGAGTGGCCGACGTGAACGGCGTCGTGGAGGTCCAGATGTGCGGTCAGCGCGGCCAGGTCGTCGGCGTAGTGGTCCATGTCGTGACCACCATCGGTTTGCGAGGAGCGGCCGTGCCCACGCCGGTCGGCGGCGATGACCCGGTAGCCATGGTGTAGGAAGAAGAGCATCTGGGTGTCCCAGTCGTCAGCCGAAAGCGGCCAGCCGTGACTGAACACGATCGCTTCGCCCGACCCCCAGTCCTTGTAGAAGATCTCCGTGCCATCGGTAGTGGTGATCGTGCCCATTCTCATGGTCCTCCTATCTGGAAGTGATGCCTGGAAACGGCTATCGCTGTAACGGCTATCGCTGTAGGTTGATTGGAGTCTGCGGCACGCCTCCAGCGGTTGCAAATGGACGTGGGAGAGGTCAGGCCGAGATGTCCGACTCGCCGACCCTCAAGTCCGGTTCTCGGTCACCATGCAATTCTCTGGCCCACGCCGCAGCCGTGTGTCTGGCGAAGTCGGTGAAGTTCGTACTCGGCGCTCCGGTCACCTTCGCTATGACCTCGAGGTAGAGAAGGATCGGCTCAGCGAAACACTCAAAGAAATAGAGCCTCTCGCTGCCGCCAGCTGATCAACCCTGCCGCATCGGGAATGCCCGACGTATGGCGCCTCCAGCGAAGCGCGCGTAACAGGTCGGCGACCTGCCCCCTACAGCTGCGCGCAGACCGACTTCACCTCCGTGTAGGACTCGAGCACCTGGTGACCCATCTCACGACCCCACCCGGACTGCTTATACCCCCCGAAGGGAAGCGCGGCATCAAAGATGTTGTAGCAGTTGATCCATACGGTGCCAGCCCTGATCTTCTTGGCCAACAAATGAGCCTTCGAGATATCCTTGGTCCAGATCCCGGCCCCGAGCCCATAGGGCGTGTCGTTGGCCACCTGGGCGATATCGTCCAGTGTCTGGAATGGGGCCGCAACCACCACCGGACCGAAGATCTCCTCGCGCACGACCCGCATGTCCGGACGGGTGTTGGTCAGCACGGTGGGCTCGACAAAGTAACCACGGTCGCCCCGTCGCCCGCCACCGGTCAATGCAGTCGCCCCGTCGCTCTTACCCGATTCGAGGAAACCCGTTACACGTTGGAGCTGCTCGTCCGAGACGAGTGGACCCATCTGGGTCTCCGGATCCATGCCGTCACCCAGCTTGATGGACTTGGCAATCTCGGTCACGCCAGCCACAACATCCTCGAATCGATCCTCCTGCACGAAGAGCCGAGACCCGGCAACGCAGCACTGCCCGTGGTTGAAGAAGATGGCATTGGCAGCACCCGCTATCGCGCCCTCGGGGTCGGCATCAGAGAAGACGATGTTCGGGCTCTTTCCTCCAAGCTCAAGTGTCAGCTTCTTCAGGTTTCCCGCGGCAGCCTGGACAATGAGCTTGCCGACTTCCGTCGATCCTGTAAATGCGACCTTGTCGACGCCGTCGTGTGCGGCCAGCGCCGCACCGGCGGTCTCACCAAAACCGGTGACTACATTGACGACCCCGTCAGGCACTCCGGCTTCGGCGATGAGCTCTGCCAGTCGTAGTGCGGAGAGGGGCGTTTGCTCCGCCGGCTTGAGCACGACGCAGTTCCCGGCAGCGAGAGCGGGACCCAGCTTCCACGCCGCCATGAGGAGGGGGAAGTTCCACGGGATGATCTGACCAACCACGCCTACCGGTTCGCGCAGCGTGTAGGCGTGGAAGTTCGCCCCGGGGGCGTAGGGCACCGAAATATTGATCGAATTGCCTTCGATCTTGGTGGCCCAACCTGCCATGTAGTGGAACAAATCCGCCGCCAGCGGCACGTCGGCCACCTGGGCCACACCGTACGGCTTGCCGTTGTCCAGAGTTTCGAGCTGTGCCAACTCATCAACGTGCTCAAGGATGAGATCACCGATCTTCCAGATGAGCCGCCCCCGATCGGACGGGGTCATGCGAGCCCACGGGCCCACCTCGAAGGCACGACGCGCCGCCTGCACCGCCCGGTCAATGTCATGTGCGTCGCCCTCGGCCACAGTGGCGAGTGCTTCGCCCGTAGCTGGATTGGGCGTGATGAACGTTCGTCCGGACGCTGCGTCGACCCAGTCGCCGTCGATGAAGAGCTTACGATCGGTGGCGATGAAATCTTCGACCCGCTTGTCGAGTGTGGTGGTCATGACGCTCCCTCCTCGGCCGGCCACGACGACGGGGCACGGCCCTGTCAGACATCTAAGGCTGGCGCCACTCTGGCGTCGATAACAGTTCGGACACTACCGGGAAGGAGATAACAAGCCAAGTGGTTTTTCACGGACCGCCCTTATTGATGCCGTCTACGGCAGGGTCAACCGACGCCCTCTTAGATAGCGTCCGCCGCCCTCTTTCGTGTTTCATTGGGGAGCTTCCACCCTCAGCCCGTCAAATAGCCTTGGTGGAGGTGATGGGACGTTACTCCAACCAGGGAGAAATGGCCTCTCAGCTGGGAGAATTAGTCCAGATGACCCCTGAACCAGGGCCAGTAGTTCACCGTCGTGCAAAACAGGTCCACCACCGGCTGCGTCCATCGGAAATCGAACAGCTGATAACCGATTATCAGTCTGGAGTGTTGGTCAGGCAACTGGCAGTTCGCTACGGAATCAACCGAGATACGGTCATCGAGCACGTCAGGCGTAATGGTGGAGTCCGGCACCGTTATCCCGCTTTGCTACCTAAAGAGATAGTTGAGGCAGCCCAGTTCTACCGGTCTGGGCAGTCTCTGGCCACAGTTGGGAAACACTTTGGGATCAATGCCAGCACTGTCAGGTCGGCGCTGTTGAGAGCTGGGGTACAAATGAGGGATTGTCAGGGATGAGACCACCAGCCGCGGAGATAGCCACAAGGCGATCCGTGACTGACACACGTCTCAGAGGTCCGGCTGAAGCTCACGCTGTCCCCGCGAGGGGATCCCGCTGCGGGATCTGAAAGGCGCTGTCCGAGTAGGCCGCAGACCCACCGGCAGCACGTTCGGTGGAGCATCAGCACGGTCCGTCGTGGACAGCGCCCCCGAAGGGCTTCAAGGTGCTGACTTGGGGATGCGATCTCACGGTCGTCACCGTTGGTCGTCGATATTACAACCGAACCCGCTTTGGCGACCGCCTTGGGTGACGCCGTCCCATCTCGCCCCGGGCGTCGTTGATGCGCGTTGGTACGCTCCATCTCGGAAGTGCCCTTCTCTCGGGGGTTCTTGTGTGCTTCGCAACTCCAAGTTTCCCAGAGAGGAAGGGCTTTCCGCGGCTTTCAGGCTGTGTTCACGCCTACTTTATGAAACGTGTGGGTTAGTACCAATGGCTGCGGCCGGCGAGTTGGTGGCCGCTGCGTCCGCTGATGGCCAGCACAGCGCCGATGACTAGGGCAATGACGCCGAACAGCCAGATGATCGGTAGCCCGGCTATGAAGCCGATGATTAACAATACGATCCCGAGAACAATCATGGTTTATTCCTCCCTTCTTTTGTTGTGGTTGA